>DAHXOT010000044.1 GCA_027364735.1 Hydrotalea sp. | reverse complement strand
TTGTTGAAAGAACTTTTGCATGGTTATTAAATTTTAGACGGCTTGTTATCAATTATGAAAGAACAGAAGAATCTGCCATTAGCTTCATTTATTTAGCCATGATGTGCTTAATGGTGAAAAATATTAATTAACTCAAACAGCTTCAGAGAATATAAAGATTCTTAAAGAAAAAATACTGTATTATACTTTATAGTTTTTTCATAAAAAAGAAAAGGTAGTATAAAGCGTTTCTATTATACCAACTTTTGTTCAAGTGTTAAATTATTTTGTTTAGCTGTTTCAATAGCAATTTCGTAACCTGCATCGGCGTGGCGTATAACTCCCATTCCCGGATCATTTCTTAAAACTCTTGCAAGTCTTTCTGCTGCTTCGTTGGTGCCATCGGCAACAATTACCATACCTGCATGAATGCTATAACCCATACCTACACCACCACCATGATGTAAGCTAACCCAGCTAGCTCCACCGGCTGTGTTAATTAGTGCATTAAGTAAAGGCCAATCGGCAACAGCATCACTTCCATCTTTCATAGCTTCGGTTTCTCTGTTAGGTGAGGCAACAGAACCCGTATCGAGATGATCTCTTCCAATAACAATGGGTGCTTTTACTTTTCCTGTTCTAACTAATTCATTAAATGCCAATCCGGCTTTTTCTCTTTCGCCTTGCCCTAACCAGCAGATACGGGCAGGTAACCCTTGAAAAGCAATTCTTTCTTTTGCCAATTTTAACCAACGTTGTAAACTTTTATTTTGAGGAAACATATTGGCTATAAGTCCATCGGTAACTGCAATATCATTTTCATCACCGCTTAAGGCTGCCCAACGGAAAGGACCTTTGCCTTCGCAAAAGAGCGGACGAATATATGCAGGAACAAAACCCGGAAATGCAAATGCATTTTGTAATCCATGTTCTTGTGCTCTTGCTCTAATATTATTTCCATAATCAAAAGTAATAGCACCTTTATTCATTAATTCAATCATCAGTTGTACATGTTGAAACATGCTGGTATAACTATAACCGATGTATTGTTTTGGATTTTGCTCTCGTAAAATTTTGGCTTGTTCATACGTAATTTCATGTGGCCAATAACCAATTAATGGGTCATGTGCAGAAGTTTGATCGGTTAATGTATCGGGGATGATATTTCTTTCCAATAATCTTTGTAATAAATGAACGGCATTGCATAATACGCCAATACTTTTTGTAGTACCTTCTTTTTTATATTGCAAAGCTTTATCTATAGCTTCATCAATATTGGTTAATTTTTCATCTAAATATTTTGTTTCAATTCTTTTATCAATTCTCCATTCTTCTACTTCGGCTATTAAAGCAACACCTTCATTCATAGTAATTGCTAAGGGTTGTGCGCCACCCATTCCGCCTAAACCTGCTGTTACATTAAGTGTATGTTTTAGGGTGCCGTTAAAATGTTTATCGGCAATGGCTGCATAAGTTTCGTAAGTGCCTTGAACAATTCCTTGCGAGCCAATGTAAATCCAACTGCCGGCAGTCATTTGTCCGTACATCATTAATCCTTTCTTTTCTAATTCCTCAAAATGTTCCCATGTTGCCCATTTAGGAACGAGTTGTGAATTAGAAATTAATACTCTTGGTGCATTGCTATGGGTTTTTAAAATGCCTACCGGTTTGCCGCTTTGAATGAGTAAAGTTTCATCGTTATCTAAAATTTTTAATGCCGCAATAATATTGTCTAATGCTTCAAAATTTCTTGCTGCTTTGCCTCTTCCTCCATACACAATTAAATCTTCGGGGCGTTCTGCAACTTCGGGATTAAGATTGTTTAGTAACATTCTTAAAGCTGCTTCTTGAATCCATCCTTTGCAATGTAAAGAAGTTCCGGTTGGGGTTTGATATTTTAGAGCATCGTACTGTTTAGTTAAAGTAGACATAGCAATTTCGTTTGAGGCGAAACTAACTATTTTATGGGAAGAATAATACAATATTCAATATCAAAATTGGCGGTAATAGTTATTTTTTATTTTGCATATACCGTACTATTTTTAAAACCAATCCTCTTGGTGTAAATCGAATGGAGGATGCCATAATATTATTCATGAATCCCGGAATACATACTCGGCTTCCTTTTAAGAAATGCCTGTAACCAAATGTTGCAATATCTTTTGATGTTGGTAATTTTTTTCCTTTTACTAATCTGCTTTCTTCTAATGCTGCTGTTGCTTGAAAACCACTTTCAAAGGCACCGGGGCATAAAGTAGTAACCGTTATACCTGTTCCTTCTAATTCGTTGGATATAGCTTCTGAAAAATGTAATACAAATGATTTGGTAGCATAATAAATGCTCATGGTTGGTCCTGGCTGAAATGCCGCAGTTGATGCTACATTTAATATTTTCCCAAACTTTCTTTTAAGCATTTCGGGTAAAAACAAATGAGTAAGTTTGGTTAATGCAATAATATTTACATTAATCATTTCTTGTTGTTTATGCCAATCGCTTTCGGCAAATAAGCCATAGTCGCCAAATCCAGCATTATTTACTAAAAAATCAATTTTAATATTTGCAGCATTAATTTCATTATAAAGCGCATCTAATTCGGTTGCTATACTTAAATCTTTTGCAATTACGGTTACTGTGATACCGAATGACTGTTGTAACTCGTTGGCAAGTGTTTTTAGTTTATTTTCACTTCTTGCTACTAAAACAATATCGTGTTTATCTTTAGCAAATAGTTTTGCTAATTCGGTTCCTAAACCGCTTGAAGCTCCTGTAATTAATACTGTTGACATATAGTTATTTATTGAATTGCTTTTAATATTCTTTTATCTAATGGTGAAATATTGCTGGATGCAAAGTTGGTTAAAATTCCTGTTTCGTTAATAATGTATTTATTAAAGTTCCAAATAGGTTGTTGGTTGCACCATCCGTTTTTTGATGCGTGCGTTAGCCAATTAAATACTTCATTCTGTTCTGTATTTTTAAGTACATGGCTTTTTTGCATTAATAAAAAACTAACGCCATAATTGCGTTTGCAAAAAGTAGCAATTTCGTTGTTGCTTTTTTTCTCTTGCTCTTTAAAATCATTTGCCGGAAAACCTATAATAATTAAGTTATTTTTATTTTGCTGATATAATTTTTCTAATTCATCGTACTGAGCTGTATAACCACAATCGCTGGCAGTATTTACAATCATTATTTTTTTTCCTTTAAAAGTAGAAAAGCTAATTTCTTTTCCATCAATACTTGTTGCTTTTAAATTATAGAAAGATGTTGTAGGAATAATATTTTTATCATTACTAAGGAAAGCATTCTTTGCAGGGAATACTTTTCCAAAGAACATCATAATAGGATAAACGGACTTTAAAATATATTGTCTTAGCGTCATTTCTTTAGGTTTAAAAACAAAGAATAATGCAAGCGTAACAACAAAAAGTATAAAAAGTTTTATAATACTACGCATAAAATAGTTTATCGAATCATCCATTTAAATAATCCTAATCTGCCTTTAAAAGGAGGATATTTTAAGAAAGGATCGAACCAATTAGGTGTTTTTAAAACAGGTTTTAATCGTGTAAATGTATTAAAAGAATATTTTCCATGATAAGCTCCAATGCCACTATTTCCTACACCTCCAAAAGGTAAATTATGATTGGTAAAATGCCAATCGGTATTGTTTATGCAGCCGCCTCCAAAAGAAACGGTATTCATCCAAAAATTTTCTTTAACACGGCTATTGGTAAACAAATAAAATGCTAAAGGATGGGAATTGTGTTCAATAATAGCCAATGCATCATCTGCTGTTGTAAATGTAAAAATGGGTAGTAATGGTCCAAATATTTCTTCTTTCATTAGGTTTGAATCTAATGAAACATTTTCTAATAAAGTGGGTTCAATAAATAAGGTTTCTTTTTGATGGCGCCCTCCGTGAATAATAGTTCCTTGCGATAAATAATTAACCAATGTATTGAATCGCTTTTCATTAATAATCTTACCATAATCATAACTCTCCGAGGCATTTTCTGTATAAAATTTCTTAATAAAATATTGCATCTTTTCTATCAGCAATTGCTTTTTCGACTGATGTACTACTATATAATCGGGAGCAATGCAAGTTTGACCCACATTTACAAATTTTCCTAACACAATTCTTTTAGCAGCTATTGTTATGTTGGCATCTTCTTCTACAATACAGGGGCTTTTTCCGCCAAGTTCTAACGTTACGGGTATAAGTTTTTCTGCAGCCATTTTATAAATTAATTTTCCAACCGGAATGCTGCCTGTATAAAAAATATGGTTAAATCTGAAATGATGCATCATCTCCGGTATAACTGTTGCGCCATCGCCTTGCACAACGGTAATATATTCTTCCGGAAAAATAGCAGTAATAATTTTTTCAATAACATTTGCAGTGGCTGTTGCAAATTCACTGGGTTTTAATACAACACAATTACCACCTGCAATAGCACCTATTAACGGATTTAGCAGTAATTGAAAAGGATAATTCCATGGGCTAATAATTAACACTACACCCAAAGGGTCTCTGTATATTTTGCTGGTTGAAGGAATATTTACAAAATCTGTTGCAACAGATTCGGGTTGCATCCATTGTTTTAGGTTTTTGATAGCTACATTTAATTCGGCAAAAACCAATCCTATTTCTGTAGCATAAGCTTCTTCTTTACTTTTCTTCAAATCGGTATATAATGCAGTATATATGGCCTCTTCATTTTCTGCGATAGCTTTTTTTAGCGCTTTTAATTTTTGAATACGAAACTGATGAGAATGCGTAATACCACTCTCGAAATGAAGTTTCATATTTTCCAAATGTTGTTGTAATGGGCTAACCATATAGTTAATTTTAAAGTGCTATTAGTTACCAATGTAATAAATGTTTGTTACTAAACAATTGAAGTAAAAAGAGAATGATAAGTAATAATTAATAAATGTCAAAAAAATAAAGCAATCTCTGTAATTTATTTTTAAAATTTTTATAAAACCGTACATTCAATTCTTAATCAATCTTTCACACATTAACTATTGCTATGAAAAAAATAGTAACACCATTTATCCCAGCTTTTCAAACTTCACGTAGAAAGTTTATAAAAAATTCGGCATTAGCTGCAGGTTTTTATATTATTCCTCGTCATGTATTGGGAAAGGGTTTTATTGCTCCTAGTGATAAGTTAAATATAGCTGCCATTGGTGCCGGCGGAAAAGGTGGTAACGATATTATGGAGTTTAGCAAAAGTCCTAAAGCAAATATTGTTGCCTTATGCGATGTAGATGAGCGTGCCAGTGCCGGTAGCCGTAAACATTTTTCAAAAGCCAATTGTTATGTTGATTTTAGAGAGATGTTAGAGAAAGAAAAAAATAATATTGATGCCGTTTCTGTTTCAACTCCCGATAATACTCATGCCATTGCTGCATTAAGTGCCATGCAACTACAAAAACATGTGTATGTTCAAAAACCATTAACGCATGATATTTATGAAGCAAGAATATTAACGCAAGCTGCTGAAAAATATAAAGTAATTACGCAAATGGGTAATCAAGGTGGTAGTAGCGATGGTGTAAGAAAAATGAAAGAATGGTATGATGCCGATTTAATTGGAGAAGTACATACTGTTCATTGCTGGACCAACAGACCCGTATGGCCACAAGGTATTGCAACACCATCGGGTAAATTTGATGTTCCAAAAGAACTGAATTGGGATTTATGGGTAGGCCCTGCAAAAATGATTGATTATAATCCGGCGTATGTGCCATTTAGTTGGAGAGGTTGGTGGGCTTTTGGTACAGGAGCATTGGGCGATATGGCTTGCCATATTATGGATCCGGTATTTAGAATTCTGCCCATTTTATATCCAAGCGATGTAGAGTGTAGTGTTGCTAATACATGGAAAACAATGTGGGCAGAAAATAATAATAGTGATGGATGCCCCGTTTCTTCCATTATTCATTTAACGTATCCTACAAATGATGGAAAAAGAAAAATTAAAGTTAATTGGATGGATGGCGGCTTATTGCCACAACGCCCCGATGAATTATTACCAAATGAAGAAATGGGCAATTGGGATGGTGGAGTAATTATGGAAGGTACAAAAGGTAAAATGATGTGTGGTTGTTATGGCTCTAATCCTACCTTATTGCCAACAAAAAGAATGAAAGAAGAAACTTTGCCGAAAGAAACTCTAAAAAGAGTACCCGAAGGTCACTACGTTCAATGGGTAAATGCTTGTATTGATGGCTATGGAAAAGGAATTACCAGTTCGCCATTTGAATATGCAGGTCCTTTTACCGAAAGTATATTAATGGGTAACTTAGCTATTAGAAGTTGGCAAATGGTAAATCCTAAATTAAAAGGATGGGGTGATAAATATTTAGGTAGAAAAAAATTAGAATGGAATGCACACGAAATGAAAATTATGAATTTTGATGAAGCAAATGTGTTTGTAAAAAGAGAGTATCGCAATGGCTGGAAATTGGAGTTATAACCTATTTAAAAATCCCTGCAATTTAGCAGGGATTTTTATTACTAAATAAATAATAAATGAACACCTTCGCCTTCGGCACGATGATAAAAATCTCCTACAGTAATTACCGCTTCAACACCTTCATATAAATCTTCTTTTTTAAAATGAAACATATCCATCGCTAATTTACAAGCCCAAATTTTTACACCCGATGCAACCAATATTTCAAGAAATTCTTTTACATCGGGCATATCAATTTTATCCATTTCTTTTTTCATCATGTGTGTAGCAAAAGCTTCCATACCGGGTAAGCCACCCACCATAGTTGGAATGTGCATTGCAGGGTTGCCCACTGTTGCAACATGCAAATGCTCTAATTTCTTTGTATGAATGGCTTCTAAGCCAAAAAATGTACAAAATAATTCTGCTTCAATACCTTCCATTCTGGCACCGTTTGCAAGAACAAAAGCTGCATATACATTTTCTATGGTGGCTTTAGATAAGATGATCATCATCTTTTTTATTTTGCCGTTTTCGTTACTCATAATTGTTTAATCTAAGGTTAAATGCAACTTGCCGGTTTAGGAACACCGGCTATTTTGGTAGCTGTTTTTAATGGTGCATTGGGAAATAGGGCATAAAATTCTTTAATATCAACTACTCCGCTTTTACCAACTTTTCTTATACTTAGTGGGCTCTCTTTTCTTACCTCGTTTTGAATATAATCGATAACTTCCCAATGGCGTGGAGTAAGTGTAATTGAATTTTCTTTTGCAATTTCTTCGCCAACCGATTTATCCCATTGAGCAAAGTTGGTTAAAAACCCTTCGTCATTTACTGAAATGGTTTTTCCTGCTATTGTTTTTTCCATAAAATGTAGTTTATTTTTTGTGATAATTATTTAATCAAAATGTTTTCCTGCTTCTTGCATTTGTGCCGATACAAAAGGTATATGGGTTCCTTTTAATAGCATATTCCAATATATCCATCTAAATGCAAGTTTTCCCATGTGGTTCATACGACTTTCTTTTAATAATCTTAATGGGCCTAATCCCGGAAATGGAAAGCTTCCTTCTACAGGTTCGTGTGTGTAATTAAAATCTATCAATAAAGCTTTCCCATCGCCTGTTTCTATAAAGCAATTTGCATGGCCATCAAAAGATTCTTTTAAAGGTTCTCCATGTATAAAATGCAGAATATTTTCGGTAAGAATTTCGGCTTCGAAATGTGCCACCGAGCCCGCTTTTGAAGCAGGAATATTAGAGGCATCGCCAATTACAAATATATTTTTGTGTTCTTTAGATTGAAGGGTTGCTTTATGAGTAGGTACATAATTAAGCTCATCGCCCAAACCCGATCTTTCAATAATTGCATCTCCTTTGTTGGTAGGTACAGTTACCAATAAATCGAAAGGAATTTCTTTACCGCCATAATCGCGAATTACTTTAGTTTCATTATCTACACTTTCAATGGCAAAATCGCCAACAGAATGAATATTTTTATCAACCAATAAATGTTCTAATGCTTCCGTTGCTTTAGGTTTTGTAAATGCGCCGCTCATAGGTGTAACGTAGGTTATATCTACTTTATCTCGCATTTTTTTATGCTTAAAAAACGAATCGGCTAAAAAAGAAAATTCAAGTGGTGCAACTGGGCATTTAATTGGCATTTCAGTAATATGTACTACTAATTTTCCACCTTCCCAACTGCGTAATTTGTTTCGTAAATTAATAGCTCCTTCGTAAGTGTAAAAATCGAAAACAGACCGATACCATTCTTTGCCATTCATTCCTTCAATTTCTTCCGGAGCTATTTTTGCACCTGTGGCAATTATTAAAATATCGTAATAAATATTTTCGCCACTGTTTAAATGCACCATATTATTGATTGCAACAATTTTATCTATTGATTTATTAATGAAATGAGCCGATTTTGGAATGAAATCTTTTATTGGTTTTACAATATCGGATGGTTCGTACATATCGAAGGGCAAAAAAAGATAACCTGGCTGATAATGATGTTCTTTTCGTTCGTCAATGATATAAATACTCCATATTTCTTTATCTAATTTATGAGCAAGGTGGTTGGCCATCATTGTTCCTGCTGTTCCTGCTCCAAGTATTACAACCTTTTTCATGTGGTTAATATTTAAGTTATTCAATAGGTTTTATTTTTTAGGTATATACCACGAAAGAGATAAATGATAAATATTATTTAACAAAGCAGATTGGCTATTATTAAATTGAGAACCGATATAACTATTGGCAGAAGCTGTTTCGGTATTTTTAAAAGCATGTTCGTATGCTACATTTATTGCAATTGCATGAGATACTTTATATGTAGCACCTACAGAAACATGATGTTGTACCACTGCCGGAAACAATGCAAACACGGTGGATTCCGGTATAGGATTATTGCCATAAGCATAGCCGCATCGCAAGTCTAATTTTTCAGAAGCTTTCAACTCAGCACCAAGTTTTACAACAACCGAATTTTCCCAATTCAATGGAAATGGTATTTGTATTGTACCATTCGTACCCAACATTTTATTAATATTAGGGTTGGTTCCACCAGATAAATTAATATTCATAGTATTAAAACTGGTTGACCAATTAAGCCATTGAACATCCATTAATAGTCTTACTTTATTACTTGCAGCAAACGATGCACCTGCAACTATTGATTGTGGTAAAGCCAACTTAACGTTAGTGGCATATTTATCCGCAACTCCTTTTGTTAAATCTATTCCCAGTGTTGCAAACTGATTCATTGCAGCAGATTGAGCTTGTGCAGGAGTAAGTGAAGGATATTGTTGTAAAATACCACTAACCACTTTTCCAAATGCATCATTCATTTGTGCTGTCATATCCATTTGTGCCGATCCATTATTATACTCGAGGTTAATGGGCAAACTATACATTAAACCAAGCGAAAATTTATCAGAGGGTTTATAAGCAATACCAATTCTTCCATTAAATTCCCAACTATTTAATCCATTCATATTTGCCGATGCAACCAATTCATTATAACCTAAACCTCCTGAAGAAGTGGGTGCAGAAAATAGGTTACCAAAAGTAAATCCGGTAGTAGGATTAATAACTCCTCTAAGCATTGCAGGCGGCATACTCATTGGCATAGCAAACTCTATTTGGCTATATACTAAAGAAGCAGTAACGCCTATTGATAGGGCAGAATTAATTTTATACGAAATTGTGCCCGCACCATGCATAACAGCAAATTTTGAATGATAAGATTGTGGTACATAATTTCCGGAAGGATCTTTATATAACGATTGGTTTAATGTAAAATCTGCACCCATACCTCCTTGTGTAAAAATGCCAATACCATAAGTAATTTTTTTTGCTTTTTGATGAACATAACTAATGCATCCTAATGGAAAAATATTGTTCTTCCCTTTCGAATCGTTAATAGTATTTTTAAAATATACAGTAGGAGCCATAAACGAAGTGCTTACATCTAATTGAGATGATGATAAGAAAGATATTCCTGCCGGATTATTCATAATTAATGATGTGTTATCGAAATATCCTACAGAAGTTCCTGCACGTCCACTTGTTACAGCATCATATCCAATGAGCTGTGTTCCGTTTTGAGAAAATGCTTTACTTTCAACTAAAAGAAGGCCTATTAATAAAAGCCGAGATAATAATTTGTACTTCATTTTTAATAGTTTTACGATTTGTAATAAACTCTCTATTGAAAGAACATTGTATTGTTTGTAAAGGCCAAGTAACTTTTATTACACAAAGTTCCTACACACCTATGCCGCTTCTGTGATTTATGTTACAAGAATGCATGATTTATATTAGAGTAATAGATGATTTATATTAGATGAATATGTGATTTTAGTTATGTAAAAACCTGACTTTAATCATGCTCTTAAATAAGCATAGTAACAATTTATTTACATACAATTAATATTGGCATAATACTAAGTAATGAATTTTGGAAAACTTAATCCATTCATGGAAAAGCGTTCTGTAGATGTTGTAATAATTAGCGATTTGCATTTGGGCACCTATGGTTGCCATGCAAAAGAATTAGTAAATTATCTTAAAAGTATTGCACCTAAAATTCTCATCTTAAATGGCGATATTATTGATGTGTGGCAATTTAGAAAAAGATATTTTCCCATAGAACATATTCAGGTAATAAAAGAAATCATGAACCTTGCTGCCAAGGGAACTCGTGTTATTTATGTTACCGGAAACCATGATGAAGCGATGAGAAGATATACCGATATAGATTTTGGCAATTTTCAATTAGTAGATAAAGTGGTAATGGAAATTAATGGTAAAATGTGTTGGATATTTCATGGAGATGTATTTGATACAACCACAAAAGGTAGTGCAAAAATGTTGGCTAAATTAGGTAGCCGCGGATACGATTTATTAATTCGATTTAATCGTTCTATTAATTGGATACTACAATTAATGGGGAAAGAGAAAATGAGTTTATCAAAGAAGGTAATGGATAGGGTAAATAAAGCTGTTATCCGAATCAATAATTTTGAACAAACTGCTGCCGAGATTGCCATTGAAAAAAAATACGATTATGTTATTTGTGGCCATATTCACGAACCACAAATGCGTTGCGTTATTAACGATAAAGGAACTGTTACTTACCTAAATAGCGGAGATTGGGTAGAGCATTTAACGGCATTGGAATTTTATAATAACGATTGGCACATGTACGAATATGATGCCACAAAATATGCTGCTACCATTGTTAAAATGGAAAAGAAAATGCCACAATTAAATGTAGTTACCGATGATGTGGCTTTATTATTTAGTTCGTTTGTAACACCCGCACAAATTATTAAAAACAATTTCGCATTTACATCTCCAAGCTAATGAAAATATTTTATGCTATACAAGCAACAGGTAATGGACATATTAGTCGTGCCATGGAACTATTACCCTACATTCAGCAATATGGTGAAGTAGATATTTTTTTAAGTGGAAGTAATTCTAATTTAAATGCACAACTTCCTATTAAATATAGAAGTAAAGGAGTTAGTTTATTTTATGGAAATAAAGGCGGATTAGATTATTGGAAGATGATAAAAGATTTTTCTTTATCGAGAATATGGAAAGAAGCCAAAGATTTACCTGTTGAAAAATATGACGTAATAATTAATGATTTTGAAAGTATCACTTCATTGGCTTGTAAATTAAAAAAAATTCCTTCTATCAATTTTGGGCATCAGGCAAGTTTTGTGAGCAATAAAACTCCACGACCTGCAAAGAAAGATTTTGCCGGAGAGTTGGTGTTGAAAAATTACGCAACTGCTACAACTCATGTGGGACTGCATTTTGAGCAATACGATGATTTTATTTATTCTCCTATTATTAAAGATGAAATTTTAAAAGCCGAAGTAAATAATAAAGGTCATATTACAGTGTATTTATCGCATTATAGCGATGAAGTTGTATTTAACAGTTTGAAGAATATTACCGATATACAATTTGAAGTGTTTAGCAAAAAAGTAAAGCAAAAAATTACTCAATCTAATATTACTTTTATTCCGGTAGATGGAAAAACATTTAACCAAAGTATGATTACTTCAAATGGGATAATTACCGGAGCCGGTTTCGAAACGCCCGCAGAAGCATTATACTTGGGTAAAAAATTAATGTGTTTGCCAATTAAAGGTCAGTACGAGCAATTATGTAATGCAGAAGCATTAAAAAATTTTAATGTACCCGTAGTGCAAAGTATTGATCAAAATTTTGCTGCTGTTGTTGAGCATTGGTTAACTTCAATCAATCCTCAGCCTTTACAATTATCGCATTCTACATACAATATTGTTCAATTGGTAATGGAGAAAGCAAGAAGCCTAAAAGAAAATATGTTTAGCAATTTATTAAATGAAGAAGATTTTTTGGTGATGGGATAAATAGGGTAATTTCTAATCATCAAGTTAGTGGTAATTTTCATAATTATATTTCGATATACTGAATGAAAATTAAATTTTATACTTCGTAGTTTAATTACCATGCATCCTCATCCGAAGGCTTATTTTGTTGCTTAAACATGTTACGCAATACTTGCTTTTGTTGTTGCCTTTCTATAATCATATCAGCAATAATATCACCGGCATTTTTATCTGTATTATTTCGTAAAGTTTCTTTAAGTTTATTTTCATTAATATCAATTCTATATAATAATTGAATAAGTGCATAAAAATCTGTTTCAATTAGATAGTTGATGGCTTTTGATAAATCGGCTTTCGATAATTTTTCTATATTTTCTAGGGTTAACATTTAATTTTATTGCAATTAATATTTTTCCATTACGCCTAAACCAAATAAAGCAAAGTCATATTTTATTGGATCATCGGCATCTAAAGTTCGTAAGTATTCGGTTAATTCCAATGCAGCTTGCCAATCTATTTGTTGTCGTGTTAATAAGTTAAAACGTTTAGCAACTCTGGCCACATGCACGTCAATTGGGCAAATTAATTGCGATGGTTTTATTTCTTTCCATAGCCCAAAATCAACACAATTATTATCTGTTCGTACCATCCATCGTAAAAACATATTTAGCCTTTTGCAATTCGATTTTTTTATGGGCGATGCAATGTGTTTTCGTGTTCTTAAAGGTGCATCTTCCAAAGAAAAAAAGCAATTATAAAACCCATTAAGCATTTCTTCTATTGTATTGCCATGTTTTGAAAAAGCTGTTTCTAAAGAAGAATTGTTTGTATAATGATGATGCAAAAATTCAACAAAATATAAAATATCGGTATCGTTAAATGTTCTGTGTTTAAAGCCAAGCAGTTTTTTATAATTAGGGTTTAAGCAAAAATGGTAAGGAGCAAAATCCATTCTATTCATTAATTCTTTCGCTTTATTAATAATAGTTATTCTATTACCCCATGCAAAAATGGCTGCAAAAAATGCTGCTATTTCAATATCTTGTTTTTGAGAAAATAAATGTGGAATGGAGATAGGATCGGTTTTTATAAATGTACTTTGGTTATAAACTGCCACCTTTTGGTCTAAAAATTTTTTTAAATTATGATATTCTTTTGTCATTCAGTTATATTCTAATTGCAAAAATGATAAAAGAAAAGGTTAGTAATAAAACTTGAAATAACTTTAACCTCTATTTTTCACCATATTGATATTATATGAAAAAACTATTATTATTTTTTGTAGCCTTAAATGTGTATCACAGTTTCTCTTCGGCACAAAATAAGCAATCTCAAATACCGGTTTATAAAAATGCAAAAGCAAGTATTGAAAATCGGGTAAAAGATTTATTAGGCCGAATGACGATTCAAGAAAAAGCAGGTCAATTAAATCAATTAGCAGGATTAATTGCTACTGGTCCAGCAGCCAATGATCCTGGCGAAAAAGCAAAAATGAATGAATTGCGAGAAGGAAAAGTAGGTTCTTTTTTAAATGTTATTGGTGCTAAAGAAACAAAAGCAGTTCAAAAAATAGCTGTAGAAGAAAGCCGATTAGGCATTCCTGTTTTATTTGGGTTTGATGTAATACATGGATTTAAAACCATATTTCCCATTCCTCTTGCCGAAGCATGTAGTTGGGATTTGCATCAAGCCGAAATCAATGCATCTATTGCTGCAAAAGAAGCAGCGGCAGCAGGTATTCATTGGACATTCGCTCCTATGTGCGATATAACTAACGATCCTCGTTGGGGAAGAATTATGGAAGGTGTAGGAGAAGATCCTTACTATGGCGGTTTATTATCTGCAGCTCGTGTAAAAGGATTTCAAGGTAATTTAAATGATGCCGAACATATTTTGGCTTGTGTTAAACACTATGCAGTGTATGGTGCCGTTGAAGCAGGAAGAGAATATAATGAGGTAGATGTTTCTCGAGTAATGTTATGGAACAAATATTTGCCAACTTATAAAGCTGCTGTTGAAGCAGGTGCCGCCACTGTAATGAACTCTTTTAATGTGTTTGAAGGAGTACCTACAAGTGCTAATAAATATTTGGTAACCGATATTTTAAAAAAGAAATGGGGATTTAAAGGATTTTTAGTAAGCGATTGGAACTCTTTTGGAGAAATGATTGCACATGGTTATGCTACCGATAAAAAAGATGTAGCCATGAAAGCTATTAATGCCGGAAGTATGATGGATATGCAAACCGAAGCAATGGTAAAATATATACCGGAATTGGTGAAAGAAGGAAAAGTAAGTATGCAAACTGTGGATGATGCGGTTGGAAAAATTTTATATTATAAGTTTAAATTAGGATTATTTGACGATCCGTATAAATTTTGCAATGAAGAAAGAGAAGCTAATGTAACTTTTACAAAAGCCAATAGAGAAGAAGCTTTAAAAGCTGCACATTCATCAATTGTGTTATTAAAAAATGCCAACAATACTTTACCTGTTTATAAAAATACCAAAATTGCATTAGTGGGTTATTATGCTAATAGTCCTGAAGATTTATTTGATTTTTGGGTTGGAAAAGGAACCTCTAATGATGCAGTAACTATATACGATGGATTTAAAAATAAGTTTGGCAACTCTTTAACTGCTTATGCCAAAGGGTATGAAGCTGATGGCTCAACCAATGATAATTTAATACATGAAGCAGTTAATGCTACAGCCAATGCCGATGTTGTTTTTGTAAATGTAGGGTTAACCGGTAAGTTGGCAGGCGAAGACAGATCTGTTGCTAATCCGGTAATTGCCGATGGAGAAGTACAGTTATTAAAAGCTTTACAAAAAACAGGAAAACCTATTGTGGCATTGGTTACAGCAGGTAGACCATTAGTGCTTACTCAAATAAATAATTTGGTTTCTTCTATTGTTTATTGCTGGATTTTAGGAACTGAAACAGGTAATGCTGTTGCCGATGTAGTTACAGGCTTGTATAATCCTTCGGGTAAAACAGTGGTAAGTTTTCCGTATGCTGTGGGGCAAATTCCTGTGTATTATAATCATTTTAATACAGGCAGACCTACCGCTACCGATGATGCAGGAAATTGGTTCTCTCGTTATCGCGATATTCCCAATGATCCATTATATCCTTTTGGTTTTGGATTAAGTTATACTACTTATCAATATAGCAATTTAACATTGAGTAGCAGTAGTATTAAAAAAACAGACAAACTGCAAGTAAATATAACTGTAGCTAATACCGGCAAAGTAGATGGAGAAGAAGTTGTACAACTATACATTAGAGATATTGCAGCTTCTATTATTCGTCCGGTTAAGGAATTAAAGGCATTTAAAAAAATTGCTCTGAAAGCCGGAGAAAGTAAAGAACTAAGTTTTATTTTAACCGCGAAAGATTTATCTTTTTACGATGCTGATGGAAACAGTAAATTAGAAGCAGGAAATTTTAAAATATTTGTAGGAGGAAATTCGAAAGATGTATTAGAAAAAGATTTTAGTGTACAATAACAATTATTGAAATAAGTTTTATATATAGTATTGCAAAATGCCACATTTTTATGATGTGGCATTTTGCTGTTAGGCAACGATATATTGCCGAAGTGAGTGACACAACAGGCGATGCCATGAAATGCGGAAGCTTGGGTAAAAAAAAATCTACAATAATTTCCAACCTTTTTATCAACTTGTACTCTTAATTGCACAAGGCTTTTGAAACAGGCAATAGTAATAAACGAATTATGGGTGCAAAAAGCACAAAATGGCGATACTCATGCAATGTCGCAATTGTATGAACAATTTAGTAAAGCCATGTTTAACATTTGTGTGCGAATGACCAATAGTATTGCAGATGCTGAAGATGTTTTGCAAGAAAGTTTTGTAATTGCATTTAAAAACTTGCATCAAATAAAAGATGAAAAAAGATTTGCAGGTTGGTTAAAAACCATTGTGGTAAATGAATGTATTCGATTTTGTAAAAAACAAATTCAGTGGAATGAGTGGAAAGATATGTATTATGATATTGCTGATGCGAAAGATGAATTTGAATGGTGGAAGGAAGTGAATATAGAAGTGATTGATAAGGCAATAAAGAATTTGCCAAATGGCTGCAAACAGGTATTTAACTTATTTGTAATTGAAAATTTTACTCATACTGAAATTGCACAGCAACTAAACATTAGCGAAGGCACTAGTAAAAGTCAATATAATAGAGCAAAAAAATTATTAAAAGAGAAAATTACAGCAGAATTACAGTTAAATGGACAAATTTAAACAATATATACAGGAGCATACTAATGAGTTGGATACTGATATTCCATCAAAAGAAGTATGGAAAGCAATTAATACACAATTAAGTGTAGATGATGAACGTAAGCCTACAGTTTTTTACAGCATATTTCGGTATGTTATTGCTGCTTGTTTGATTGGGCTTATTGTAATTGTAACGAAGTATTTTGTAAATGAAAAACCTACAATAAAAAATAATATAGCAGTTGTACAAAAAAAGACGGATACCAATTTAATAGCAGCTACTAATAACAAAAAAATAGTTATTGCTACAACAATAAAGCATGCTGTGCGTAACACTAATTTACAAAAAACAGAAACTTCTGCAATACAATTTGAAACTGAAAAAATGAAAGTAAAAGATAGTAGCAATACTGAAAATACTTTAATTCAATCTGTTGATAAAAGCTTTGCTACATTAATTGCTTTGCAAACAGATAAAGTAAGTAAAACACCCATTTTTGCCGAAAGTCCGGCTTACTTTAATAATTTTTATTTGCAAATACATCAATTAGATGAAGATGAAAAAAGCATAAAAAAAGATATAATAGCAAATGGATTATCTAATGAAATGCTTTTGCAAATAATAAATATGTATAAACAAAAATTATTAGTATTACAAAGCTTGCAAAAAGAAATTAATAAAACTAATACACGATTTAAACAGCAAAGGAAAACAACAGCTATTCAAAAAAACTATTTCTTACATCTTTAAAAATAAAACATGAAAAAGTCTATTTTACTTTTCGTTGCAATGATAGTAGCAATAATAAATACTAATTCGTTTGCACAAAAGCAAGGCCCAAACGATAGGGCAATTGCCGAATATAAATTCAGCGGAAAAAATATCCGAATTTCTTCAACCAATAGAAACATTACTCTTGAAGCTTGGAAAGAAGATAAAATAAAAATTGTAACAACTGCATTAAAAGATGATAATGAGAATGAGGTGTTACTTGAAAAAATGGGCATTACAGTACACGAAATGAGCTCAAGTTTTAATATTAATATTAAAGAAAGTTCCTACGGATCAAGCTATAATTTAAGTGAACAATCAAATTCAGTTAGTAGTGCGTTGGGAAGTGTTGTGCCATTAAATTCAAAGAAAAATATTATTATTTATTTACCTCAATCGGCAAAAATTTCTGTTGATGTTAAATATGCTAATTTGTTTTGTAAAAATAATTTTAATAATGTAGATATTGATATTACCAATGCTAATCTTGACTTGGAAGCTGCAAAAGAGCTAAGACTAATTTCTAAATATGGCAATTCAACCATTGGAGATATTGTAACTGGCGATATTGATTTTTCAAACGGTAACCTTACAATTAATTCAATAAATGAAACAGATTTAGATACCAAATATTCGAATGTTGAAATAGGAACTGCAAAAAATTTAAATTTTATAAGTACTAATGATGAATATGAAATAGATGCAGTAGATAAAATTGTAGGAAGAAAAAATTACGGCAACCTCCGCATTTCTAAATTAAATACATTGATTGATATTACAGGTACTAATGCGGACGTTAAAGTAAAAAATATTACATCAACCGTTAATGCAATTAAGTTCGATAACAAATATGCTAATTTACGATTGCCCATAAAAAATTTAAAGGATTATGCAATAAGTGTAACCGGCATGTATAATACCGTTTACCCCGATGATGCAACAGCCGATCTTGTGAATAATAACGCCAATGATACAGGCAACTTAGTAAACATAAAAAATGGAAAAGGAAACGGAACAAAAGTTCAAATAAAATGTGCCAACTGTACCATCGACTTTAAATAACTTACTCACAAGTTGGTTAAAAACTAATCTAAACCCTTTGTTTATAGCTGTTATTACACTACAGCTTCTTTTGTAGTATGCATTAGTTATTTTATTTTCGTGGCATGAGCGAAATAACAACGGTTATTCTTATCATCGTTAGCTTGATATTTATTGGCTTTTTTGCCGGTTACGAAATTGCATTTATAGGAGCCAACAGATTAAGTATTGAATTAAAGAAAAAGCAAGGCAAAAAAGGTGGAATTATTTTAGCCGGATTTTTAGAAGAGCAAGCCAAATTTATAGGTACTTGCTTAATTGGTATCAATATTTTTTTAGTAATATATGGATTGTTATTTGATGAACTATTGAATCAAACTTTATGGGATCCGGTAGGAAAATATTTTCATATCAATAACAAATACTTGAACCTTATTTTCGATACACTTTTTTCTACTTTAGTTGTCTTAATTTTCGGTGAGTTTATTCCAAAGGCAATATTTAGAGCAAGAAACGATAGCTTATTAACCACCTTTGCCCCAATAGCCAAATTTTTTCACAATTTATTTCAGCCATTGGCTAACTTTTTTGTAGGTATTGCTCAATGGATTTTGAAGTATTTATTTAACGTGCATATTAAAGATAAAAATGAAGTTTTTAGTAAGGTAGATTTAGAACATTTCTTTCAGCAAAATAAAGATCAGGATGAAGATAATCCAGAATTAAATACAGAACTTTTCGAAAATGCTTTAAGTCTTCCACTGGTTAAAATAAGGCAATGTTTAGTTCCAAGAACAGAAATAGAAGCTATAGATATAGAAACCGGTATTGAAGAAGTTACCCAACATTTTATTAATACTAAACTAAGTAAGTTAATTGTATATAAGGACAATATTGATGATGTACTGGGCTATATACATCAGTTAGATATGTTTAAAAAACCAACATCCATTAAAGATATTTTATTGCCCATATCGGTAGTTCCGGAAAGTATGAGTGCAACCGATTTAATGAATAAATTTACCAAAGAAAGAAAAAGTATTGCATGGGTGGTAGATGAGTTTGGTGGCACAGCCGGCATTGTAACAATGGAAGATGTATTAGAAGAAATTTTTGGCGAAATAAAAGATGAATATGATGTAGAAGAATTTGTTGAAAAACAACTTTCGGAAGATGAATTTATTTTAAGCGGAAGATTAGAGTTAGATTATTTAAGAGAAAAATACGATTTCGATTTTCCACAATCTGAATCAGAAACATTAAGCGGATATATTATTAACAGCCACGAAACAATTCCAAAACCTAAAGAAAAAATAATTATCGATCATTATCAATTCGATATTTTAAACGTAAGCGATACCAGAATTGAAATGGTAAAACTTAAAAAACTAAAATAGTGTAATCACTCATACATCAATGTTTTCCGATTTTTCAAATATCGATGATTCTCAATTACAGGTAGATGCCTTAAGGGAGAACTTTGAAAAATTAGTTACCATTTTCAGAAACTTACGCGAAATTATTTTTACCATTGATATTGATAAAGGCATTATTGAAAACGTTAGCAACTCTATTGAAATATTGGGCTACAGCAGAAAAGATTGGGAAGGCCAAAATTTTAAAACATGGCCTTTATCGAAGCGTAAAAGATATTTTGAATTAATAAAACATGCCAGTCGTAGCTCGGTTCAAACGAGTAATAAACAAATTTTTTTTCCTACTAAAGGCGATGAAAATTCTTTGCCATTCGAATTCTCTACAGTACTGTATACCTATAAAGAAAAAAATTATTTACTCTGTGTTTTAAGAGATATTTCAGAACGAGAAAAACTATTATACGAACTAGAAAAATCACTTCAAAGAGAAAGACAACTGAATGAATTGAGGGCAGGTTTTATTTCTACAGCATCTCATCAATTCAGAACACCACTTACCATTATTCAAAGTGGTGTAGAAATAATGGAGATGTATTTAGATGGTTTGCCGGAAGAAAAAAGAACTCCATTTTATAAACAATTTCAGCGAATTGAAGGTGAGGTACAGCGTTTGCAAGATTTAATGAATGATATTTTATTATTGGGTAGAGCAGGTGCAAAAAGAACTCCCTTTAATCCGGAAATTTTAGACCTTGTTAGTTTTTGCGAAGAAATAATTAACAATAAATTCAATACTCGTTTTCCCGAAAGCCGAAAAATAAGCCTAACTGTTATTGGTAAAAAACAATTACTTTCTTTCGATCCAAAGTTAATAGGGCATTGTATCGAAAATATACTTAACAACGCCTATAAATATTCAAATAAAGGAAATGTAGAAATGCAAATTCAATTCGAATACGAATCGGTAACTATTGCTATAACCGATTATGGAATTGGAATTCCCGAATCAGATTTGCCCAATCTTTTTCAACCTTTTTTTCGAGCAGCAAATACCTATGAAATTGAAGGAACAGGATTAGGATTATCAATAGTAAAAGATTTTATTGACGAGCATAAAGGACAAATTTTTGTGGTAAGTGAAGTGAATAAAGGAACTACAGTTACAATTTCTTTACCTTTAATAAACAACTTGTAACAGATGGCAAATAAGACCAAAATTTTAGTAATTGAAGATGAGCAGTACATTCGAGAAAACATGCAAGAACTCTTAGAGGCAAAAGGATATAGTGTACGATCGGCCATAAATGGAAAGCAAGGTGTATTAGAAGCAATTGATTTTAGGCCCAACCTTATTTTATGCGATATTATGATGCCTAAAATGGATGGCTTTAAGGTTTTAGAACAGGTTCGTCAAACTTCAACCATTCAAAGTACTCCATTTATTTTTTTAACAGCTAAAATTGATAAAAACGATGTGCGGCATGGTATGGAAATGGGTGCCGATGATTATATTACCAAACCCTTTACGGCAAAGGAATTGGTAAATTCAATTGAAGCAAGATTAAAACGCCAAGAAAAGTTAGGCATACAATATAATAAAGTAAAACACGAATTAGATACTACTGTTTTTTCAACTTATTATCATGAGTTTAATACTCCTTTGCACGGTATAGTTGGAGGATTGAATTTATTAATATCTGCCGGAAAATCTTTCAGCGAAAAACAAGTACACGATTTGTTGGTATCTATTCTAAAATCTTCCATTCGTTTAAATCATTCGCTCTCTAATTTAATGTTGTATGAAGAAATTAAGAGAGCCGAAATTCATCCCGAATTAGAAAGCATGTTTACCAATGGGCAATCCGGATCTTTCTGGCATCAAAAAATTAAAGATGAACTTGTTACTATTAGTAAAGAAATATACAATAGACCACTTGATTTGGAAATAGAATTTACTGCACCACAAGAATTGGCTATTAGTTTTGAATATTTACTTAGAATTTTAATTGAATTAACCGATAATGCATTAAAGTTTTCTAAAGCAGGATTAAAAGTAATTGTAACCGGTAAAAAAGTGAATGATGTATATGTATTTACCATTGCCGATGAAGGAGTGGGTTTTGCACTTAATAATGTAGAAGAAATAAATGCGTTTAAGCAGTTTAATAGAAAGCGATTTGAGCAACAAGGTTTAGGTATTGGTCTTTATTTAACTAAACAATTGGCTGCATTTAATCATTGCCAGTTACAAATTCAAACGGCCGAAGAAAAAGGTACCACTGTAACTATTAAAATACCACTTTTAGAAACCTTGTAACTATCATTAATTTAGTCTGTTTCTTTAATCAGTAAAACTTTGTACTCGGAAAGTTATAAAATGATAATTGAAAAAAAATTTCAAAAAAAAATATAATGACAACAGTTTTTAATGCAAACAAACCTATTGCTATTGGTAGTGATCATGCAGGATTTTATTACAAAGAGGCCGCTATAAAATGGTTAACCGAAAACGGATTTACTATCAAAGATTTTGGAACAAAAGATACTTCCTCGGTAGATTATCCCGATTTTGCTCATCCCGTTGCAGCAAGTGTAGAAGCTCAAGAAACAGCTTTTGGTATTTTATTTTGCGGCAGTGCCAATGGCGTTGCAATTACAGCCAATAAACATCAGCAAGTGCGTGCTGGTTTGTGTTGGGACAATGATGTTGCTAAATTGGTTCGTATGCATAACGATGCCAATATTATATGTATTCCTGCAAGATTTGTTGCAGTATCGTTGGCTGTAGAAATGATTCAAAATTTTATGCAAACTGCATTCGAAGCTGGCCGGCATACCAATCGTGTAAACAAAATTGCTTGTTCATAATTTGGCCTTATTTTCATTCTCTAATTATCAATTCATGAAAAAATGTTTATTCTTTCCCTTCTTTTTTGCAGCTTTAGTAAGTGTTGCTCAGAACACTAATACTATTTCGGAAAAATTTGCTGCATCAATTACACCTCAAAAATTACAAGAAAAATTAACTGTAATTGCTTCTGCAGAAATGGAAGGAAGAGAAACAGCAACGCCTGCTCAAAAAAGGGCAGCAATGTATATTGAAAACCAATTTAAAAAGTATGGATTAAAATCGGGAAATGCCGATAGTTATCAAATGCAATTTCCGGTATATCAATCAGAGCTTACCGATAAAAAATTATCGGTTAACGGGAAAAATTTTGAATGGAATAAAGATTTTAATTTTTTGCTAAACAGTAGTAGTAATATCAATGCTACTTTTGAGAATACTGTATTTGCAGGATTTGGAATAGTTGACGCTACCTCTACAATAAACGATTATGATAACCTTGATGTAAAAGGAAAAATAGTAGTTGTATTAGACGGAACTGCTAATGAAACTGCCAGCTCACAAGGTACTAATCGGTTTAGAGGTCCTGGCTCCATTTTTACTAAAATAAGTAACGCTCAAAACAAAGGTGCTGCCGGAATAGTAGTTGTTATGCATAATTTTTTAACAACACATATTCCATTCCCCGAAAAAACCATGTCTTTACAGCCTACTAATTCTACTAATACTTCATTTTTTGCAGCAATAATATCGGAAGAAGTGGCTTCGCAATTATTAGGGTTAACAGCAATTGATAAATTTTCATCATTGCAAGAATTTCCTAAGAAAATATATCATGCCGAACTTAAAATTATTATTAATAAAACTACAACAGAATTACAAAGCAGTAACGTATTGGCAATTTTACCCGGAACGGAAAAAAAAGATGAGTATGTTTTTTTAACAGCTCATTACGATCATCTTGGAAAGCATGGTGATGTTATATATTATGGTGCAGATGATGATGGTTCAGGTACCACTGCTGTTTTGCAAATGGCCGAAACTTTTGCTACTGCTGCTAAAAAAGGATATAAGCCTAAACGGAATATTGTTTTTATGACGGTAAGTGGTGAAGAAAAAGGATTATGGGGTTCCCGTTTTTATTCCGAGCATCCTATTTTTTCTTTAGATAAAACCAGTGCCGATTTAAATACTGATATGATTGGAAGAATTGATACAGAACGTAAATTAGCCGATACTTTAAATTATGTTTATGTAATTGGGCATGATAAATTAAGTACCGATTTGGTAAAAATTAATGAAGAAGTAAATAATAAATTCACACATCTTACTTTAGATTATAGGTTCGATAATCCGTCTGATGTAAATAAAATATATTATCGCAGCGATCATTTTAATTTTGCTCGCAAAGGAGTACCAATTTTATTTTTTTATGATGGAATGCTGAAAGCAGATTATCATCAGCCAACAGATACAGTTGATAAAATTAATTTTAATTTAATGGCAAAAAGAACACAACTTATTTTTTTAACTGCTTGGGAAATTGCCAATAAAGATGAATTATTAAAACGAGATTTGCCACTAAATATGCCTGCATCGAGATAATATTTGAAACCATCTTTACCGATGGTTTTTTTATGAATAAACTTATTAACTGCAAAGGATTTCTAACATTGTATAGTTAATTACTATTAATACCTTCAAGCTTTAAACTTGTTTTATGAAACTCTTACAAATTACTGTAGCAGTACTTTTTACAACCATAATGGTTAATGCTAATGCGGCTTCAAATTATACACTATTCTCTCCTCATCAAATAATACAATTAACCGTTTCGCAAGAAAATGATGGTGCAATTGTATATGTAATTGATAGAAAAGATAAGCCGGTAATTTTACCCTCAGGCTTTAGTTTTAAATTAAATAAGCCCGATGTTTTATTAAATCAATTCAATATTATTAAAATTGATTCATCTGTTGTAAATGAAAGCTGGCAGCCGGTATGGGGAGAAGTAAAAACCATTAAAAACAATTATAAACAACTGGCTTTTACATTAATTGATAAAAACAATTCGGGTATCACTATTAAATTAGTCTTTAGAGTATTTGATGATGGAGTAGCCTTTCGTTATGAATTTCCTCAGCAAAAAAATCTGAATTATTTTATTGTTGGTGATGAATTAACTCAGTTTAAACTAACCGGAGATCATACAACTTTTTGGATTCCCGGCGATTTTGATAGCAACGAATTTCGCTACAATACAACTAAGTTATCTGAAGTAGATGCATTGAAAGCCGAAAACGACGAAACAGCTATTGGAGTTACAAGTCCGTTTAGTGCCAATGGCGTTCAAACTCCATTAATGATGAAAACTGCAAGTGGTTTATATATTAATATTCATGAAGCAGCATTGGTAAATTATTCGGCAATGCAATTATTGATCGATAAAAAAAACTTAACATTAACCTCTCAATTGGTTCCCGATGCAGTTGGCAATAAAGCATACTTACATGCACCGGCAGTAACACCTTGGCGTACAATTATTGTTAGCGACAAAGCAACAGATATATTAGCCTCGAAAATAATTTTGAATTTAAATGAGCCATCAAAAATTAAAAATACTTCATTTGTTACTCCTCAAAAATTTATAGGTGTTTGGTGGGAAATGTTTAACGGAAAATCTGCGTGGGATAGTGTATCGGGAAAGCATGGTGCCACCACCGCTAATGTAAAAAAATATATAGATTTTGCAGCCAAGCATCATTTTAACGGTGTTTTGGTAGAAGGTTGGAATAGAGGTTGGGAAGATTGGTTTGGCAATTGGAAGGAAAATGTTTTTGATTTTATTACGCCTTATGGCGATTATGATATTAATGAATTAACTGCTTATGCAAAAGCAAAAAATGTTCGCATTATTGCGCATCACGAAACATCTGGATCTGTTACCAATTATGAACGCCAAATGGATACTGCTTATCGGTTTATGATTAATCATCATCAAAACACAGTAAAAACAGGGTATGTAGGAAAAATTATTCCACGTGGCGAACATCACGATGGGCAATGGATGGTGAATCATTATATCCACGTTGCAGAAAAAACAGCTTCTTATAAAATTATGTTAGATGCTCATGAACCAGTTCGTCCAACAGGTTTGTACAGAAC
Source organism: Hydrotalea sp. (assembly GCA_027364735.1). Taxonomy (GTDB): domain Bacteria; phylum Bacteroidota; class Bacteroidia; order Chitinophagales; family Chitinophagaceae; genus JAKAJX01. The sequence continues at coordinate 108,542 of DAHXOT010000044.1, read as the reverse complement.
ATATCCAAACTGGATGGCTTGCGAAGCTGGTCGCGGTACGGAGTTCAACGGATTTAGTCGCGGTAATTTACCCGAGCATGAAACCATCATGCCATTTACAAGATGGATGGGCGGACCAATGGATTATACACCAGGAATTTTTCACATGAAGCTTACACAGTTTAATCCTAATAAACAAGAAATGGTGCATACCACATTAGCCAAGCAATTGGCTTTGTATGTGGTTATTTTTAGTCCTATACAAATGGCTGCCGATATGCCCCAAAATTATGAAGCACATTTAGATGCATTTAAATTTATTGAAGATGTTGCTGTTAATTGGGATGATACAAAAATTTTAGAAGCCGAACCTGGTGATTATGTAACTATTGCACGCAAGGCAAAAAATACAAATAATTGGTTTGTTGGAGGTATTACAGATGAAAATAGCAGACTATCTACTGTTAATTGTAGCTTTTTAGATGATAATAAAAAATATGAAGCAACTATTTATAGAGACGATGCAAATGCCCACTATGATACCAATCCTGAGGCATATAAAATAGAAAAGAAAATAATAGATAGTACAACTATTTTAACACTACAAGAAGCACCGGGTGGCGGTTATGCCATAAGTATAAAAATGTTGAAATAGAGATAAAAAAGAAAGACTTAAAATATTTCAAGCCTTTCTTCTAATTAGTAGAATTTATTTTCTGGAAATTACTTTTTCAACAGCAGTAATAATATTGGGTGTATCTAACCCATATTTGGTTAAAAGTTCATTAGGTTTACCACTTTCACCAAAAGTATCGAGAGTGCCAATATACTCAATAGGTATGGGAAAATGTTTAGCAGCAACTTGTGCAATACTATCGCCCAAACCACCAATTATATTATGTTCTTCAACAGTAACAGCACATTTGGTTTTACTAATAGATTGTATCACTGCATCAACATCTAAAGGTTTAATAGTATGGATATTTATTAATTCAACGCTAATACCTTTCTCTTCTAAAATTTTTCCTGCTTCTATGGCTTTCCAAACCATGTGGCCACAAGCGAAAATAGATACATCGGTTCCTTCACTTAATTGTTGGGCTTTTCCAATTGTAAAATCGCTGCCATCTTCTTTTGTAAAGTTTGGCCATTTGGGGCGGCCAAATCGCAAATATACCGGTCCATTAAAAGAGGCAATCGCTTTTGTAGCAGCTTTAGTTTGATTAAAATCGCAAGGAACAATTACCGTCATTCCGGGCAACATTTTCATTAAACCTATATCTTCTAAAATTTGATGTGTAGCACCATCTTCTCCTAAAGTTAATCCGGCATGCGATGCACAAATTTTTACATTTTTATTACTGTAGGCAACGCTTTGTCGTATCTGATCATAAACCCTTCCGGTACTAAAATTAGCAAAAGTGGTAGTGTAGGGAATTTTTCCGCCAACGGTTAAACCAGCTGCAATACCAATCATATTAGCTTCTGCAATTCCGCATTGCACAAAACGTTCTGGAAATTCTTTAATAAAAGGAGCAATTTTCATAGAGCCGGCAAGATCTGCGGTAAGAATAACTACATCTTTATTTTCTTTTCCAATTTCGTAGGCACCTTCACCAAAACCTGCACGGGTTTCTTTTTCGTTAAGTACCTGAATATCTTTTAGGTTCATATATTTTTTTTCGAATAAGAAGCAAAGTAATGAAAAAACGGTGAGTGTAATTTCATTTTTTTGTTATTGAGAAACGGTAATATTTTTCATCTTTCCTGTACGTTTTAAAACACCCCAATTTTGCAACTCTCCTTTGATAGCTCTTTTGAAACTGCGGAATAAAACAATTAGCATTAACCAGCGATAAATTAATCGTTGTGGAATAAGCCATATTAGTTTATAAGGTTTTTCTTTGTCAAAGGCAAAAGCTAAACCTGCAATTAAAGCATCTACTAATAAAAATATTAAGTAGTATCCTCCAATTTTTTCCCTGTTATCGGTTAATAAACCTATTAGCATGATGAAATCGGCAATTGGGGTAAAAAAAGGAACAATATATTTAAATAACAAAATATCGGGTAAGGCTACCCAAGCCAATGCTTTATATTTTTTATTAAATAAGGCATCTTTATGTTTCCAAAAGGTTTGTAATACACCAAAACTCCATCTAAACCTTTGCTTCGAAAACTGCTTTAGCGATTCGGGTGCTTCGGTATAAGAAATGGCTTTGGGTTCGTTAGCTACAATATAGCCGGCACGTAAAATTCTGATAGTTAAATCGCAATCTTCAGCCAATGTATCTGTAGTAAATCCGCCGGCATCTTTTAAAGCTTTTTTACTAAATGCACCTATTGCACCGGGTACTACGGTTATTGCATTAATATAGGCAAACCCTTTTCTATCAAAATTTTGACTTGAAATATATTCTATACTCTGCCATTTTGTTAGTAAATTATTTTCGTTGCCCACTTTTACAATACCTGCAACAGCACCTACATGTTCGTTATTAAAGTGTTGCATAAGTTGCGTTACAGCATTGGGTAAAAGTTTGGTATCGGCATCAACACAAATAACATATTTTGAAGTGGTATTTTCTATTCCAAAATTTAAAGCCGAAGCTTTACCTCCATTTGGTTTATTAAGTAGCTTAAGTTTTGGATGATTAGGGAAGGCATTTTTTACTTTTTGATAGGTATTATCTGTACTGCCATCGTTTACAAAAATGATTTCAAAATTCGGATAATCGCATTGTAATAAATTTTCTAAAGAGCTTACTGCATTAACTTCCTCATTATAGGCAGGTACAATAATAGAAACCATGTTTGTTGTAGTTGAGAGCGGGGAAGAAGAAATTAATTTTTCTTTTCTTTTTTGTAGAAAGGCAAAAATACCCAGTATTAATAACCGAATAGTACTTAGGAAAAGAAATACAATGAATAAAGAATTTAAAAGATAACCGCTTATATTGCCCGATTCTGCTAAAAAATAATTGAATTGTAATAAAAAATAACCATTTCCTTTTGGTACTTCGGGCATTACATCGTTTGGTTTTTTATGTAGTAAATCTGCTACGGTAGTAAACTTGTAACCTTTATTTAAAAAGTATCTAATTATTTTTCCTGTGGCAGCAACGGTAGCAGTTCTATCTCCACCGGCATCATGTAATAAAATAATATTTGAGCTATCTCCTTCTTTTAAATGGTTGTTGTAATATCGAACTACTCGGTTAAAAACACTATCGCCATTTAATGATGGGTTATCGGCTTTTTCCCAATCATTTGGATCTATACTTTCACCTACGGTTAAATAATTTCTGGTTCTGCTTAATTCAATTGGTACAATTTCTTCTTGTGCTTCGGGGTCACTATCGGCATTAAATGGGGCTCTAAATAAAATGGTACTATGGCCGGTAATGCATTCAATTAATAAACGGGTAGCATCTAATTCAATTAATGCTCTTTTTTTATTTACTTCAACAATATTGGGATGCGTAAAAGTATGATTTCCTATTTCGTGCCCTTCACGAAATTCTCTTTTAACTAACGAAATATTATTTTCGGCCTGAATACCTACAATAAAAAATGCGGCAGGAACGTGGTAATAGGCCAGTGTATCTAAAATTTGTTTGGTATAAGTAGGGTCGGGGCCATCATCGTAAGTAAGTACCAATTTTTTTTCGGAGGTTTTACCCCATTTTTTAACTACATAAGTTGATGGAAGTTTTACATAATTTTCTTCGCTGATAAGCATGCTGGCAGTATCAATTTCGGGAACAATTTTTCCATCGGAAGGAGAAGAAATGATATCTAAAATTTCTCCTTCGCCAATATAGTCTATGTCTTCATTTCCTAAAACTTCGTTGAATGCATCGAAATCGAATTTTTTTAGTGCCTTTTTATTAATTTGTAAATTATAAAAACTCCATAAACGCATATCTTCACTTCCTAATCGCCAAAGTGCTGTTCCGGCCAATCCATATTCGGTAGCAAAGCGTAAAGAGTTAAAGTTGGTAGCAGCATCGGTAAAATGTACTTCATGTAAAATATCTTTACCATCGTAATATTGATAATGTAAGTTATAAGTATCGTTATCAAAATCTATTATACCCTCACTTTGTTTGGCGGTGGTTAAAGCTTCTTGATAAGTAATTGGTTCGGTTTTACCTTTTTTACTCCAATCGTAGCCAAAGCCGGCAATATTTAAAATAATTTTAGAAGGGGGCACTTGTTGTGCAAGTTTATCTACGGCTGCTTCAACCCAGCGTTCGCTGCAAATGGGGCCTGGTTTGGTAGCATCGGAGTTCTCGTCGTAAGCCATTAAAAAAATATAATCGTTATATTTTCCAAGTTCTTCATAATTATAATCTTCATTAAAGGGAGAAACGTTTTGTGTTACATACAAATTTTTAGCATGCAAGTTGGTATAAAGTTCTTTTTGAAAACGGCTTAATATTTCATTGTTGGCTTCTTTTAATTCTTCAAAATCAACATTAATTCCATTAAGGTTATAGAGCGTAAGTTGCGTAATTACATCGTTAATTAATTTTTCTTTTTTCTTTTTATTATTTAAAATTCGGTGTAAAGCTTGGCCATTAAATTTTCCATTTTCAAAGGGATTGGCATTTGAGAGCATTGGCATAACTTTTACTCCCGATTTTTTTATATAATCGAATGCTCTTTTATCAATTTTGGTAATTAGCGTATCGGCATTTGGATCGATAAAAAACCATTCGGGTAATACCAAATTAATTTTATTGATATTTCGGCGAAGTGAGAAAAATGATTGTGCATCCCACGACACATAAAATGCGGCTCTTATACCTACACTATCACTGAATAAAGGAGATTTAGATAGATCTAAAATTGTATCTTTTTGTCCGCAGCCCTTTCCTTTTGCCCATTGCGATTTAATAAACATTCTCATTCCCCTATATTGCCTGCCCAATTTACTTTGGCGGTAGGATGGAATATCTCCTTTTAAAACTTTTTTAATAGCTCTGGTTTCTAAGGGAATATTTACGTTTTCCTTACTTTCTTTATACAAAGTAATACTAACTACTACTACAGCTAAGGATATAACAAACAGTGATATTCTACTTACCCATTTAACTTTTTGCCATCGGTTACGATTATCTGTTTGAAATATTTGAGCTGATTTATTATTCATTCAAGATTTTTTTAAGCGTATTATTTTGCAAAGTAAACTATGCTTTGATAAAATGTAAATTTAAAAATGTATAAAAACTACATTTGCCCAGTAACTGCTTACAATGAAAACCCGGGTTAATCTTTTTTTAAAACAATATTATAGTATAACCATTTCATTTTTAATTGCCTTTTGTTTAATAAGGGTATTTGAATATTATATAATTGCAGCTAAATTTTTTGTACAAAAATCGTATCAATTTGAGTTGGGTGGATTATTATATGATATATGGGCATGGCTAATTTATTGTGTACTATTTTTTGCTCCATTTTTACTTTTTTATAGTATCAGCAAAAGTTTAGCCAAAGTGTTACTGCATATAATTAATGTGGTGTTACTTAGTATGTATTTGGCTTTAATTATTGTTTTTTCGGAACGAAATACTCCTTTTGATCATGAATTTTTTAAACGTAGTTTTCATGATTCGTGGCTTACTACTAAACAAATGATGGCAAGTGGCTTTACACTGTATCTTCCTTTTATTATCTCTATTTTCTTGTATTTTCTATTATATTTTATTTGGTTTAGGGCTATAGAAATTAGTAAAAAAGGTGTTTTTGTATGGGGTGTATTGGCAATAGTATCTGTACTATTTATTAAAAATAGTAATCCACCGAAAAATTATTTTAAGCAACCCGCAGCTTATTATTTAGCCTGCAATAAGTTTAGCTTTTGGTTACATGATACGTATAACTATTTTACAGAAACCGATAATTACAATAAAAATCTTTTACCTGCTGAATTAGCAAAAGAAATAGATTTTTATCAGGCACACCAGCCATTTCAATTTAGTAGTAAAGAATATCCGTTAATGCACGAAAATACCGGAAACGATGTTTTAGGAAGCTTTTTTAATTTACATAAAACACCACCTAATATTGTAATTCTAGTGGTAGAAGGTTTGTCGAGAGATTTTAGTGGCGATAATGCGTATGCAAGTAGCTTCACTCCTTTTTTAGATTCTTTATCGGCACATAGTTTGGTTTGGAACAATTTTCTTAGTACTGCTCCGGGTACATTTGCTGCACAACCTGCTATTACAGCTTCGGTACCTTATGCAGCAAGGGGGTTTTCGTTAATGAATGAAATGCCTAATCATTTATCGTTAATAAAATTGCTTAAAAATAATGGGTATTGGACCAACTTTATGATTGGCTTTAATCCGGATTTTGATAATATGGGTGGATATATTCGGATGCAAGGAACCGATTTTGTTCTTTCTAATTATCCTTCAAAATATAAGCAAATGGGGATAGGTGAAGAAGGCTGGAGTATGGGCTACCCCGATGATGCATTGTTTAACAGAAGTTTTGAAGTAATGGATTCTATAAAAAAATATCCTTACTTAAATATTTATCATACGGCTACTACACACATGCCTTATTTATTTGCTCAAAAACCGGTGTACGATAAATTATTCGATAAAAAAATAGCAGCCATTCATCTTCCCAAAAATATTAAACGCACTTTACAACAAACTAAAGATGTTTTGGTAACCTATATGTTTTCGGACGATTGTATTAGAAACTTTTTTTCGAGTTATGAAAAAAGAGAAGATTTTAACAACACCATTTTCTTTATTACCGGCGATCATCATATTGGCTCTTTTCCATCAACTTGCGGTATTGATGATTATCATGTTCCGTTAATTATATATTCTTCCATGCTAAAATCGCCCAAAAAATTTCTTTCTGTAAATACACACAATAATCTTACGCCAACTATCGCTTCCTTCATACTTCATAATTATTCATTGCCTTATCAACCAAAAGAAGTGCATTGGCTTTGCGATGTAATGGATACTTGTTCCTCGTTTCGAAATATTCATTCTATGCCATTTATGGAATGGAGTAGAGAAATTACCGATTATATATACAAGGACTATTATTTATCGGGTAACCAATTGTTTAAACTTACCCCCGATTTGTTAGAGGAAGACTGTAACAATGATTCTATAAAACAGTTAATGATTAGGTTGCGGAATAACTTTAAAATTATCAATCAATATGTTTGTGATAACAATAAGTTATTTCCTGCCCAACAAGATTTTCTGCCGGGTAAAAAAGAATTATTATTTGTATTGAATGATACGCTGCAAAGAAATGTGTATTCGAAGAAAACGGATATAGCATTAATAAATAGTTTTAAAATTCCTGCAGGATATGATTATTTATATGTGGAAGTATTGGGCAGTATCAATTCACAGCAACGTAATGCCGAAAAGCATCTTTCATTACGACTGGCATTAGTTGATACGGATAAAAACAATAAAAATTATGTGTATTGGAGTATGCGTGATATAGCTGCTATTTCAACTAAAAATTTTATGCATAAACAGTGGAATAAAATTTCTACAAACGATATGTTTACTTTAAAAGAATTTAAAAAATATAAAAACCTTGCATTTGATGTAGGTGTATGGACGGATAAGTATCCAATTAATTTTCAATTGAAAAATTTACAGGTAAAAGTTTACGGAGTAAAAAATAATTAATTCTCGAAAGTGCTATAAAAATAAGGTGTTTTAGCTTCAAACTCGGCGCTGCAAGTATCTACCATTTTATATACACGAGTAATTCCTAAGGCTTTTCTTTTTTCATACACGTCATCTTCGGTATAATTTCCATGAGTAATTCTGGCAATTTGTTCATCGCTAAAACCATGTTTTTTGGCTTCTTTCAATAAGTCAATTGGTAAATTAGCTAAAGTATATTCGGCCAAATGTTTTTCTATGGTACAAATAATTTGTATTTGGTATAAAAACCACCTGTCAATTCCTGTTGCTTGGGCAATAGTTTTAACGGTAACACCTTGCATTAAAGCATCTTTAATTCTAAAAATCCTATCCCACTTTGGTATTTTAATGTATTCAACTATTTCATCGCTTTTCATTAAACTTTTGCCATAATAACCAAGACCAACTGCTTCGTTTTCTAAGCTTTGACAAGCTTTTTGAATAGCTTCTGTAAAGCTTCTTCCTATAGCCATTACTTCTCCCACACTTTTCATTTGTAAACCCAATGTATCATTGGCACCTTTAAATTTATCGAAATTCCAACGAGGCATTTTTACAATTACATAATCTAATGCAGGTTCAAAATAAGCAGATGTTGTTTGTGTAATTTGATTTTTTAATTCATCTAATGCATAGCCTATGGCTAATTTAGCGGCTACTTTGGCAATAGGATATCCGGTAGCTTTTGATGCTAATGCAGATGAGCGGCTAACACGAGGATTAATTTCTACAGAAATAATATCTTCATTTTCGGGATTTAGGGCAAACTGTACATTACAGCCACCGGCAAAATTGCCCAAACTGCGCATCATTAAAATTGCCTGATTACGCATGTTTTGAAATGCTGTATCACTTAAAGTCATAGCCGGAGCAACGGTAATAGAATCTCCGGTATGAACGCCCATAGGATCTACATTTTCTACGGTACAAATAATTACAACATTATCGTTTTGATCTCGTAATAATTCTAATTCATATTCTTTCCAGCCCAATACGGCTTTTTCTACCAATACTTCATGAATAGGAGAAGCTTTTAAACCTCTTTCTAACGCACTATCTAATTCTTCTTTATTATGTACAAAGCTTCCACCGGTACCACCTAATGTAAATGATGGGCGAATAACTAATGGAAATCCTATTTGTTGTGCAAATTCTTTTCCTTCTAAAAAACTATTTGCAACATGGCTTGGTGCCACTTTTACACCAATTTTAGCCATCAATTGCCTAAATTTATCTCTATCCTCTGCGGTATCAATGGCTGCAACATCTACCCCTATTAAGCGAACATTGTATTTTTTCCAAACACCCAATTCATCGGCTTCTTTACAAAGGTTTAATGCGGTTTGTCCGCCCATAGTAGGTAAAACTGCATCAATTGTATTTTCGTCCAATATTTGTTCTATACTTTCAACAGTTAAGGGAAGTAGGTATACTTTATCTGCCATCATGGGGTCGGTCATAATGGTAGCCGGATTACTATTAATAAGAATTACTTCAATACCTTCTTCGCGTAAGCTTCTTGCGGCTTGAGAACCGGAATAATCGAATTCGCAAGCTTGGCCAATAATAATTGGTCCGGAGCCAATAATGAGAACAGATTGAATAGAATTATCTTTGGGCATGATTTTACAAATTGTGCAAATGTAATGTTAGCTGCCGAAAGATGGAGTTATTTTTTAATTGAATTTTGCAATAATTGTGTAAGAATATTATTTGAATTGTACCGTATTCATTATTAAATTGATTGTTATGAGTGATATAGTTGTAGGGAAAAAAGCACCCGAATTTTCAGGAAAAGATCAGAACGGAAATAATATTTCGTTACAAAATTTTAAAGGGAAAAAAGTTGTTTTATACTTCTATCCTAAAGATAATACTCCAACTTGTGCAGTGCAAGCTTGTAATTTAAGAGATAATTATAGTACCTTATTGCGTGAAGGTTTTGCTGTTATTGGTGTAAGTGGTGATACAATAAAAAGCCACAAAAAATTTGAAACAAAATTTAGTTTACCATTTCCATTAATTGCCGATGAAGATCATTATATAGCAGAAAAATATGGTGTTTGGAAATTAAAAAAGTTTATGGGCCGAGAATTTATTGGCATGCATAGAACTACATTTTTAATTGATGAAAGTGGCAAAATAAGATTCATTATTACAAAACCCAACACTAAAAATCATACAGAAGAAGTATTACAATTATGGAAAAATAAGGTGGTTTAATAACTATAATCTGTGGTGATTTTACTACAATTTATTTGTTTCTCTAACTATATTCATAGCTAAGGTATAGCAGTAGTTTTACATCGTTGAATTGCTAATACCCTAAAAATCCCAAGCTATGAAAAACCCTCTTTATTCAACAAATTACAGTAACTCTTTGGGGTTACTTAATGATATTTCCAACGAAGTTGGTTTTGATAAAAAGTTTGATAGTGTAGTGCAATTGGCATCTCGTATTTGTAATATGCCTATTTCTTTACTTTCTTTATTAGAAATAAATAAACAATGGTTTAAATCGAAAGCAGGATTAAATATTTTCGAAACTGCTCAAAACATTTCTTCCTTTGTTAATCTTGTAGAAGAAGATTGTGAGTTGTTTGAAATTAAAGATACTTCTAAAGATCATCGGTTTAAGCAAACCGCCTTATTTAAACAACAACCTCATATTCGATTTTGTGCCGGCAGTGCTTTAGTTGCTATGAATGGCCAAAAATTAGGTACCTTATGTGTGGCCGATTATAAACCCAACCATTTAACAGAAGAACAATTGTTTGCATTAAAAGTATTAAGCAATCAGGTTATTTCTATTATTGAATTAAATTCCGGTAATGAGCGTTTAAAACAAGAAAATATTGCATTAAAGCAAGATGTAAAAATGCATAAGTTAATGCTTTCTATTATTGCACATGATGTAAGAAATCCATTGGGTGCAGTAAAAGGTGTAATGGATTTTATAAATACCAATGATGTTGCAGAAGAGGATAGAGTAAGGCTAACTCAAATGTTTGGAGATCAGTTAAATATTACATTAGACTTATTAGATAATTTGGTTGATTGGAGCAAGTCAACCATGTATAAAAAAAATACAGCAAAAGAAAATGTTTGGCTAAAAGAAGTGGCGGATGGTTTAATACAACATTTTAAACTATCGCTACTGCTTAAAAATAATACAATCATTAATTTGGTAGATGCCGATGTAGTATTAAAAATTGATATCAATATTATACGGTTTGTATTACGAAATTTAATTGCCAATGCTAATAAATTTACAGAAAACGGCACAATAACTTTATATGCACATCAAGAAAATAATAAAGTAATTATTTCTGTAAGTGATACAGGTATTGGTATGAATGCTGAAACACTTAAGAAACTTTTCCATACATCTACAATTGAAAGTACACCCGGTACTAATAAAGAAAAAGGAAGCGGTTTAGGTTTAATGTTAACCAAAGATTTTATTGATTCTGTTGATGGCGAAATTGAAGCAGTTAGTGAAATAGGAAAAGGAACAACCATTTATTTAAGCTTTTTAAAATAAGCAAAAAATAATTGAGCTATTGAATATGAATAATGCAATAGCTTATTAAATAATACCCTAAAACACATACCATGATAAAAGCCCCTATCCCCGAAAACGATTTCATGCGAGTTCAAAATCTTCATGAATTGGCTATTTTAGATACGCCCGAAGAAGATGAATTTACCGATATCGTAGAATTGGCATCGCATATTTGCAATATGCCTATTTCTTTAATATCCTTAGTTGATGAAAACCGGCAGTGGTTTAAAGCTAAGAAAGGAGTATCAGCTTCCGAAACCTCAAGAGATATTTCATTTTGCGGCCATGCAATTGCTGCCGAGAATAATTTTTTTGAAGTAATTGATGCTATTAAAGATGAAAGATTTTTCGATAATCCTTTAGTTATTTCAGATCCCGAAATTCGATTTTATGCCGGCGTACAATTAATAAGCCGAAAGGGATTTAAAATAGGTATGTTATGTGTAAATGATAATAAGCCGGGCAAATTATCGGGCGAACAAATTTTTGCATTAAAAGTACTTGGCAATCATGTGGCAAAGCTATTAGACTTAAGAATTACGCGTAAACACTCGGAAGAAAAAACTGCCAAAATTCAAATGCAAAACAATCTTTTAACCAAAATGGTATCTATTATTACTCACGATGTTAGAGGTCCAATTGGTTCTATTAAAACAGCAGTAGATATGAGTGATGCCCACTTAATTTCAGAAGAAGCTAAAACCAAATTATATGGCATGTTCTCAAAACAAATTGCAACAGTATTAAATCTGTTAAATAATTTGGTTGATTGGGGTAATATTCAAATTCAAGGCAGCAATATTAATCAAGGCAATAAACAGTTAAAGCAATTACTGGATGAAGAGTTTGAAACATTTAGGTTATCGGCCGAACTTAAAAATAATACATTGGTTAATTTGGTTGATGAATCTGTTGTATTAAACGCCGATTATAACATGGTAAAATTTGTACTTAGAAATTTAATAAACAATGCAAATAAATTTACACAAAATGGTAAAATAACCGTTTATTCCGATGCCGATGAAAATAATGATATTGTATTTGTTAGCGATACGGGCATAGGAATGACTCAAGAAAACCTAACCAAATTGCTTAGTAAAAACATAATTGTTTCTACTAATGGAACCAATAATGAAAAAGGAAGTGGTTTAGGTATTACCTTAATTAAAGATTTTATGGAAGGCATTAATGGAAGTTTAACTATACAAAGCGAATTAGGAAAAGGAACATCTATTTTACTCTATTTTCCTAAATAATTTTCGGGCTTGGGTTGCATTTAACAAAAAGAACAGCAGGTAATTCTTTGCCAGGCTGTTCTTTTATTTTAATAGAGTTTATGTTTTCTTTCACAACTTACAAGAAGCATTGGCGTATAAATTGTACTCTAATACAAAATATTTCTTCACTAAAAATTACGTTATACAAAAAATTCTACTTGTTATCCATCTTAAACAATAAGTATGAATTCAGGTTCTTTTGTGAAAACAGTCATGTTGGTTTGTTGTGTAATTTTTTCACGTACTGTTATGTCCCAAAGCATATTTCCCAAATACGAATTGGGTATTTATGGAGGTGCGTTTATTTATCAGGGCGATTTAACACCTTCTCCAATTGGTTCGTATCGGTTTATAACACCTTCTTTTCAAATTAGTATAGCCAAGTTATTAGATGAAAATTTTGCCATTAGAGCCAACTTTAACAGAGGTGATATTAATGGCGATGATTCGCGTTATGCAACACCCAATTGGCGAAGGCAGAGAAATTTTTCATTCAATACTTCTATTACCGAGTTGTCGGGTTCGTTGGTTTGGAATTTTTATACTTATACTCCCGATGGAACAAAAAGAAAATTATCTACTTATATTTTTGGTGGTGCCGGCATTAGTTTTTTAAATATTAAAAGAAATTGGAGTGGAATTGATACTACAGTATTTAATTCTAAAACTGTGGTATTGGCAGGCTTAGCCAAAGATACCCTGCATAGATTGCCTGCTGTAATTCCGGTTATTCCGGTTGGTGTTGGTATACGATATGCTTTAAATAATCAACTTTCCATTGCAGCCGAACTAACTTATAGAATAACTTTTACCGATTATTTAGATGGTTTCAGTAAATCGGCCGATCCAACTCATAATGATTATTATTATGGATATAGTATTGGATTGATATATACTTTTGAAAAAAGTGTGCTAAAATGTCCAAGAGTTAAAAACTAAATTATTTAAAAAGAAAGTATACAATTAAACTCATGCTATAAGCCAAACCTGTCATATAAATAAATTGAATTACAGGCCATTTCCAACTTTTAGTTTCTCTTTTTACTACAGCCAATGTACTCATACATTGCATGGCTAAAACATAAAATACTAATAAAGATAAAGCCGATGCCAAAGTATACACTTTAGTACCATCTTCTTTTTTAGCAGCTTGCATTTTTTCTCTAAGTGTTGCATTGTCATTTTCTTCTACACTATATAAAGTAGCCATTGTGCCAACAAATACTTCTCTTGCAGCAAAAGAGGTAATAAGGGCAATACCTATTTTCCAATCAAATCCCAAAGGTTTAATAATAGGTTCTATTGTTTTACCCAAAATGCCTGCATAAGAATTTTGTAGTTTTTCTGATAAGAATTGTTTTTCTAAAACAGCTTTTTGTTGTGGATATTGTTGTGTAAGTGTGGCATATTTTTTTTCAATTTGTTGGGTTTTATTATTTGGCCCGAACGAGCTTAAAAACCAAAGTAATAAACTTATAATCATTATAATTCGTCCGGCATCTGTAATAAATAATTTTGCTTTTTCAAGCATAGTAATACCAACATTTTTCCAACGAGGAGGCCGATAAATGGGCAGCTCTAATATGAAAAAGCTTTTTTCTTTTAAATTAATAAAACTTTTAAGTACGTAGCTTACAATTAGTGCCATTATTAATCCTAATAAATATAAGCCCATCATTACCAATCCTTGAAGACTTAAAAATCCAAAATAATACTTGTTATCAATTACTAATGAAATTAAAATGGTATATACAGGTAGGCGGGCACTGCAACTCATTAATGGAGTAACTAAAATAGTAAGTAATCTTTCTTTTTTATTTTCAATATTTCTGGTACTCATTATAGCTGGTACTGCACAGGCAAATCCGCTAATCATGGGCATTACACTTTTGCCATTTAGTCCCACTTTTCGCATTAGTTTATCGCTTAAAAAACTAATTCTTGCCATATAGCCGCTATCTTCTAAAATGGTAATCAATCCAAATAAAATCATAATCTGTGGAATAAAAACCATAATACCACTTAAACCGGCTACCAATCCATTAATAATTAAATCGCTCCACCAAGCTTCGGGTAATGATTGATTTAACCATGTTGAAATTTGTTGAAATCCCCATTCAATTCCATCCATCGGAAAACGGGCTAACCAAAAAATGCTTTGAAATAATAGAAATAAAACAAAAAATAAAATTACATAGCCCCATGTTTTGTGTAAAAGAAAATTATCAATCTTATCGGTAAATAATTTTTTTTGAAGTGGGTTGGGTTCAGTTACATTTTTTTGAATAATTTCTTTAATATGCTGATAGCGTTGCAATATTTCGGAAGCCTGTGTTTTTATAGGATTGAATTGATTATTGATTTCTATTTGTTCAATCTTTTCTTGCAATGCATTATCTAAAGGAAAATTTTCGTGATTAATGAGATAGTGAATAGATGCATAATCGCTTAATTGCGGTAAAATATGTTGCAGTTGTTTAATGGGTAAAGCTGCTAAGCCTTTCACATCAATAAAATTATCTTCGGTTGTAGTATTGGTATTATCGGCAATTTCGGCTAAAGCTTTTTTTAGTTCAGTAAATCCTTTTTCCTTTCTTGGATTAACAGCAATTACCGGAACTTTTAGATCTTTTTTTAAACCCTCAATATCAATTTTAATTCCCTTTTTTAATGCAATGTCGTTCATGCTTAATGCCACAATTACCGGAACTTTTAAATCGATAATTTGACTACAAAAGAGCAAATTTCTTTTTAAGTTACTGGCATCAGCCACCAATAAAATAACATCGGGCTTAATATCTTTATCGGCATGCATTAAAACTTTATATGCCACCCATTCATCTGCACGGCGAGGGTATAAAGAGTAAGTGCCGGGTAAATCAATCAATTCAGCTTGCAAAGATTCGGTTAAATGAATGGTTCCTGTTTTTTTATCAACAGTAACCCCCGGAAAATTGCCTACTTTTTGATTCAATCCTGTTAATGAATTAAATAAAGAAGTTTTGCCGCTATTCGGATTCCCAACTAATGCAATATGTATTTTTCTTTTTACCACAGTTAAAATGAACGGCAAAAGTAAATGCCTTAATTAGTATGGGGTTTCGAGGTAAGGAAAAGAATATTTGCCTAACCATAACAAACATGCTAATATCTACGTTTACATTTGTGCTTATGCGTTAAAATTTCGCGTTAAATATCTATAATATTATTTTGATGAAACGAATTTTATTTTTTAGCATATTATTTTTTCCCGGTTTAATTTTTTCTCAAAGCAAAAGAAAAAAAATTAAAATGCAATTGCAGGCCAATATGGCTATTGTTAATCATTTAATGGCACATGAACAATATTTGGCTTCCGATAAATTAGAGGGAAGGAGAACGGGAACTAATGGAGAATTATTTGCTATGCAATATATAGAAAATCAGTATCGAGAAATTGGTATTGAACCGAAAGGTAATAATGGCTTTTTACAAGAATTTGATATTGATGAGGGAAAAAATGTGGAAGGAAGTTTTCTGAAAGTAAATAACAACTCTCTATCCCTGCATACAGATTTTTTTCCTTTGGCATATAGTGCAACCGATTCTGTTAAAGCATTAGTTTCGGTTGATATTAATGAAAAAGATCAACCATGGTGTATAGATTTGGCCAATGTTGTAGAAGATAATGTCAATAATCCGCATTTTGATATAGAAACCTATATTAAAAAAATGGCTGTAAAAATTGCCGAAAAGCATGCAAAGGCTTTACTATTGTATAATAGCTCTAACATAACCGATAATGTTTTGTTTAATAAAAACGATCAATCGGCGGTAGCTCCTATTCCTGTTGTATATATTACCCAGCATGGGTTTAAAAAATATTTTACCGATCCATCGGCAACTAACAGTATTGAGTTAAATGTTTCAATCCACTCTCAAACGCGTAAAGCCAGAAATATAATTGGATTTATTAATAACCATGCACCTAATACCGTAATTCTTGGTGCTCATTACGATCATTTAGGGTATGGCGAGGATAAAAATGCATTAGATACCGTGCATGCTGTACACAATGGAGCCGATGATAATGCCAGTGGTACTGCAGCTTTAATTGAATTAGCGAGGTTATTAAAACAATCATCTCCAAAAAATAATAATTATCTCATCATTAACTTTTCTGCAGAAGAGTTAGGATTGTTGGGAAGTAAATATTGGCTCAATCATCCTACAATTACTATTAACCCCAATTATATGGTTAATATGGATATGGTTGGCCGATATGATTCTGCCAGAAAATTAATTATTGGCGGTTACGGCACATCTGCCACTTGGAGCGAAATAGTAACAACTATTCATTCAAATCTTTTATTAAAATTCGATAGTACAGGAAGCGGACCAAGCGATCATGAAGCATTTTATCGAAAAGATATTCCTGTTTTATTTTTCTTTACCGGAACACATCCCGATTACCATAAAGCAACTGATGATTGGGATAAAATAAACTACAATGGCGAAAGAGAAATTATTCAATTTATTTATCAATTAATTACGGCTGCCGATACAAAAGGGAAATTAATGTTTACCAAAACTTCGGAATCTGCAATGGGCCGTGGGGTTACATTTTCGGTTAGCTTGGGCGTTATTCCCGATTATGCTTTCTCTGGAACCGGGGTGAGAATTGATGGTGTAGCGGAAGGGAAATTAGCTCAAAAAATAGGATTACAATCGGGCGATATTTTGTTGCAATTGGGTAATTATAAGTTTGTTGATTTAATGAGTTACATGCAAACTTTAAGCAAATTTAAAAAAGGCGATAAAACACAATTGCTAATTAAACGAGCAACAAAAGAAATAATTTTTGATATTGAATTTCAATAAAAAATAGCATTAGTACATGGTTAAATTGCTTTTAGATATTGAAGAATTAAACAACGATTTTTTTGAAAATACGCGATTGTTAGGCATTACTGCATCGGTAAAAAATTATCAATTTTGTTGGCATTTGAATAATTTGTTGGGATTTGATTTTAGGTTAAATGCCGATTTTGAACTTCAATTGTTAAGAAAAAATAGAAAATATTATTTTAATATTTATCAATCTAAAGAAGAAAATACCTGTTTAATTCATTATTTATACCACAATCAATTCGATGGTGAATACTTGTTGCCCGAATTTAAACACATGGATTTTTTATGGCTAATGAAAGGAGATTGGGTTGATGATGAGAAATGTAATTGGATTAAGCAATCGGTTAAAACTATTCCGGGTGTTCAATTGGTTGCCGAATTAACGAACGAAAAAATTAAAAACAAAGGCAACATGGTTTTTTAAAAAATAGAAAACAAACTACTAAAAACAATTTCAATGTGGAAAGAAGAAAATAACGCACTCTATAAAAAATTTCAATTCAAAAATTTTTCCGAAGCTTTTGCATTTATGACGCGTGTAGCCATAGAAGCCGAAAAAATGGATCATCATCCGTTATGGACTAATTTGTACAATCGGGTAGAAATATGGCTGAGTACACATAGTGCGGGAAATATTGTAACACAAAAAGATTATGATTTGGCAAAAAAAATAGATGGGCTTTTATAACTGCCATTCCACTTCTCCCCACAAAAAGCTATCTTGTGCATATCCATCAACCAATAATTCTCCTCTTTCATTTACGCCTTTAATGCTGCAGGTAAATGCCATATTTTTTTTCTTCAACTTAACTTCTTCATTTCGTTTAAATAAATGCTTATTGTAGCTTTCTAATAGTTGAGTAAAATTTTCTTTCTGTACTTGTTCAAATCTTTTTTCAATATAAGTACATAATTCTTTGGCAAGTGAAATTACGTTAAACTCTTTTCCGGTAATTTGTTTTAGAGAAACCGCATTTTTAACGGCTGCATTAAATTGGGTTTGATTAATATTAATACCAATACCTACAATAGCCCAGTTCCAAACAGCTAAAGACTTGTTAGTTGTAGATATATTTTTAGTTTCTGCCTGAGTGTGGTAACCCACTTTTGTCTCAATTAAAATTCCACCTGCCTTCCTGTCATTCCAATAAATATCATTAGGCCACTTAATAGAGGTAGCATCTCCGGCATAATTTTTAAAAAAATCTAATACAGCCAATGCCATAGCTGCATTAAAGTAAAACTGTTGATGTAATTGCAAAAACGAGGTATTTAAAATAACAGAAAGGGTAATATTACTATTGGGTTCTGTAGCCCAAATCTTTCCTCTTTGTCCTTTTCCTTTTGTTTGGTGGTGAGCAAAACAAACCATACCGTGTGCAGCCAATTTTGCCTGAATCATGTCAAAGGCATAATTATTGGTACTATCTACCGATTCTAGTTCAATAAATGGTTCTCCTATGTGAGATATGTATGATATGGATGACAAAGAATTGTTACTTTTGAACGAAATTATCCGTTTACCGCTGATTATTTGCAACAAATACTAAAATTAAACTAATACTCAACGGCCTCTGCGGATGTAAATTAATTAAATAACAAAAAATAATACGCATTATTGGCAACTCTTACAAGTATACATAGTAGCACTAAAAGCAGCAGTAAGCTAACTCGTAATTCAAAGTTTTTTAAAACCGTTATTAAAGCAATTCAAGATAAAAAAGCTGAGGAGATAGTAAGTTTAGATTTACGAAAAATTCCGGAAGCTGTAGCAGACTTCTTTATCATTTGTGAGGCAAGTAGCAATACCCAAGTAAGGGCTATCAGTGATTTTATAGAGGAGCAAATATTTTTGCATTGTAACGAAAAACCATATAGACATGAAGGGAAGCAACAATCACATTGGGTATTGATTGATTATATAAATATAGTAATACACGTAATGCAACCCGATGCCAGAAAGTTTTATAAATTAGAAGAAATGTGGAGCGATGCAATACTATCAGAACATAATTTGTAATAGTACAAATCAATTTTTTTATATTAACAATATTAATTTGAAGTCTCAGATTTATGGCACAAAACGATAAAAATCCTAAGTTTCCTTTTGGAGATAAAGGTAACGACGAAAAGCCTTTACGTAAAGGTCCTAAGTTTAATGTCTATTGGATATACTTAATCATTTTTGCAATATTAATAGCATCAACTTTTTATAAATTCAGTCCCGAATCTTCTGTTATTTCTCAACAAGAAGTATTTAATAACATGTTAGCTCAGGGCGATGTAGAAAGAATAGATCAAGTTGATAATAAAAATATTGTTCGCATTTACATTAAGTCCGATAGTATTTCAAAACCTTATTACGAAAAAAAATTAAAGATAAAATTAGATCCTGCTAAAGTAAAAGGTGTTCCATTATTTCAATTTAAAGTAACAGATTGGAAAGCTTTTAGAGACGATTTAAAAGATTTCTTTACAAGTCATCCTAATATTTCACAACCCGAAATTATTACTAATACAGAGCCCGAATATTGGGGGCCAATTGCCAACACTGTAATTTCAATGGTAGTAGTAATTGGTTTATGGGTATTAATGATGCGTAAAATGGGTGGCGGTGCAAGTGGTGGTGGACCAGGAGGTATTTTTAGCATTGGCAAATCTAAAGCCCAACTATTCGATAAAGGCGGTACCAAAGTAAACATCACATTTACCGATGTAGCAGGATTAGATGAAGCTAAAGTTGAAGTAATGGAAATTGTAGATTTTTTAAAAAATCCTAAAAAATATACTTCACTTGGCGGTAAAATTCCTAAAGGGGCTTTATTAGTTGGCCCTCCAGGCACCGGTAAAACATTATTAGCCAAAGCAATGGCCGGCGAAGCTCAAGTGCCTTTCTTTAGTTTAAGTGGTAGCGATTTTGTAGAAATGTTTGTAGGCGTAGGTGCAAGTAGAGTAAGAGATTTATTTAAACAAGCCAGAGAAAAAGCTCCATGCATTATTTTTATTGATGAAATAGATGCAATTGGTCGTGCCCGTGGCCGAAATGCCATTATGAGTAATGATGAAAGAGAAAATACATTGAATCAATTATTGGTTGAAATGGATGGTTTTGGTGGCGATACGGGTATTATAATTTTAGCCGCTACCAATCGCCCCGATGTGTTAGATAGTGCTTTATTACGCCCGGGTCGTTTCGATAGACAAATTACTATTGATAAACCCGATGTTAAAGGGCGAGAAGCCATTTTTAAAGTGCATCTTATGCCAATAAAAGTTTCTGAAACTTTAGATGTTCATAAATTGGCCGAACAAACTCCGGGTTTTGCAGGTGCCGATATTGCTAATGTTTGTAATGAAGCAGCATTAATTGCTGCACGAAAAGATAAACCCGCCGTTGATATGAGCGATTTTCAGGATGCAATTGATAGAATAATTGGTGGATTAGAAAAGAAAAATAAAATTATTGCTCCTTACGAAAAAGAAATTATTGCCTATCACGAAGCTGGCCATGCTATTTGCGGTTGGTTTTTAGAGCATGCGTATCCTTTACTTAAAGTAACCATTGTGCCAAGAGGCACTGCCGCATTGGGTTATGCCCAATATACACCTAAAGAGCAATACCTCTACAATATAGAACAGTTGATGGATCAAATTTGTATGACTTTAGGCGGAAGAGCCAGTGAAGAAATATTCTTTGGTAAAATTTCTACCGGAGCATCGAACGATTTGCAACAAATTACCCGTATTGCATACAGCATGGTTACTGTGTATGGTATGAATGATAAAATAGGAAATGTAAGCTTCTACGATCCAACTCAGGAAAATACTTTTACCAAACCTTTTAGCGAAGAAACAGGAAAAATAATTGACGAAGAGGTAAGAAAGCTAATTGATGAAGCATATAAACGTACCATTCAATTATTAACCGAGAAAAAAGCAGATGTAGAAAAATTGGCAAAAGCTTTATTAGATAAAGAAGTATTGCATCAAAGCGATGTTGAAGAATTGATAGGCAAAAGACCGTTTGAAGAAAAAAGATTATTAGAAGCAGAACCGGTACATAATGCTCATACAGCAACATCCGATTCGGAAATAGAAAGCTAATTTTATTTTCTTAAAATACAAACCATGTTGTATTAATATTTTACACAATGGCTCTTTCATCTTCAAAAGAAAATATTTTAAAAAAAATTCGGCAGGCACTGGCGCAACCAGTGCCTGTTCCATTCCCACAAAGCGAAGGAAGCGATAATATTTTTGTTGCATCTAACCAATTGTTAGAAATAGAATTTGCCGAAAATTTTTCTAAACTTCAAGGAAGATTTTCTTTTTGTACCACCGAAAATGAGTTAGTTGAGCAATTAACTACCTTAATTACAACTCGGAAATGGAATAACATTTTTTGTAGTGAAGAGGAAATTAAAAAACTACTACCTGACATTCCTACTCAATCAACCAATTTAAATAATTGCGATGTATCTATTACCTCTTGCGAAACATTAATTGCCCGAACCGGTAGTATTGTGTTAAGTAGTTTTTTGCCTAATGGGCGAACTGCAAGTGTGTATGCACCCGTTCATATTTGTATTGCATATACTCACCAATTAGTGTACGATGTAAAAGATGCTTTGAATGTACTTAAAGATAAATACCAAGAACAAATTCCTTCATTAATTACCTTAGCCACAGGTCCTAGTAGAACTGCTGATATTGAAAAAACTTTAGTTGTTGGGGTTCATGGACCTAAAGAAGTTTTTTGTTTTATAATTGATAAAACATAAGTAGTACATGGTTTTGCTGCTATGATGATGCTTATTGCAAAACTGATTATTCATTCTATTCAACTGATTGCTTAACTTTAAACAATGATTGAAGAATATTTTTATTTATTTGTTTATGGCTCGTTACGAAGTGGCTTTCAAAGTGAAGCCTATCAATATATAAGCCGCTATTTTACTTTTATTGCTAATGCAAAAGTAAAAGGTATGTTATACGATTTGGGTAATTATCCGGCAGCTATACCTACACATCTCGAGTATTTTATTATAGGTGAGTTATATAAAATTAAAAATGAAGATGAATTTAATTGGGCAATAGAACAATTAGATGATTATGAAGGATTGAATGTAGAAGAAGGTCAAACTGCTTTGTACAAAAGAAGTATTGCTAATGTGTTTGTTGAAAATGAAATTATACCGGCATGGGTTTATTGGTATAATCGTTCTATAGAAAATAAACCTTTAATTGAAAGTGGCGATATTTTACAATACTTACAAGGAAAAACCAAATAAGCATGGAATTGAATGCTCAAAAAAAAATATATTTTCTATCCGACTTTCATTTAGGTGCCCCCGATGAAAAATCTAGTTTAATTCGAGAAAAAAAAATAGTTCGGTTTTTAGAAACTATTAAACATGATGCCCATGAAATTTTTATACTCGGTGATATTTTTGATTTCTGGTATGAGTACAAAAAAGTAGTTCCAAAAGGGTATGTTCGATTATTAGGAAAATTAGCCGAATTATCAGATGCGGGCATTCCTATTCACTCTTTTGTAGGAAATCATGATATGTGGATGCGAGACTATTTTCAGAAGGAATTAAATATTTCGGTTTATTTCCAGCCTGCAACTTTTGTATATAACAATAAAAAATTTTTAATTGGCCATGGTGATGGTTTAGGTCCGGGAGATCATGGCTATAAATTTATTAAAAAAATATTTCGCAATCCTATATGTCAATGGGCTTTTGGGCAAATTCATCCTTCATGGGGTATAGGATTGGCCAACTATTTTAGTAAAAAAAGTAGAGAAAAAACAGGAACAAGTGATGAACACTTTTTGGGCGAGGATAATGAATGGTTAATTATTTACAGTAAATCAATTTTGCAAACAGATTTTTATAACTATTTTATATTTGGTCATAGACATTATCCTATTGATTTTACTTTAAATAACAATAGCCGATATATAAATTTGGGCGATTGGATTAGAAATTTTACTTATGCTGAGTTCGATGGTACTGATGTAACTTTAAAAAAATGGCTTGAATAAATAATGAAAAATATATTACACTATAAATTTTTAGATA
The DNA here is from genome assembly GCA_027364735.1 of Hydrotalea sp. Classification (GTDB taxonomy): domain Bacteria; phylum Bacteroidota; class Bacteroidia; order Chitinophagales; family Chitinophagaceae; genus JAKAJX01. Next base: position 85,030 of record DAHXOT010000044.1, on the reverse strand, counting down.
ATACTGTTGAAGCTTATTTGTATGTTATAGGAGTTATTGTTTTTATTTTACTGGTTAAGCGATTACTATCAAAATTTTTAGCAAGTAAATTATTGGGTATTATTACTCATCAGCGTCAATCGCCAAAAAGGCAAGCTTTTTTAAGTTTAGTAATTAAGCCAATAGAAAAATTTCTTATAGTTTTTATTGCGTATACAGCATTTGATGGATTATATTTTCCCAATGCTTTTAAAATTAGTTTTTATCGTCATCATATTTCAACAGAATACATAATTAATATTATAGCTGTTGGTATTATTGTTTCGGTGTTTATTCAACTTTGCATGCGTATCCTAAAATTTGTACAACAAATTTTGGAAGAAAAAGCCAGTATTGAAGAAAATAAAACCGATAATCAGTTAATTATTTTTTTTAGCGATTTTATTAAAGTTATACTAGTAATTATTGGAATATTATTGGTTATTAAGTTTGGATTTGATAAAGATATTTCTTCGCTCTTAACCGGATTAGGCATTGTAGGTGCCGCAGTGGCATTGGCTATGCGAGAAAGTTTAGAAAATTTAATTGCATCATTCATTATTTTTTTTGATAAGCCTTTTATTATTGGAGATTTGGTAAAAGTTCAAAACTTTACAGGTGTTATTGAGAAAATTGGATTACGAAGCACGCGTATACGCACCGAACAAAAAACCTATATTACTGTGCCTAATAAGCAAATGGTTGATACTATAATTGACAATATTTCGGTAAGAACACAAAGGCGTGTAGAACTGAAATTAGAGATTAATTTATTGGCAACATCTCAACAATTAATAGATATTTCTCAGCAGATAAAAGATGTATTAAATAACAAAAAAGCCGTTGAAGTAAGCTATGTATTTCTTTCAGATATTGGTAAAAATGCACACATTTTTTCAGTTGAATATTTTGTTACAATGCCACAGCCTATTGAAGAATTTAATTCTTTAAAAGAAGAAATTAATATTGCTTTAATTCAGTTATTGGAAAAAAATAAAGTGCAATTAGCCGCACAATCTCAATCGGTGGATGTATTAATAACTCGTAACGATAAAGTATAAATGATTAATCTAAAATATTAATAAAGTAATAAGCATTGAACAAGCGATAAAAACAATACTGTCCAATGCTTATTTAACTTATTTTATTTATTATTTTGTGGCAATATTATTTAAATAGTTGCTTAAACGTTGTATAGCATCTGCTTCTACTTTTATTTGCTGTTGTGCTTCTTTCCAGTTACGTTCTTCAATAGCTTCTCTTGCACCCGGCATTGTTTTTACACCATATCCTGTATAAAAACCCGGTGCATAAATGGTGTGTTTAAACCAAGGTCTACGCGGTAATCCATTTTCATCTAATAGTTGTTGTTCTGCTTGGCATATTGCTTTATTTAGGTTTTCATGGTCGGTATTTGCAGTAATGGCTTTCTGCCATACTTCAAATAATAAATTGCTACTTTTATTTAAAGATGCCAATGCATTTTTTAAAGGTGAAAAATCTAAATAAGGCACTTCTTCTTTTGTTTGCGGAGTTTGCAATTTTTGAGTAGGGTCGTTAGCTAATTGATACTGATTTGTTTTAATAATTTCATTTTCTGTGCTTGTATTATCGCGCATTTTATCGGTTAAAGTAATTAATTCGGTAGCATAATCATTAATGGTTTTATATAAACTTCTAAAATCAAAGGGGAGTATATCGGCTTCGGCCAACCGTAAAGCAGTATGGCCTGCAGTTTTAGCCAGTGCAACACCATATTTAAAGCCAGGATCTTTAAATCGGCTGTAATCATTATAGCTATCATAAATTGAATGATATTCGCCACCATAATTTTCTCCATCAAAGCCAATACTTAGCGAGGGTATTCCTAAGTGTTGAATAAATGTAGAATAGTCGGAACCCGATCCCATGGCACCTAACTTAAATGTTTTATTATTGATAAGCTCTTTTTTTGCAGTAATTGTTTTGGCATTAATAATTGATCTTGCTTTAGCTCGGTCGTATATACTTACGCCGGTTTGTGGGTCGGTAATGGTAGTGCTCACTTCTAACAATAAATTTTCTAAAGCATGTGAGCCTTCTGCATCTAAAAAGCCGCGACCATTTCCATCGCTGTTAATATATGCTACCGCTTTTTTTTGTAGTTCGGCTGCATGATCTTCTGCCCATTCTGTAGAGCCTATTAATCCGGGCTCTTCGCCATCCCATGCACAATACACTAAAGTTCTTTTAGGTTTCCAACCTTTCTTAACTAATTCGCCAATGGCTTTTGCTTCTTGTAAAAGTGCAGCTTGGCCACTAATAGGATCGTTGGCACCATTTACCCACGCATCGTGATGGTTGCCACGTATTACCCATTCATCGGGATATTGTGCACCTTTAATACTTGCAATTACATCGTAGGCAGGGCGAATTTTCCAATCAAAATCTAATTGTAAATGCACTTTTGTTTTACCGGCTCCTATGTGGTAAGTAAAAGGTAAAGCTCCACGCCATGCTTCAGGTACAACCGGGCCATCTAACGATTCTAATAAAGGTTTTGCATCGTGATAACTAATTGGTAAAACCGGAATTTTTAATATGGTTGTAGCTTCAGATCTATCAAGTCTTTTGGCATTTTCTGTAGCACCAATTCCCGGAGTTAACGGATCGCCGGGGTAAATAACCATATCCATTACGCTACCGCGTTGTACACCATATTCGTTTTTATACGCACCTGTAGGATATACATCGCCTTCGTAATAACCATCATCTTTCGGATCGCTATAAATAATGCAACCAATAGCACCATGCTCATACGCTACTTTTGGTTTAATGCCTCGCCAGCTTTTTCCATATTTGGCTATCACAATTTTTCCTTTTACGTCTATTCCATATTTGGCTAATGTTTCGTAATCGGCAGGTACTCCATAATTAACAAAAACCAATGCTCCGGTTACATCGCCATCGGCACTCCAGCAATTATAGGTAGGTAATTGATCTGCTTGTCCCGATGTTTCATCTTCTTTTAGTGCAGGTTCTTTTAATAAGGCTTTATAAGTTGATGGTGCAATCATTTCCAATAGTCTGGTTTTGGGTGTAGGAAATAAAACCTGATAGGTTTCAATTTTTGCATCCCATCCCCAACTTTTATATTTTGCTGCAATTTTTTCGGCTACTTCTTTACTTCCCGGAGAGCCAAGATGGTGAGGTTTGGCAGATAATTCTTTAATTGTTGTACCTATTTCATCGGCATTTAAATACGAATCAAATTGTTGTTCTGTTTGAATTTGTTGTGCTGCATTTTTTTCGGTAAATCCGGAAAGTTGCTGTTGTGCAAACATTGTATTGTGCGAAATGATAAGTGTAAGAACACTGATGCATGTAATTTTTTTCATTCCTTATTTTTTAGTTATTGATAAGTGGCAAGGAAGCAATTTAACGAAATGAGTGGAGTTTTAATTACCAATTATGTAATTGATAGAAAAACTATGATAAAGGTTTTACCCAAATATACGCATCGAAATATTGATTGTGTTTAAATAACGAGTTATGATGAATAGCTTCTAAAAAGAAATTATTTTTTTGAAGTACTTTCATGCTGGCGATATTATTTTCAAATACCTCTGCATATATTCGATTTGCTTGAAAATTTTGTTCAATGTAAGCAACCATTAGCGATACGGCTTTTGATGCAATACCTTTATTCCAAAAAATTTCTCCTACAAAATAACCTAATTCAATATTTTTTTTATGTATATCTTCCTTTAAAGTACAGCCAATTGTGCCGGCTAATAAGCCATTATAAGTGATTGCAAAATTTTGAGCCGGTTTTATTTTAGATTGTAATTGTATCCATTGTTTTGCATCTGAAATAGTATATGGATGCGGAAAAGAATTTCTTAAATTATCAGATACATGTTTATTATTGGCAATTGCTGCTAAGGCTGCAACATCGGTAATAGCAAATGGCCTTAAAATAATAGGCATCTATTAAATTTTTCTAGATAAGTAATGGTTATAGTTGGGAATATTGGCAGTATATTCTTCGTTCATAAAAGGAGAGGTCATTAAAAAATCAGCAGTAGATCTGTCGCAAGCCATTGGAATATTCCAAGCTACGCATACTCTTAGTAACGCTTTTACATCACTATCGTGCGGCTGAGCTTCCATAGGATCCCAAAAGAAAATCATTATGTCAATTTCTCCTGTTGCAATCATACTGCCTATTTGCTGATCTCCGCCTAAAGGACCGCTGAGCAATTTCTTTACGGGTCTATCTAATGCATCTTCTAATAATTTTCCGGTAGTTCCGGTAGCAAATAGCTCATGTTTGGCTAAACTTTCTTTATTAAAATTGGCCCAATCCATTAAATCATGTTTTTTATGATCATGGGCTACTAAAGCTATACGTTTGCGTTTACCCAATATTTTTTTTGTATAATTCATGGTAGTAGTGGCGTTTATTAGTATTACATATTAGTAAGGGTGAAACTAACTATAACTAATGAGAATAGAAAAACTAAAAATAGAAGGACGATTAAAATTTAATTACAGCAAAAAGCGAAAAACCATGGCCTGCACCAATATTTCTGCCACTAATATCTGTAAATACATTTGCCCATAGTGAAGTTTGTTTTGATATTTTATAACCTGCAGCAAATGTAAATCGCAAATAGCTAAAATCTCTATTCAATCCATAAACATTTGTAATAGCACCAGTTGTTCCATTAGAATTTACACCATTAAGTGTTGCTTTTAAATTCCAATAATTATCTAGGGGTACACCGAATGTTGCATTAAAAAAAGCTTGTGTAGGACCACTGGCACTAAAATATTGTCTTATACCACCTTCAACATCGTAATAAGTATTTTTTAGCGTTTTTATATTGGTTCCCGAAAAACCTAATTTAACTTCAGCCCCAACAGTTTGAAATCCTACGTACGGCATGGTTACATTGGCAGGTAAGTTATTAATTACACTGTTTTGATATAAAGGAATAAGTAAAGAGCCGCTAAGCGAAGTATGTTTATAAGGATTATCGTTATTAAAAAAATAGCTAAAACCCAAACTTGCATCGCCCATACTTGCATTTTGAACTAAGGTTGTTGCATTTTGATAGGTTTGAATTACAAATGGAACGTTGAAAATAAAATCTACATTTTTATCTACGCCAAATCCGCCATATACGCCAAAGTAATTCGATGTAAATTTTCCATTTCCGTTTTCGTAGGGAGTAAGTACTTTTAATTTATCCCAATAGCTGTTTGCGCCATAGTAACTATACATAGGTGATAATAGCCACCTGCCTTTGCCAATAGGGAAACTGGCATACAATGCTGTATGTAATACTGAAAAGAGAATAGTAAAAAATATAGTGGTAGATTTAAATTTTAATTTCATAACTAATGTTTTTCCAAGTGTTTTCATAAACGGAAATAGCTAACTAAGAATATCTGTAATAAGTATTTATAACGTTTTTTAGAAGATATTATTGTTTTATTGGAGATAAGGGCGTAACGATTTTTTAAAATTTCTTTTTGGAATATGTTAGCTGCTGCTCTCTGTTGTTACAGCAACCCTATTAGTCCCTGCAAACTTGAATCTTATCGTTTTGAACGCTAACGTTTCGGTATGATTTTTTTGCCAACGCTAAAAAAGGAAAGAGTATTTTCTCCAACGCCTTTTCGGTTTCGTAGCAAAATCTTCAATTGTATTTACTTACTTTGTAGTGAATAATTCTCACAAGGAACAGTGAAAAGAAAATTTTACAAATCCAATTCAATTACAAGCCTTCTGTTTAATAATGGGGAGGAGTTGCTTCCATCTGTAACAGAACTATTTGAACTTGAACTTGCATATCTTGAAAAAAAAATAATAGACAAGAGCGAATTCTTAGAACGCACAGCATTCTTCAAATCTTTTGAGGGTAAGCCTTCGAATCATTTCTTGCTTTATTCAGAACAACCCGAAGCCTTTGTTGACATCCGTTCATCAGCAACTCAAAACTATTTTGAGAACGGACAGTTTGCCACTGGGTACGCTACTCACAGTTTGTTTCCATACAGAGGAAAATTTCATCCTCAACTTATCAAAGGATTGATAAATATTTTGGGAATCAAAAAGAGTGAAACTATTTTAGACCCGATGTGTGGAAGCGGAACATTGAATGTTGAAGCGGCACTAATGGGAATAAATTCTTTAGCGATTGATGTAAGTCCGTTTTGTCAATTCATGACAACAACAAAGTTTGAAGCGTTACGAATTGACAAAGAAATTTTGTTGAAGCACACCGAAAAACCAACGGAACTGTTTGAATTTTTCAGCACGAAAGGAATAATTTATCAGATGAAAAGAATGTTCAGCATCGAAGAATTAAGAGTATATCAGTTATCATTACTTGCATTCCTTGATGCAATGGGTTACGCAAAGCGAGTTGAGAAGTCAACTCACAAACAACTTTTTCCAAAAGTTTTGAAGCGATACAAGGAAACGGTTTTTAATCTCATTACAAACCCGAATTATAATCCGAATACTTTAGGCGTTGTTCAAGTGTTGAAAAAATCTGAAGCATTAGATATTGAACTGAAAAAAAATTCTGTTGATTGTGTAATCACTTCGCCACCTTATTCTTTTGCAATTGATTATGCAGAGAACGATAAAGATCAATTGGAATATTTAGGTTTTGATACAAAAATTCTACGAGACAAAATGGTAGGGTTGAAAGGCAAAAGCAAAGACGAGAAATTGAAAAATTATTTTGCAGACATGGAAACTTACTGCAAAGAAGTCAGCAGAGTTTTGAAGAAAGGAAAATATTTCGTGATGATAATTGGTTCAAACACTAACCAAACAGGAGGCATCCGCTTGGAAGACAAAATCATTGAATCAGGCAGCAAGTATAAACTGAAATTGGTGAAGACGATTATCAAGCCAATCAAAGGAATGAGAAATACAATGAAAGATGAACACATATTATTTTTTGAAAAGCAATAACAACATCAAAAATTAACCACATGAGTGAAATTAAATTTGAGATAAATGGAATTGGTAAATTGATAAAGGAACATCAATTTACCGTTCCCAACTATCAAAGGTCATATAAATGGGAAACTGATAAAGACAACCGACATGTTGAAACATTGTTATCCGATTTATCTAAAGCGATTGACAACAATGACAGCGAATATTTTTTGGGAACTGTTGTCCTATCAAAAAAAGAAGGAACTTATGAATTGGAAATCGTTGACGGACAACAGAGAATCACAACTATAGTTATTTTTCTATCAGCAGTTAGAGATTATTTTAGAAGCAAAGCAAAAGAACAGTCGGCAAATTCAATTCAAAATGATTATATCAGTAATTATGATACACGAAATGAACAAAATGTTGGAAAGCTTAAACTTGGAAATCAAGACAGAACCTTTTTTCAGAAGTTTATTATTGACAACAAGAGTGAAGAGCCAGCCGTTAAAGAATCTCACCATAGAATTATTAAAGCGAAAGAAGTCGCTAAGAAAAAAGTTACTGCTATTTCAACTCTATCTGAAGCACAACTTCACAACTGGAAAGATTTTATTCACGATAAACTTAAAGTTGTTTCAATAATAGTTCCGAGTGAATCAAATGCGTTTACACTCTTTGAAACATTAAATGACAGAGGGTTAATACTTGCTCAAACAGATTTATTAAAGAATTACTTATTCAGTAGGGCAGCGGATTATTTGGACGAGGTTCAGGTAATGTGGATTGAAATGACCGCAAAAATTGAAGAAGAACTTGGAGAGGCAAATGTTCTAACTTACATCAAACACTTTTGGTCATCAAGATATGGACTTACAAGAGAAAAGAATAAAGAGCTTTACAAAGCAATAAGTGACGCAAAGAAATCCGCAACTGATGTAAGGGATTTTGTCAAAGAACTTAATGACGACACGAAATTATATTTGGCAATCTTCAATCATAATGACAAATACTGGGCAGAACATACAGAGAATAGCAAAAAGTATATTGAAACTTTAAACTACTTAGAAATTGAACCTTACAGACCTTTAGCATTGTCAATTTTAAAAAGGTTCACAAATAAAAAAGAAGTTGAGTTATCATTAAAGTTGATAGTAACTTGGGTTGTCAGAAATTTGATTACTGGCTCTCTTGGTGGTGGAGCATTGGAAAATGAATATACAGAATTGGCTAAACGAGTTTTTAAAAGTGAATTAACGACCTCAAGTGATTTCAGGTCTGCATTAAAAAATATTCCATCTGACCAAACATTTAAGGATAAATTATTAACCGCTACAGTTGGAAAAGAAAAGTTTGCCAGATATTATTTGCGAGCAATTGAAAGTCAATATAGAGGAGGAGGAACAACACCAGAGTGCATTGTTGATAGCGACCCTAATATTGTTGACTTGGAACACATATTACCAAAGAAACCCAAAGAAGGAGAATGGACAAATTTTTCTAATGAGGAAGTTGAAGAGTTCAAGAACAGATTAGGCAACCTTACCGTAATGTCCAAAAAGAAAAACAGCGATTTAAAAAGTGAATCCTTTGAGAAAAAGGTAGAAGTTTATAAAACATCCGATATACAAATCACGAAAGACATAGCAGAAAAATACTCTGAATGGAGTTTAGAAAATATTATTAAAAGGCAAGAGTTCCTTGCTGATATTGCTGTAAAAACTTGGAACCTCAAGTTGAATAAATAATTGTTGAAAAATTTTTACTATTCCGTTTTGGAATATTTGTTATATTTGCACCGACAACAAAAAGAAGAATGAAAAAGAATCCTTTGCATCAGTTAGCCAACTTCACAGAAGTTTCGGAAACGAAACTTTCTACCCTGAAATCTGATACTTTGTTTGATGCAGTTATTTTAAAAACAAATTTTGGTGCAGACCAAATCGGCAAACATTCAATCATAAGAGAAGCAGATAATTTTATTCAGCAAACAATTTTATTGATTGACAAATGTTGTTTGCAACTCAAAGACGGAGGTTTAATTTTCGTTTACGGTTTACCAAACTACCTCTCCTACTTTGGAGAATATTTGAGTGACAAAAAGCAAGACGAGTATTCATACCTTTTCAAGTATTGGATTTCATGTGAGTTCAAAGCAGAAGAAATTAAAAACGAATTGCCAAATGCTCACATCGGTTTGCTGATGTATTTGAAATCAAAATCAAAAAAGAACACAACACCCTTTGACATCAATACAAAGTTTGTAAGAGTTCCTTATTCTGATTGTATTGCTTGTGGAAACATGACAAAAGATTGGGGAGGAAAAAAACACATGTTAAATCCTTTGGGAAGTGCATTGTCAGATGTTTGGAATTTCAATGACACTCCAATAAAGAAAGCGAACAACATTCCAGTTGCATTGACAGAAAGAATTTTGGCTTTGCTTTCAGAAGGAAAAAATGTTTTGCAAGTAAACCAAACAAAAGTAAAAGCAAATATTTCAGTTCCTGAAAGCGAACAAAAAATTTCTCTCAATGGAAAAACCACTGCGGTTGAGAAAAATAAAGTTGTTCATCAAAGTTGCATTGACTTTTTAAACCAGTTGCATCAAAAAAATCCTCACGGAGTTTTTGATGTTGCATTTGCAGACCCACCATACAACCTTGCAAAAAATTATTCCATTTACCAAGATGATTTGGAAGAACGAAAATATATTGACTGGTGCAACGAGTGGCTTTTAGGAATGTATAACAACCTTAAACCAGGCGGGGCATTATTCGTTTTAAATATCCCTAAGTGGTCAGTTTACCACTTCAATTTTTTGGCTGATAAAATGATTTTCCAAAATTGGATTGTGTGGGATGCTCTTTCAACACCAGCAGGAAAATTACTCCCTGCACATTATTCACTTCTTTATTTCAGTAAACCAGGAGCCAACGCAAAAGTAAATCTGCAAACAGTTAGAGAAATAACTTCAAGAGAATATTGTTTGCGGAACTCTTGCATCACAAAAAGAAAAAAAATAGGTGACGACAAAAAAGAATTGCTTACTGATGTTTGGAGAGATGTTCACAGAATAAAACACAAGAAAGACAGAGACCAACATCCGTGTCAGTTGCCAACTAAACTAATGGAACGAATCATCAAAATATTTTCTGATGAAGGTGATTTAATCTTTGACCCATTCGGAGGTTCAGGCACAACAGCAATCGGAGCAAAACTTTTGAATAGAAATTACATCATCACAGAACTTGATAAAAGGTATGTTGACATTGCAGAAAAGAATCTCGCAAATATTCAAACCGACTTGACAGGTTTACTCTATTACGAAAGAGAATCCATTGCACAGAAAAAAATAAACGGAACTCCACGAAAGCAAATTGAAAAAGAATACATGACACTTTGCTTTGACAATCGCAAAATATTTTCGTTAGATGAATTGAAAGAAGTTTCTCCAAATACTTTTGGATTAGTTGAACACTATCAAGGAAACTTTAATAAATTGCAAGGAGCAACGAGAAGAAAAATTGAAGCGCATAATTTATTCTCCGAACAAAGCTAAATCCTCACCACCGTTTTCGTCAAACAACTTTTTGAATTCTTCTCTTTCTTTTGCTGACAACTTCGGAACCAAATGTGCTTTGATATTTTCTTTCCAACGATGTTTCAGAGACCTTTCAATTCCTTCAAGAAATTTTTCTTTTGTCTCCCAATAAACTTTGTTGTTGTCAAAATCAGCCCAAGTTTTAGGTCTTACTTTTCCGTCATAAGGTCTATATTTTATTCCATTACATTCAGTTCTTATTCCAACAACTTCTCTGAATAAATTGAAATATGCTTTGAGAAATTTTCCATTGCTACTATCAAATCTGATTACGAATTCCCATTCTTCAACATACTTTTCAATTCTATCAGTCACCATTGTATCAAGGCGAGCCATATCAAACCAAGGATCTTTTGAATTTTCATTCACCTTTATATCGATTGCAAATTGACCTTCTGAATTTACAATCTTAATATCAGGGTAAGTGCTTTTGGCAGTAGGAGAAGAAATTTCTGTTTGAGTTAAATGCTTTGCTAACAATTTTCGTATTTCAGTTGCAGTGACATCTTGCATTTTCTTCCAAGCAATCGCAACATCAGTTGTTCCTTCTGTAATAGCAGCTAACTTTGGATTGACTACTTCAAGAATTTTTTCTTTGAGTCCAGTAATAATTTTTTCGGTGTTAGTTCCAGCCATAGTAAAGCATCATTTTGTTTTTTTCATTGGAATAAAAAAGTTGATGTTTTTACCATACAGTTCGGCAAGTTTTAAAAGAACAACATACTCAACTTTTCGTTGACCGTTTTCAATTTTTGAAATTTCACTTTGACTGATAACGCCAGTATCAGCAACTTGTTTTTGAGTGAGGTTTGCTTCTTCTCTTGCTTGGGCAAGCAAAGCACAAAGTGATTTTCTATCTTGTATGTATGAAGTTTTCGCCATTAAATTTGTATTCCAAAACGCAATATTACAGAGGTTATTTGGCTATGCCGTTTTGGAATATTAAAAATGCGATAGAAAAATCAATACAGAAAATAAAAGGGGCTTGCAATCTTCTACCTAAGAAAAAAAGTGAATTTAAAAATTTCCCCCACCCACAAAAAGTTAATACTGTCAACGAACCGGCTGTCTGCAAACTTGCACCGACATCGCATTGAATATAAATCGCTTTTAATTACCTTCGTATTCGTTCTGAAATTATGGGTATTGCTCTATATGAACAGCAGGTCGCATGTAACATAAGATTAATGGAATTTTAAAGGGAAGGGATATTCGGTAATCAAGCAGTTGTCTGCCATTAGTTTTTATTCTTTAATATTTTAAATACATTGTATGAATGAAAAAGTATTTACTGAAAAGGAGGCAAACATTTTAATTAAATTTTACTATGATAAAATAATTGGACGAAATATTTTGTTGACACTTGATTATAAAATTATTTCATTGACAAAAGAATTTATTGACAAAGACAAATACCTCGTAGTTGCAACAAGTAACATGACTCCAGAATTTGCTATTATAAAAAGAGGAATTTCAAATATTGCAAAAGACCTTAATTTACCACTTCCAAGTGAGGTTCTATTAAATCACAATCAATCTCAATAAAATAACTATTTCTTTTTTGTAATACAATTTAATCGCTTCGGGATATTTGTCAAGGGTAGTTTTAAATTGAAAGAATTGTTTTAGGATATATTTTGACTAACCAAAACAAAGAATTTAATTACGGCAGGCAACAAAAACATATAAGCAATTGTCGGCTTGGCGGAAGTTAATCAGTCATTTATTTTTAATCGTATTCAGCAATTTTAGTTGAACAATATATTTTCAAATACCGCCACTGTTTAAATAGGGATACGCTGTGCTTCTTTAAAAAAATTGTGCGTTAACGAAAAGCCATACTTTTAATCCCTTTTTTTAAAACTTCTTACTTCTTTCTTCTTTATCGTTACTGAAATAATTTAAGTTTATATTTGTTTGTTCCAATGTATTAGCAAATAAGGTTAAAATAGTTACCATTAATCTGAGTTTAATAATAAGTAAGGTAAATAGTTGCTTAAATAAAAAACCATCACCCGTTTATGAAGTGATGGTTGTACTTACTAATCCGTATATCTATTATAAATAAATTATGCTTCGGCAGCCGCTGCAGCAGATTGTGCTATACTTGCTCTTATTTTATTTTCTATTTCTTGTGCTAATTCAGGATTATCGTGTAACAATTGTTTTACCGCATCTCTTCCTTGCCCTAATTTATTGGTATCATAACTAAACCAACTGCCACTTTTTTGTACAATACTCAATTCAACGCCCATATCAATAATTTCACCAACTTTGCTTATTCCTCCGCCAAAAATAATATCAAATTCTGCAGCCCGAAATGGTGGTGCTACTTTATTTTTTACCACTTTTACTTTTACACGATTGCCTATTGCTTCGTCTCCATCTTTAATTTGTGCCATTCTTCTAATGTCTAATCTAATAGAAGCATAAAATTTAAGTGCATTACCGCCGGTGGTTGTTTCGGGATTGCCGAACATTACTCCAATTTTTTCTCTAAGCTGATTAATGAAAATACAAACTGTATTGGTTTTGCTAATGGTTGCTGTAAGTTTACGCAAGGCTTGGCTCATTAATCTGGCTTGTAATCCCATTTTGCTATCGCCCATTTCGCCTTCCAATTCGCCTTTAGGCACCAATGCAGCAACAGAATCTATTACTACAACATCTAATGCACCGGAAAGAATTAATCTATCGGCAATTTCTAAAGCTTGCTCGCCATAGTCTGGTTGTGATATTAATAAATTATCTACATCAACACCTAATTTTTGAGCATAGGCACTGTCAAAAGCATGTTCTGCATCTATAATGGCACAAATGCCACCCTTTTTTTGTGCCTCTGCTATAATATGTGTGGCAATGGTAGTTTTTCCGGATGATTCTGGGCCATAAATTTCAATAATTCTTCCTTTAGGAATACCGCCAACGCCAAGAGCAACGTCTAACCCAATAGAGCCGGTAGAAATAACCTCCATTGCGGCATTGCCTTTTTCATTCATCATCATTACGCTTCCTTTACCAAAATCTTTGTCAATCTTATCTATAGTTAGCTTTAGGGCCTTTAATTTTTCTGCATTACTCATAGCTGTTTATTTAATTTCAAAATTAATAAGAACCTAAAGGTAAAAAAATTTACTTACAAACACTAATTTATTTAGTATTTTTTAGCTAAAATTATTGGATTATAGATTAATTCAACTTCTGTTTCAGTTTTTAATAGACTGAATTGGCAACGCACAAGTAGCAAAAACGCGGTTCATTCGGCAATTACTTTAGCAGGTACATTCAACTTAATGCACAATAAACTCTGCTAACCCTCAAAGCTTTATTTGCAAAGCAATTTGCTTTAGAATTACTATTTTCTACAAAGCAGTGAATTATTTGAAAAACATAATTATTGCTTTGAAAATTGTTATAATTAGTGTAATAAAAAAGATTCCTTTGCAACATAAATTATAACCAAATAAACCAATGAAAAATAGTATTAAAACAGTATTGTTATTGGTAGTTTTGTTGCAGTTAACTATATTTTCTTTTTCGCAAGAAATAAATAGCAAAGCCAATACAACTAATTTTTCGGGTGCAATTACCGCTACTAATAATGGCATTTCTATTATTCCTACTTTTTCGTTAAATAAGCCGGCTGCAATTTTTGATATGTCGGCCGAAAAAGGCAGATTTAGTTTTGATCCGGAATTAGGATTTTCCCTTGAAGGAAAGCCATGGATTTTCTTATTTTGGTTGAGATACAAATTAAAAAAAGAAGGAAAATTGAAGATACATATAGGAACACAGTATGGGCTTGCTTTTCGTTCAGTTCCTATTATTACCAACGGAATTTCAACCGAAACTATTACAGCTCAACGATATTTGGCTGGTGAATTTTCTCCTAATTATTTTATTTCAAAAAATGTAAGAGTGGGAGTATATTATTTGTATTCTAAAGGGTTAGATAGTTATGCTATACAAAACACCCATTTTCTTACAATCAACAGTACCTTTTCTAATATTAAACTTACCAACCAATATTGTATCAACTTTACACCACAATTTTATTATTTGAATTTAAATGGTATTGATGGTTTTTATTTTACATCAACACTTAGCTTAATAAAGAAAAATTTTCCATTTTCTATTTCTTGTCGCATAAATCAAGTTATTAAAACCAATATAGCCGACAGTCCAAATTTTATTTGGAATATTGGGTTGGTTTATTCATTGGGTGGTAAGTAAGATATTAAAAAAAGTTCTTCATTTTACTGTTTGAAAATTGTAAATTTCCGATATGAATAAGGTTGAAACGATAGAAGAATTTTATAAAAGAAAATTTAATTGGATTCCGAATAATCTTAAGAATGAAATTGGGCATTTTAATGTATTTAGGTTAGATCCGTATGTTGGAATTAATGCAAAACCGGTTCCTTATAGCCGTCGCGATTTTTATAAAATAACAATTACGTTAGGAAGTGGCAAAGTATATTTTGCCGATAAAGTACACGAAGTAAAAAAACAAGCATTAACCTTTTCCAATCCGCATATTCCTTACAAGTGGGAGCATCTTGATAAAATTACAGGTGGCGTATTTTGTATTTTCGATCAGCATTTTTTTAATCAGTTTGGAAATCTTAATCAATATTCTGTTTACCAACCCGATGGTAACCGTGTGTTTGAATTAAGTGATGAGCAACTCGAAAAAGTAACGCCGGTATTTCAGCGTATGTTTGACGAACTTGCTTCCGATTATATTCATAAATACGATGTGCTGCGAACGCTTGTTTTAGAATTAATTCATTTTGCAATAAAAATGCAACCCACTTCTAATATCAGCGACATAAAATCAATTGGTGCATCGCAAAGAATTGCCACTTTATTTTTAGAATTAGTAGAAAGGCAATTTCCTATTGATGATAATCATCAACAAATACATATCAGAACTGCTTCAGCATTTGCCCAACAATTAAATGTGCATGTTAATCATCTCAACAGAGCTATAAAAGAAATTACTGAAAAAACAACAACACAAATAATTGCCGAACGCATTGTACAGGAAGCAAAAATTTTATTAAAACACAGCAAATGGAATGTATCAGAAATTGCATTTGCATTAGGTTTTAATGAGATAACGCATTTCAATAATTTTTTTAAAAAGCATGTGCAACTTAGCCCGTTAAAATTCAGGAATATTTGATTTTCGTAAACTGTTGTTTGCTTTTCATTATTTATTCCAATAACTACTGTATAATTTTACAAGCATATTAAACTATATTTTATGAACACATCAATACAAAAACGTACACTTGGAAAAAGTGGCTTAGAAGTTTCGGCACTTGGCCTCGGTTGTATGGGCATGAGTTTTAGTTATATGCCATTTCCGGAAAAGAAAGATATGATTGCTTTAATTCATGCAGCTGTTGAAAATGGAGTAAATTTTTTTGATACTGCCGAAGTGTATGGCCCCTATACCAACGAAGAATTAGTAGGTGAAGCATTAGCACCTTTTCGTAATGAAGTGGTGATTGCTACTAAATTTGGTTTTAATATTCAGGATGGAAAAATGGTTGGAGTGAACAGCCATCCCGATAATATTAAAAAAGCAGTAGAAGGATCCTTAAAAAGATTGAATGTTGAAGTAATTGATCTTTTATATCAGCATCGTGTTGATCCGGCAGTTCCAATTGAAGAAGTAGCGGGTACTGTAAAAGATTTAATTCAGCAGGGAAAGGTGAAACATTTTGGATTATCGGAAGCCGGTACCAAAACTATTCGCCGTGCTAATGCGGTACTATCGGTTGCGGCATTACAAAGTGAATATTCTTTATGGACAAGAAATGTAGAAGCAGAGATACTGCCAACACTTGAAGAATTAGGAATAGGGTTTGTTCCTTTTAGTCCACTTGGTAAAGGTTTTTTAACAGGAAAAATGAATGAAAATACCACATTCGATAGTACCGATTTTCGTAGTACATTACCTCGATTTACACCGGAAGCACTTAAAGCCAATACAGCATTAGTTGATTTACTTGGCAAAATTGCCATTAATAAAAATGGAACGCCAGCACAAATTGCATTGGCATGGTTACTTGCACAAAAACCGTGGATTGTTCCAATTCCGGGTACTACCAAATTAAATCGCTTACAAGAAAATATGGGTGCAACTGCTATTGAACTTACATCGGCCGATCTTGCAGAAATTAATAATGCAGCTTCAAAAATTACGGTACATGGTGCCAGATACCCCGAAAATATTGAGCGAATGACGGGCTTATAATAGTTACAATAAAATCCTTTTTTTGAATTATTACTCATTCGGTAATGAGCAGCTATAGTATGTACTTTGTTGTAAATGGGTAGTAATGCAGGCTATTCAATTTTTTTAAAAATTGCAAAAAACATTTCGGTTCTAATTTCAAAACCCAATTTTTGGTACACGGCAATTGCTCTTGTGTTATCGGTTTTTACATGCAGAAATGGAATATTTCCTTCATTAATAATTCTTTTGGCCGATTCGAATAATAAATAAGAGGCAAATCCTTTTCCCAAATATCCGGGTTTGGTGCAAATAGCACTTACTTCAGTATAGCCATGTAATTGTAATCTTTCACCTGCCATAGCTATCAATTCATCTTCATTAAAAATACCTATGTAATTACCAAAATCAATAGTTTTTTCATAAAAAGGACCGGGCTTTGTTAGTTCTGTTAATGCAAGCATTTGCGAAATAGAAGCGTTGGTTAATTGTTGTATTGAAACAGGAGAACTATCTAAAAAAGAAAGTTGCTTACAATACATTTGATAAAGCGGTGTAGTAAAAACAATTTGAAATAGGTTAGGTGGTAAATTAACAGTAGTATTTGTGAGTAAAGCAAATGTTCTATTTTCAGAAATTGTAGTATATAATTCTTCGATATTATTTGCATTATGCCAATTGTTTATTGCTATAAAAGGAGACATATTTGCCGGAAAATATTTTACTGCATCAGTTCCAACATTCCATTGATTTTGTTTGCTGCACAAAGCACTCCATACAGGATTATCTAATAATGTAATCATGCTTCAAAAATACAGTTGTGGTATAAGTGTTCCTAAAATAAAGCAATAGTTAGGTATAATTTTTTTAAGAAAAATAAATTTTATAAAATGCAGTAATGCTAAATTAGCAAGTAACCATACTGATGGAGGCAACAAAAATAATACTCTATCGTATTATTTATATACAACATGTTTCTATTAAAAAATCACATCAATCACTTACATTTGTTGCTTATTTACTTACACCGATAATAAGCTTTCCATGAAAAATACAGCTTTTACCGAAAAACATATTGCATTAGGAGCTAAAATGGCACTTTTTGCAGGATATAATATGCCCATAAGCTATTCGGGAATTAATGACGAGCATGCTACTGTTAGAAATAATGCCGGTGTATTTGATGTAAGTCATATGGGCGAATTTATTTTAAAAGGCGATAAAGCTTTAGATTTAATTCAGCGTGTTACCAGTAACGATGCATCCAAACTTACAAATGGAAAAGCTCAATATAGTTGCCTGCCCAATAATGATGGAGGAATTATAGATGATTTATTAGTGTATTGCATTGAAGAAAATAATGTATACATGTTAGTAGTAAATGCCAGTAATATTGAAAAAGATTGGAATTGGATTTCGGCGTTTAATACGCAACAAGTACCCATGTACAACATTAGCGATAAAACTTGTTTATTAGCAGTACAAGGACCAAATGCTACCAAAATTTTACAACCATTAACTGATATAGACATTTTAAATATGAAATATTACACTTTTGCTAAAGGTACTTTTGCAGGTGTAGAAAATGTTTTAATTAGTGCAACAGGATATACAGGAGCCGGCGGTGTTGAAATTTATTTTGAAGATATTAACGATAATGCCAATAAAATTTGGAATACAATTTTTGAGGTAGGTACTCCACAAGGTATAAAACCAATTGGATTAGGTGCCAGAGATACTTTACGTTTAGAAATGGGCTATTGTTTATATGGTAATGATATTGATGATACTACCAACCCATTAGAAGCCGGATTAGGTTGGGTAACTAAATTTAATAAAAATTTTACTGCTAAACATATTATTGAACAAGTAAAAGCAGAAGGAATAAAACGAAAATTAATTGGCTTTGAAATGATTGATAGAGGCATACCCCGCCACGATTATTTAATAAAAGATGCATTGGGTAATATTATTGGAAAAGTTACAAGCGGCACTCAAGCTCCTTCTTTAGGAAAAGCTATTGGCTTAGGATATGTAACTACCAACTTCTCAGCTTTAGATACCGAAATATTTATTGATATTAGAAATACTTTAATAAAAGCCAAAGTGGTAAAATTTCCCTTCGCATAAAAGTAGTCATACAATAATTGTTATTATTTGCATAGTTTTTCATTTCCGAAAAATTGCTGTGTAACCTATTATATGTAAAATGAATAAAGTTATTATTCTACTTTTATTTCTCATTCCAACTTGTGTAAGAGCTCAAAACACATTTACAACAGTTGTTCGTGATAAAAACGGAAAAGTATTACCAAGTGCTTCGGTTGAAATAAAAGCATTGCAATTATTTTATCTTACAGATACTTCCGGCATGGTTAGTTTTCATCATTTACCAAACGGAAAATTAGATATACGAGTTAGTTATGTAGGGTATTTAAGAAAAAATATAAGAATCTTATTACCCTTAAAAAATAGTATCAATACTTTTTTTGTTGAATTAGAAAAAGATACAGCTGCACTGCAAGAAGTTATAGTTAACTCCACCAGAAGTAATAAAAATATTGAATTAATTCCAACACGAATTGAAGCTATAACGAAAGAAGAACTTGATGAAAAATCTTCTATGAAGCCAGGTGATATTAGAATGTTATTAAACGAAAGTACCGGAATTACCGCACAACAAATATCGGCAGTTAGTGGAAGTACTGATTTAAGAATACAAGGCCTTGATGGAAGATATACTCAATTATTAAAAGATGGAATGCCTTTATTTGATGGGTTTAGTGGAAGTTTAAGTATTGTTCAAATTCCTCCGCTCGATTTAAAACAGGTTGAATTTATTAAAGGATCGGCTTCTACTTTATATGGTGGAGGAGCAATTGCCGGTTTGGTAAACCTAATAAGTAAAACACCTACAGCTAAAAAGGAATTATCGTTTTTACTAAATGGCAATACCACAAAAGGAATAGATGCCAGTAGTTTTTACTCCGAAAAATTTAAAAAATTAGGTATTACATTATTTACTGCATACAATTATAATGCTCCTTACGATCCTGCTAATATTGGTTTAACCGCAATACCACAAATAAATAGAGTAACCATCAACCCTAAATTATTTTTTTATCCAAATGCAACTACCTCAGGATTTTTTGGGCTGAATATTGGCATCGAAAATCGTTTTGGCGGAGATATGCAGGTGATAACCGGCAATACCGATTCCATTCATCAGTATTTCGAAAAAAATATTTCACAAAGAATTTCTTCTCAATTTAATGTTGAGCATAATTTTAATGCACACAGTAAAATACAATTTAAAAATGCAATTAGTTTTTTTAATAGAAATCTAACTCAACCTAATACCGGCTTTCATGCTCAACAAATTTCATCGTTTAGCGAATTGAATTATTCGTATAGAAATAAAAAATCAGAATGGATTATGGGAATGAATGTTTGGACGAATAATTTAAATCCATTAGATACTTCTACATTACATTATCAACTTACAACAATAGGTGGCTTTATTCAAAATACGTATAAGCCACTTAAATGGATTACTGTAGAATCGGGTGTAAGAATAGATAAAAATAACCCGGCTTCCAATAATAAATTAAAGGGTATGTTTATTTTACCCCGATTAAATTTTCTTCTTAACCTTAGTCAATATATTACCAGCCGTATTGGTGGCGGTTTAGGATATAAAATGCCTTCTCCTTTTAATGATGATGCAGAGCAAAAAGGGTATCAATATATTATGCCCATAAATATTGCTGCAACAAAAGCCGAACAGAGTTATGGTTTAAATGCCGATATTACGTATAAACATAGTTGGGATGAAGTAGTAATAAGCATTAATCAACTTTTATTTTATACGCAAATTAATAGTCCCTTAATATTAAATGGCAACAACTTTATAACAGCAAATGGTTTTATTAATTCAAAAGGTACAGAATCGAATATTCGAATAGCCATTGATGAACTTAATTTTTATATTGGCTATACCTATGCCGATGTGCAACAGCATTTTAATGGAATTAGCACTACACAACCTTTATCTCCAAAAAGCAGATTAAATTTTGATGTAACTTATGAGAAAGAAAATAATTATAGAATAGGGTTTGAAGGATTTTATACCGGTAAGCAATTATTAAATGATGTTAGTATAGGAAAGCAATATACGGTATTGGGATTTTTAGTAGAGAAAATATGGAAAAGAATGAATGTATTTTTGAACATAGAAAATCTCACCGATCAAAGGCAAACCAAATGGGATAAGCTATATACGGGAACAATAACCAATCCTCAATTTAAAGATGTTTATACGCCAATAGATGGCATAGCAATAAATTCGGGTATTAAAATTAAACTGTAAATTGAAAAGCAATAATGAGTTGATTATGCGTAAAAAAATACCCTTTATTATTTTATTTTTTTCAATAATTATTATTGGTTGTAACCGAAAAACCATTCCCGGCAATGGAAAATTTTATAGCGAAGTAGGATATGCTTCTTATTATTCCGATAAATTTAATGGTAAGCCAACCTCTAATGGCGAAATATTTAAACAAAAAAAATTAACCGCTGCACATAAACAAATAGCTTTTGGTACTTTGGTTAAAGTAACCAACTTATCGAATAATAAATCGGTAATTGTAAAAATAAACGATCGTGGTCCATTTATAAAAGGAAGAATTATAGATTTAAGTAAATCGGCTGCACAAAAAATTGATCTGTTAAATGCAGGTATTGCCAAAGTAAAAATTGAATATAGAAAAGAATAAATTTTTTATAATCAATATATTCAATTCATTTTCCTGTTTTCTCATTCAATCATTACATTATTTTTGCCGAATGATTAATAAACCTTTTTTACACACCATATTATCTCCCAAGCTTTTAAATTTATATAATTTAACCAATAGCATAGTAGTAATTATAGATGTTTTTAGAGCTACATCAACCATTACTACTGCTTTGTATAATGGAGCAATAAAAGTAATTCCGGTTGAAGCAGTTGATAAATGTATTTCTATAGGTAATAGTACTCCTAATAGTATTACAGCAGGAGAAAGAGATGGAAAAATAATAGAAGGGTTATCGCATGGTAATTCGCCCACAGAATATCCTAAATCTTTTATTGAAGGAAAAACGCTGGTATTAACCACAACTAATGGCACCAAATTATTACACATGGCATTGCAAAATGGTGCAGCCGAAATTGTTATCGGCTCATTCCTTAACTTAAATAATATTTGTAATTACCTGGTACAACAAAATAAAGATGTTTATTTAGGATGCTCTGCATGGAAGGATAGATTTAATTTAGAAGATACCTTATTTGCGGGTGCCGTAATTCATACTATTAAAAACCATTTCACCATTCATTGCGATGCTTCTTTAATGGCCGAAGAAATGTATGCTTTGCATAAAAACGATATGCTTTCTTTCATAAAAAATACTACGCATTGGCATCGCTTAGCTTCTTATGGTTTAGAAAAAGATTTAGAATATTGTGTTACCGAAAATATAGCACCGGTATTGCCTGTATATAATTATGAAAAAGGTTACATCGAGTCTGTTTTTTAAAATATATTACTACCTGTAGCATCGCAAAACTGATGGCAATTAAAGTGTTACATCAAATTCATTATCCCAATCTTGTTTAATAGTAATTTTTTTGTTTAAGTCTTTTACAATTTCCGGTTGTAATTTATGTTTAAAGTTGCCTGTATCCCATTTTCCATTTTTATTTTTATCATACAAAAGCTTTAATTCATATTCGCCGGGCTTGTATAATTTTCTATAATATTCTTTTTGTGTAATCTTAATTGCATCAACAATTTTATTATCACTAATAATTTGCAATACTTGATTTTTTAACGTATCAATATTTAAAAATCGAAAACGTAAACTGCCATAATCGCTTTCTCTTTTGGTAGTGAAGAAAAGTGTATCAGCTTTGGTTAATGTGGTACCCAAAGAATCAGCAACTGCATCTTTGGCAACTATAATTTTTAAAAGCAAATCTTCTTTCCATGCATAGTTAATATACACTTTTGTTAATGGATGTGAAGTATCTGCTACAACAGTGTAATTGCTTAATTTATGAAATCCGGTATCGCATAAAATAAATTTTGAGGTATCTATTTTTTTCATTTTTCTATTAATCTGAATAGAAAGTGGATTTAATAAATCTTGTTTTCCATTGTCTAACTCTAACAGTAGTTTTATTTGCGTATCTACTTTTTTTGCCAATTTATTTTTTGCAACAGCCGGAGCAGCAACCGCTTTGGTAACTTCTTTCTTTTTGGCTTCTTCAAATGCGTAAAGTGTAATAGGTGCAGCAAATGATTTTACAATAATATTCGTATCTGAAAAGGCAAATAGTTTGGTACTATCATCATAACGTTTATTGTAATCATTGGGTAAAACATAAATAGCAAATTTTTTCATTGGTAAATTAGTAAAACTAAAATTTCCTTTTGCATCAACTAAAGTATAATAACGAGGTTTTTCTTTTTCAACAGCACTATCTGCCAAGTTTTGATGTAAAACCACAATTAAAGTAGAATCTGTTTTTCCTGTTTCTGCTAATAATACTTTGCCTTTTATAACACCACTATCAATATATTTTCCGGTTGAAAAAACATAGGAAAAATTTTTAGCAATATTGCCTTCATTTACATCTTGTATGGCATTGCCAAAGTTTAAAGTATAAGTAGTATTCGATTGTAAAGAATCTTTTAATTTAACAGTTACATTCCTTAGTTTATATTCAACGTCCGGAGTATTTTTTGGATTGGGAGAAACGATTAAATTTTTTTGAGCATCTTTCACTTCAACAAACTCATCGAAAGTTAGTGTTACTTTATTGCTTGCAAAATTGATGGAAGAATCTTTAGGAAGAGCTAGCATTAAGCGAGGTGGAAGTGTATCTTTCGGTCCACCGCTTGGTGGAATCATTACTGCACAACTTTGCATACAATAGCTAACTAAAACATACAAAGCTGCAATTACAAATGGGTATGATATTTTTTTGTTCATGGTTATAGTAGCAGAATAGCAAACATACTTGCTTTAGTGTTTATGATTTACTAAAAATCTTGTTCATCTGTATTTTCTAATTTATGTAAGGCAATTGCCATATTATTAGTTTTTACAAAATGGCACCATTCGCAATCGGGTTTACCACAGCCTTTTTTAAATTCTTTATTTTGTATTTTTTCCCAAGTATCTTTTATTTGATGTGTTACCGTAGTTATATCTTCCGGTGTAACTATAATTTTTTCTATTACATATTCATCGTTTACCGGCTCAACAAATTCAAATTGGGTACTTGTAGTTTGCCAATTATTTGTTGTATAGTTATCTAATAATATTTTATAAAATACTGCTTGTCGCCAATAATCGCCGCCGTCTGGTTCTTTTTCATTTGGCTTCATTAATTTTCTTTTTGCATTTTCGTAATTGCCGGTTTTATAATCAACTACAGTAACTGTTTTTCCTTCAAATTCCAGCTTATCTAATTTACCGTTAATGGGAACATTGCCAATAAAAATATTGCGAATACTTTTTTCTACGATAACAATTTTATTCCAAGTAGAAATATGTGTATCGTAATAAACGGGTAATATTTTTTTGCCGTATTCTATTTTAAGAATATAACTTTCTTGTGTAAATGCGTCTCTGTTTTTCTCCATGTACCAATTAAAATCTTCTATTAGTTCTTGTATGGAAGGAAATACTTGATTATTTATTTTCATTTTCTCGAATAGTCGTTGTAATGCATAATGGATAGCACTTCCAAATACCATACTTTCACTTTTTGCTGAAGGAACTTTTATTAAATTCTGATAGTAAAATTTTAATGGACAACTTAAATAGTTACTTAAATGCGTAACGCTTAAGGAATAGTTTTTAAGAATTTGGTTAATATAATTTTCTTCTACTAATGAAATTTCGGGTATGGCAGTTGCACTAAATTGTAATGCCAAATAATTTATTAATTCTTCATCGGGTACAAGCTTTTGTATTGGCTGCCATAACATGGCTTCTGTTATTTCTGTAATAAATGTTGATTTAATAAGTGGTTTATCGTTTTTATCTTTTACAGAATATGAAATTTGCAAATTCGTTTTTGCTCTTGTAATAGCAACATAAAATAAACGCCTGCTTTCTTCTAAATTTCCTGATAAAATAGGATGATTGCTAAGTAAGTTATCAGGATATTTATAACTGTAATTATTTCCTCCATTTGTTTCATCCCAAATTTTATTAGTACAACCAACTACAAAAACATGTGCAAACTCCGATCCTTTCGATCCGTGTGTGGTTAGTAAATTCACGCCATTATCTGTTGCAACAATTTTATACAAAGGCATTGCAATTTTATTTTTTTGCATAATGCTAATATTGTACAGCAATTGGTGCAAATTAAGTTCTGGATTGCGTTTGCAGGTATCTTTTATAAAATTAAAAAAAGAATTTAGCACTTGCATTAGCCATGGTTTTTCGTGGCTGTTAAGTATAAAAGAAAGAATTTTTGCTTTTTGTATAACCATTTCAACCAAATGCTGCACAGTAATATTGGTGGATTCTTTTAGAATATTTTCAAGAATATTACTTACTTCTTTTAAGCTATTATCGGGCTTCGTAAATAAATCTCCGGTATCATTTTTCAGTTCACTTAATTCTCTTCTTAAAGAATATTTATTTTCTTTTTTGCCAATATTTTTTTCATTTACACGCATACTTAAATTAGCAATATCGGTAGGCTTAATATCAAAAAAAATAAAATGTAGTAGTTTAAATAATAAATCATCGGCACTGTATGGAATGGTACTTTCTTTATCAATCCAAGTTAAAATGGTAATGATATTTTGAATAAATGGTAATTGAAGAAGATCTGTTTTTTTTCTTACGTTAACAGGGATTTTTTTATTTTCTAAAATAGTAGCAATTTCTTCCACTTGCGAGTGGTTTCTATAAATTACAGCAATTTCTTTTCCATTAATTCCATTGGCAATTAATTGTTCTATTTGCATAGCAATATCTATTGCTTCATGCGTTGTGTTTGGATACTCGATAATTGTTGGTTGTATAGAATAATCTGGTAATAATGTATTCGATGCAATTAATGCTTTATCGTTTTCATTACTTACTGTTCTTTGTTGATTATTGATAATTAGTTTGTGTGCAATATCTAAAACAATTTGTGTAGAACGATAATTATTAACCAAATCTATTGTAGTAATTGTAGTAGCATATTTTTTTTGATACTCTATAATGTTTTCAACATTGGCATCTTGAAATGAAAAAATACTTTGATCGGCATCGCCTACTACAAATACATTTGGCACATCCCAATAATTAATTAAATAGTGTAAGAGTAAATTTTGAGAACGACTTGTATCTTGAAATTCATCAACCAAAAAATATAAAAATTGTTCCTGATAATCGAGTAATAGATTTTTATTTTTTTCAAATGCATCTAATACCCATAAAATCATATCATCGAAATTATATCTGCTAATTTCTGCCATCATTTTATTGTATTGAGGATACAATTGAGCGGCAGCTCTTAGCATTTCCATTTTTTCTTTTTCGGCTAAAATTTTATTGGGGTTGGCATCTCCTATATTAAATTCTTTGTATTTTCTTTTGTAAAAAAATCCTTCTTTAGTGGGTAATTCATTTAAATATGCATCAATGCGTTCGTTAAAATAATTAGCATCCCACGCTTCTTTTTTCATTAGACTGAATAAGCTTTTCAGCCTTGGTACTTCGAAATAAACATTGCCTCTAAATCTTTTTAAAATATTATTAGGCTCAATAGAGTCAATTAGTTTATTAAATAATTCAAGTTCTTCAATTTCGCTGATGGGTTCTAAATTTAATTTACCAAAATAGCTGAGATTGTCTTGAATAACTTCATTACAAAACGAATGAAATGTATGAATTTTAATGCCATAAGCAGGAGTGCCAATTATTTGTAATAATCTATTACGCATTTCAACAGCTCCATTATCGGTATAAGTTAGGCAAAGAATATTAGCAGGATTGGAATCGGTTTTTTGTAAAATATTGCCAATACGAATTGCAAGTATTTGTGTTTTGCCTGTACCCGGACCGGCATTTACCATTACAGGGCCTTCAATACAGTCAACCGCCATACGTTGTTGTTCATTAAGCTTAGTATAAATTTCTTCGAATTGCAGAAGCCGATTATTTTTCCTCATAATATCAAAGTTACTATTTGCAAACATTTTTGTACATCAATTGTTAAACTTACAAATTGTTTATATGAGTAAAGTGTATGCTATTAAAACTGTTCAAAAAATTCCGATAACCATTGATGATGCTTGGAGCTTTTTTAGTAACCCCGAAAATTTAAAGGACATTACTCCGTCAAATCTCGGTTTTAATATTGTAAGTAAATATCATGGAAATAAAATGTATCCGGGCCAAGTTATAGCATATAAGGTTAGTCCGCTTTTGGGTATACCATTATATTGGTTAACCGAAATAAGCCATGTTGAAGAAAAAAAATATTTTGTTGATGAACAACGCTTTGGACCATATTCATTTTGGCATCATCAGCACCATTTTAAGTCAATTGACAATGCTGTTGAAATGATTGATATAGTACATTATAAAATCCCTTTTTGGGTATTGGGCGATATACTTCACTTTGTTTTTATAAGAAAGAAGTTGCAAAAAATATTTAAGTATAGATATATTGCAATAGCAAAAAAGTTTGAAGAGCTTGCCTAAACTCAATAGTAATTTATGGTTGCCACAAAGTTTTTTTGCGTAGCATAGCAAATCACTTATAAATTTGTGTTTTGTATTGATTATGCAAATAAACTCGCTGCTTTATAAACTTTCCATTATTTTATTCCATACATGCAAAATGGTTTTGTTTCAATCAGTTCATTATTTAAATAGAACAGATTTTGCTTTAAATACTATTTTTAGTAGTATAGCAAAAGCAGCTATGGTTTATTGCGAAACACTATTGTTGCAGAATAAATTTTTTAAATTGTTTTAATTATAAAATCAAGAGCAATGGCAATCGAATCTTCTCACAATCGGCTGGATAAAATAACGATTGGGAGCTTGATAGTAACTTTAGGTATTATTTATGGCGATATTGGAACGTCTCCTTTATATGTGTTCAAATCAATCATAGGCGATAAAAAAATTACAGAAGAATTAGTGTATGGTGGAATATCTTGTGTTATATGGACATTAACCTTGCAAACCACATTTAAATATGTTTTGTTAACCCTTCGTGCCGATAATAAAGGCGAAGGTGGTATTTTTTCGTTATATGCTTTGGTACGCCGATCTGCTAAATGGTTATACCTGCCTGCCATTATAGGTGCGGCAACACTTATTGCCGATGGAATAATAATGCCTTCAATTTCGGTTTCTTCGGCTATTGAAGGGTTGCATAGCATACATGGATTAGAAAATATCATAGTTCCCGGAAATGCAGTAGCAATAAGTATTGTTATTGCAATTATTTCGGTATTGTTTTTTTTACAACGCTTTGGTACAAAAGTGATAGGTTTTTCTTTTGGCCCAATTATGTTTATTTGGTTTTCTATGATTATGATTTTAGGTATTATTCAAATTACACATTCGCCTCATATTTTAAGAGCCATCAATCCTTATTATGGAATTGAATTACTTACTATGTATCCCAATGGTTTTTGGGTATTAGGTGCAGTTTTTCTTTGTACCACAGGAGCCGAAGCTTTATACAGCGATTTGGGTCATTGCGGAAGAAAAAATATTCAAATTAGTTGGGGGTTTGTAAAAATGGCATTAATATTAAATTATATGGGACAAGGAGCTTGGTTACTTGCTCAGAGTAGCGATTATTTGCCTGTTAATATTAATCCATTTTACGCCTTAATGCCGCATTGGTTTTTATTTATAGGCATTTTTATAGCAATAGCTGCAACAGTTATTGCAAGTCAGGCTTTAATAAGTAGTTCATTTACTTTAATCAGCGAAGCTATTAGTATGAATTTTTGGCCAAGAGTTAGCGTAAAATTTCCTGTAGATTTAAAAGGTCAAATATATATTCCTAGTTTAAATACTATTCTTTGGGTAGGATGTTTATCATCTATTCTTTATTTTAAGCAAAGCTCGCAAATGGAAGCTGCTTACGGTTTTTCTATTGTAATAACCATGCTTATGACTACCTCATTAATGAGTGTTTATATGCGGTATGTAAAAAAATGGAATAGGTTATTAGTTATTCTACTTATGCTCATATTCATGGTTCTTGAAGTTTCTTTTTTTGTAGCGCAAGTAGCAAAACTTAAGCAAAGTTGGATGTTCTTATTATTTGGTGCCGGAAGTTTATTTTTTGTGATGATTATTGTTTTTAAAGCCAGAAAAATTACTAACCGGTATTTGCAGTTTGTACGTATAAAAGATTATTTATCAATTTTAAAAGATTTATCGGAGGATAGTTATTTACCAAAATATGCAACTCATCTTGTATATCTTACTAAATCTAATTCTAAGGTAGATATTGAAAAAAGAATTATCGATTCTATTATATGCCGAAAACCGAAAAGGGCGGATATTTATTGGTTTATTCATATTGAAAGGGCAGATAATCCTTACGATATGGAATATGCCGTTACAAAAATTTTAGAGGGTAAAATTATGCGGATAGATTTTAAATTGGGTTTTCGTGCTCAACCAAGAGTTAATATTTTATTTAAGAAAGTAATGCAGGATATGATGAATAATAAAGAACTTGATTTTTTAAATAAACATCCTAATGCCGAGGTAAAAGATTTTCATGCTAACATAAGTTATATTATTATTGAAACTTTTCTTTCTATTGAAAACGAATTATCGTTAAGAGAAGGATTTATTATGGAATCTTATTTTGCTATTAAAAACTTTGCCCAATCTGATCAAAAAGCATTTGGATTAGATAATACTTCTACCATTATGGAATATGTGCCATTATTGATTATGCCCAAAAATTATTTGCCTTTAAAAAGAGTAAATTAAAAATAGGTACTTAAAGCTATTTTAATTCTACCCAATCACTTACATTGTTATTTACATCTAGGGCTGCAATAAATAATCTGTTATTTGTAGCTGTGGAAATGTTATTTTTATTAATGGTGGCTGTATTACTGCTTACAATAATTTCAAGCAATGAAGCATTGGCTTTTTGTGTTTCGATATCTTTTGGCAATGTATACAAAGCAAAACCTTTAATTTTCTTTGTTCCTTTATATAAAATAGAATAAATATTTTTTTTATTTTTTTCAACTACAGGAATAGAAGGAGGCGTACTATCTATCCACGGCATTGGTGGAATGATAGCAGGTGTTGCATAATAGTTAAGTTGTAAACTATCGCTCCAGCCATTAGGATTATTTTCAAAATTTTTGCTGCTAAAAAAAGCACTTCCTTGGGTGGTTGGGTATTGCCTTAATGCTTTTATTTCGTTGGGTAATTCATCTTTATTTCTCCATGCTTTACTTGTTCCGGCTCTGTAAGCAGCATGACCAATATATAAATGTTTGCCATAAGTATGTTTATTCCACCAGTCTAATAATACAGTATAATCGCAAAGTTTATTGCCAATTTCCCAATATAATTGTGGTGCAACATAATCAATCCATCCTTTTTTAAGCCATAAAACAATATCGGCATATAAATCGTCATAACAAGTTTGTCCTGCTTGGGTATTACTGCCATCTATATCTTTAGAAATATTTCTCCAAACGCCAAAAGGACTAATTCCGAATTTTACCCTTGGATTAATTGATTTAATTGTTTTTGATAATAAACGAATAATACTATCGCAATTGCTTCTTCTCCAATCTTCTTTATTGAGTGTTGAACCCGAATGCCGATACGTTTTTTCATCCGGAAATTCTTTTCCTGCAATTCTATATGGATAAAAATAATCATCCATGTGAATAGCATCTATATCGTAGCGCATAACAATATCTTTTACAATGGCAGCAACATATTGGCGTACTTCGGGTAATCCGGGATTAAAATACTTTTTACCTCCATACGTTAAAAACCATTTTGGATGCGTTTTGGTAATATGGTCATTTGCAATAGACGAATTTTTGCTATTAAAAACTGCACGATAAGGATTAAGCCATGCATGAAACTCCATTCCGCGTTTATGCGTTTCTTCAATCATAAATTGTAATGGATCGTAATAGGGTTGTGGTGCAATGCCTTGTTGACCGGTTAAAAACTCGCTCCATGGCTCAAATTTCGATGGGTAAAATGCATCGGCAGCCGACCGTATTTGCACAATTAAGGCATTCATGCCATTGTTTTTGTGCATAGTAGCCAGCGCAATAAATTCGGCTTTTTGTTGTTCTACCGATAAATCTTTTCTACTTGGCCAATCTATATTATCAACAGTTGCCACCCAAACACCTCTAAATTCGTATTGCGGTGCAACTTGAGCAATTGTAATGCAAGGAATACTTACAAGAAAAAAATACAATAATTGTTGTACAATAAATTTCATTTACCGAAGATAAACCAGCAAGAAGTATATTTTTTTGTTGTGGATGAATTAGATTCTCCGGAGTAAATAATACACAGTATGAAATTAATTGTTACGAATCTTATCTAACAAATTATTTAATGTAGTAGCTTCTTCTTCGGAAAGATTATGAATGATATTATCTAATTCTTTATTTTTTTCATCTAACTCTTTCAGCAATTCCAATCCTTTTTCCGAAATAGTAATATCAACTAATCGTTTATCAATATTGCTTACTTTTTTTAGTACAAGTTCTTTTTTTACCAATCTATCCACTAATCTGCTGGCATCGCTCATTTTGTCAAGCATTCTTTCTCTAATTTGTTGAGTAGATAAAGGATGAATGCTGCCTCTAAGAATACGAAGAATATTATATTGTTGAGGTGTAATATCTTTTTGTTCTACAAACATTTTTACTCTTTCCAGTATCCAATTACTGGTAAACTGAATGTTTACTATTGCTTTATGGTACTCGTTTCTGAAATTTTTAATTTGTTGTATATCATGGTAAATCATATAACAAAAGTAGCGGAGATGAAAAAAAAGACAGATGACATTTGTCATTTAAATTGCTATTGTTTAGTTCTCCCAAACTTTTAATCCTTCGCTGCAATTTTTGCAGATATCTATATTTTTTCGGCTTTTAAACAATTCATTTCTAAACTGCTTATAATTTGTATTATGCCAAATATTTTTAAAAGAGGTTGTTTGTAAATTACCCAATTGGTGTAGGGCATCTTTATCAAAACAGCAAGGCACAACCAATCCATCCCAAGTAATTACATTAGCGTGCCATAATTTCCAGCAATAGTTATTTAAGCCACTTTTTATTTTAATTTTTCCATTGCTATTTCTTTTATATCTACTGTATTTTTCGTTAAGAGGAATTAGTTGATGAGGGTCATTTTCAAAATCGTACACTTGTGCTGTTTTAAATCTTACCTGATCAACACCAATTTCTTTCCCAATTTTTTTTATTTCGGTTAATTGATGTTCGTTGGGTTTTACCACCAAAAACTGAAAAAATATAAAAGGTGTTTTACTCTTCAATTTCTTTTTCCAATACACAATATTTCTTGCACCTTGTAATACTTTTTCTAAATTTCCACCAACCCTATATTGTTCGTACACTTCTTGTGTGGTGCCATCAATCGAAATAATTAATCTGTCTAAACCGCTTTCAACAGTTTCTTTTGCTTTTTCATTGGTTAAATAATGTGCATTAGTAGATGTTGCCGTATAAATTCCTTTCCGATGTGCGTAATTAACCATTTGTAAAAATTTCGGATTTAAGTAGGGTTCTCCCTGAAAATAAAAAATAAGGTAAATAAGCTCTTTCGAAATTTCGGCAATAGTTTTTTCAAAAAAATGTGTAGTAAGCATTCCGGTTGGTCTGCTAAATTGCCTCAATCCGCTGGGGCATTCAGGGCATCTTAAATTACACGAGGTAGTAGGTTCAAACGAAATAGAAATAGGCAAACCCCATTGAATAGGTTTTTTAAGCAATTTGCTTAGCCAATAGCTAATAAAAACTTTAGCAGCATTCCATAATTTTCTATAACCGAGTTTAGATAGTAGGTTAATAGTATCGGTAAAATTAAAATAGCGCATATTAATCAGTAGTGGTGCAGCAATATTAACCATTTTACCCTCTATTACTTTTTGTTTTACGAAAAATAATAGGGATAAATGTAATCAATAGCCTAATTTAAATTTGGGTATATTTCAAGATAAAATTGTATTTTCAGCCAAATTCGGGTAAAAGCTTTTTTAAAAATGAATAATCAATTAAATCTTATTTTACTTTTGCAGATATGACAAACGTTAACCATACTCATGATGTTTCAACAATGTGCCAGTATTGTGAGCAAAGATTTACATCTGTATTGTGTAGGGCAAAACATGAGTTTTTAGATGAAATGAATTCGCAGAAAGTTTGTAATATTTATAAGAAAGGGCAAACATTATTTAATGAAGGGTCTCATCCATTTGGAGTTTATTGCATTAATAGCGGAAAAGTAAAATTGGCTCATTTAGGCGATGATGGTAAAGAGCAAATAATACGTTTATTAAAAGGCGGAGATGTAATTGGATATAGAGCATTATTAAGTGGCGATAGATATAGTGCCAGTGCAGTTGCTTTAGAAGATACTCAGGTATGTTTTATACCTAAAGAATTATTTACCAATATTCTTAAAAGCGATGCCAGTCTTGCATTTGAAATGATGAAATTATTAAGCGATGAATTGCATAAAACCGAAATGAAACTAACCCATTTAGCCCAAAAACCTGTTAGAGAAAGATTAGCAGAAACATTGCTCTTTATAAAAGAAACCTATGGTTTTGAAGAAGATGGCATTACTTTAAATGTTCGACTTTCACGAGAAGAAATAGCCAACCTTGTTGGTACAGCAACCGAATCTACCATTAGGTTACTATCCGAATTTAAACGAGATAATATGGTAGAATTAGATGGAAAAAAAATTAAAATTATCAACCAAAAAAAGTTGGCACGCACAGCAAATTTGCAAGATTAACCTGTTACAATCATCTTCACGTAATTTTACGAATTAGTAATATGATAAAAGTCATTGGTCTGCTTGAGCAACATCATGTATACTTGCAAGGCAGTATTTTATCTTGCAGAAAATAATATTTCAATATGATGTTAAATAGGTTAGATAATTATTCTAATGAAGCTTTAACTCCGGAAGGGTTATGTAACCTAATACAATTAGAGTATCAGCCTGAAATAATGAAATCTTGCTCTGAGATAGAAAGTTTTTTAATGTTACATCCTTATATCAAAGAATTGCCCTTATCGGTTTCTGAAATGGCACAACTTTTATTTAGAAAATTAGAGGATGAATTAAAACATTTATTTTTAAAAGAATCTGGAATTGTTTTTCCTTGCATTAAAAAAAGCTATAAAGGCACCGAGAATCTTAAAGATAATTGCTTAGATACCAAAGTTTTTGAAACAGTTCATAATACCCATCAAGTTATTATAGGATTAACTCAAAAATTGCGTCAACTCTTAAATAATTATGTAGTAAAACCCGCTTGGAGTAAAGAATGGAAATTGTGTATTAATGAAATGTTTTTATTAGAAAACAAAATTTTACAATGGGTACACATTGAACAAAATCTTTTGTATCCTAAAGTAGTAGGAAAAAATAAATTAACTCATCACATTATAAATAATTTACGAAATAACGAGCAGAACCTTAATTGATATTTTTTAATGGATAAACCTACAACCTCTACAACAATACAATGTTATCATTGCGGCGAAGCTTGCATTGATAAAACTATTCATATTTACGAAAAAGATTTTTGCTGCGAAGGCTGTAAACTGGTTTACGAAATACTAAACCAAAATGGCATGTGCGATTATTATGCCATTAGTAAAAATCCGGGTCTTAGTCAGCGTATTAAAGTTCGAGAAAACAAATTTGCTTTTTTAGATGACGAAAAAATAACACAATCATTAATTTCTTTTAAAAACGAAAATCAAACCCACATTACTTTTTATTTGCCACAAATACATTGTAGCAGTTGTTTATGGCTACTCGAAAACTTACATCGGCTTAACGAAAATATCATTTCAAGTAAAGTAAATTTTACAAGAAAAGAAGCCGATATTATTTTCACACATAAAAATATTTCTGTTCGAAAAGTAGCAGAACTGCTAACTTCTGTAGGTTACGAGCCCTATATTAGTTTAAATAATATTCATCAGGTAAAACCCAAGTTAAATAAATCGAAACTATATAAAATGGGTATTGCCGGCTTTTGTTTTGCCAATATTATGTTATTGAGTTTTCCGGAATATTTGGGTATTGATACTAAAGAACAAAACTTAATTACAGTGTTTAGATGGCTAAGTTTACTGTTAAGTTTACCGGTTGTATTCTATTCTGCTTCGGAGTTTTATATAAGTGCATGGAAAAGTATTAAACATAAATTTTTGAACATAGATGCCCCAATAGTACTGGCAGTTTTTGTAACATTTGGCAGAAGTGTATTTGATATACTAACTAATGCCGGCAGCGGATATTTAGATAGCATGAGCGGAATAGTTTTTTTTATGTTAGTTGGAAGAATATTGCAAGATAAAACCTATGAAGAACTAAGCTTTGAACGAGATTATACTTCCTATTTTCCTATTGCAGTTACGCGGATAAATAATAATCAAGAAACGGTTTCGTTGCCCGATATTGCTTTAAACGATACATTATTAATTCATAATCAGGAATTAATTCCGGCCGATGGCATTTTAACACGCGGAAAAGCTTTAATAGATTATAGTTTTGTAACCGGCGAAAGCTTACCGGTAGAAAAAGAAATGGGCGAAATTATTTATGCAGGTGGCAAACAAATTGGTAGTAATATAGAAATGTTGGTAATTAAAGAAGTAGCCCAAAGTTATCTTACTAAGTTATGGAATAGAGATGAATTTAAACAGGCAACAACTAAAGAAGAAAGATATTCTTTTGTACATTTTATAGCCCGTTTTTTTACTTGGATTGTATTGTTCTTATCTATTGCATCAGCTCTCTATTGGTGGGTAGTTAATCCGGATAAAATATGGGCTGCCGCAACAGCGGTATTAATTGTGGCTTGCCCTTGTGCCTTGTTATTAAGTAATACATTTACTAATGGTAATATTTTACGAATACTTAGTCGTAATCATTTATACTTGCGTAATGCACAAAAAATAGAAGAAATTGCTTCTATTAATTATATTGTTTTCGATAAAACAGGAACATTAACCACGGGCAGATATCAAGATATTAGTTATGGCGGAAAACCATTAAGCAAATCTATACTTAAAAAATTAGCTGCATTGGCTTCACAGTCTATGCATCCAATGAGTAGAGCAGTAGCTGCATGGACGAACGAAAATGGAACCCATTTAAAAGTTACTGCATTTGAAGAAGTTACCGGTAAAGGTATTGAAGCTATTGTAGATGGAGAATTAATTACTCTTGGCTCCAGAGAATTTGTAACAGGTAGTAAATTACCCGAATTAGAGTCTGCAATATATCTATCAGTTGAAGGAGATGTATTGGGTAAATTTAATTTCAGAAATCAATATCGCGATAACATCCCTACACTTATTCGGCAACTGCGAAAAAAATATAAGGTAGCCATATTAAGTGGAGATAATTCGGGCGAAAAAAATTATTTGCAAGAACTATTGGGTGTCAATGCACA
This sequence comes from Hydrotalea sp., assembly GCA_027364735.1. Taxonomy (GTDB): domain Bacteria; phylum Bacteroidota; class Bacteroidia; order Chitinophagales; family Chitinophagaceae; genus JAKAJX01. The sequence continues at coordinate 48,441 of DAHXOT010000044.1, read as the reverse complement.
CATTTTATTTCATCAAAAGCCCGAAGACAAGTTGGGAATAATTAAAAAATTGCAGCAGGAAGGCAATAGAGTAATGATGATTGGGGATGGATTAAATGACGCCGGTGCATTAAAGCAAGCCGATATTGGAATTGCGGTTGCCGAAAATACCAACAACTTTACGCCCGCAAGCGATGGTATTTTAGAAGCAGCCAAATTACATTTACTTAATCAGTTTATTCAATTATCAAAAGCAAATAAACGAATTGTAATGGCTTCGTTTATTGTTTCAATTTTATATAATATTGTTGGAAATTATTTTGCAGTACAAGCATTATTATCTCCAATGATAGCCGCCATATTAATGCCAATAAGTAGTATAAGCATATTAATAATAACATTTGGCTTTAGTAATTTATCTGCATGGAAAATGAAATTAAAATAAAGTTGCTCATCATCCGCAGATAATTCATAAACAAAAATCAAGTTTTTAAATAAAAAATGATAAAAATCATCTTTTATTTTGAGCTTAGTCAGGATGTTAGTGTTTTGGTAAACTCTATTTTTGGCGCGTCAATACTTTAACTTAATGAGTGTAATTATACTGTTATTAATTGCCAGTATCTCTGTGGCATCTTTGTTTTTAGCAGCCTTTATTTGGAGTGTTAAAAGCGGACAGTATGATGATGAGAAAAGCCCACCTATGCGTATGCTATTTGACGACAAACCAGGTTTTACAACAGATAATAATAACAACTAAATCAATTCAATCAATTTCAAACTGTAAAGTATGCAAGTAGAAAAATTTTATTACGATAACCGAATTGTAAAAATGTTTGGCTATGCCACTGTATTGTGGGGGGTGGTAGGTATGTTGGCCGGATTATTGGCTGCAGTGCAAATTTATTTTCCTGCGGCAAATTTTAATTTACCGTATACAACTTTTGGCCGTGTTAGGCCTGTTCATACCAATGCGGTAATTTTTGCATTTGTTGGAAACGGAATTTTTATGGGTGTGTACTACTCTCTTCAACGGCTTTGTAAAGCCAGAATGTTTAGCGATGTACTAAGTAAATTACATTTCTGGGGATGGCAATTAATTATTGTTTTAGCCGCTGTTACTTTACTTTCCGGGTATACTACGGGTAAAGAATATGCCGAATTGGAATGGCCTATTGATATTCTTATTACCATTGTATGGGTAATTTTTGGTATCAATTTGTTTGGTACTTTAGTTAAAAGACGCGAAAGCCACATTTATGTGGCTATTTGGTTTTATATTGCTACATGGGTTACTGTAGCTATGTTGCATATTGTAAACTCAGTCGAAATACCTTTCTCGTGGATTAAAAGTTATAGTTTCTATGCAGGTGTGCAAGATGCTTTGGTGCAATGGTGGTATGGTCATAATGCAGTGGCATTTTTCTTAACTACTCCTTATTTAGGAATAATGTATTATTTTATTCCTAAAGCTTCTGGACGACCCGTGTATAGTTATCGTTTATCTATTATACATTTTTGGGCATTGATATTTATATATATATGGGCTGGCCCGCATCACTTATTATATACTGCCTTACCCGATTGGGCACAAAGTTTAGGTACTGTATTTAGTATTATGCTAATTGCACCTAGTTGGGGAGGTATGCTAAATGGATTATTTACATTACGTGGGGCTTGGGATAAAGTAAGAGAAGATCCTGTATTAAAATTTATGGTAGTTGCGGTAACTTGTTATGGTATGGCCACTTTTGAAGGCCCAATGCTTAGCTTAAAAAGTGTAAATGCTATTTCACATTTTACCGACTGGACAATTGCTCATGTGCACGTTGGTGCCTTAGGATGGAATGGCTTTTTAACTTTTGGAATGTTGTATTATTTAACTCCCAAATTGTTTAATACTTCTCTTTATTCTAAAAAATTGGCAACTAATCATTTCTGGATTGGTACAATAGGCATAGTGCTTTATGCAGTTCCTATGTATTGGGCTGGTTTTACACAAGCCGAAATGTGGAAACAATTTACCGATGAAGGTCAAATTAAATACCAATTCTTAGAAACAGTTACGCATATTATACCTATGTATATTACGCGTAGTATTGGTGGATTATTATATTTTATAGGTGTAATATTAATGGTATTTAATTTAGGCAAAACAATTGCTGCCGGATCATTTATTGGTGATGAAGCTGCAGAAGCAGCACCTCTTCTTGCAAAAACCGAAACACATGGTAAGCAATATTGGCACAGATGGATTGAAGCTCGTCCTATTCAAATGCTTATATTTAGTTTAGTGGCAGTAGCAATTGGCGGTATTATAGAAATGGTACCTACTTTCTTAATTAAAAGTAATATTCCAACCATTGCTTCTGTAAAACCATATACACCACTTGAACTGCAAGGAAGAGATATTTATGTAAGAGAAGGATGTTATTTATGCCATTCTCAAATGGTTCGTCCATTTAGAGATGAAGTAGCTCGTTATGGAGAATATAGCAAAGCCGGCGAATTTGTGTACGATCATCCTTTTCAATGGGGAAGTAAACGTACAGGTCCCGATTTAGCACGTATTGGTGGTAAATACCCCGGTAGTTGGCATTACAACCACATGTGGGATCCTCGCTCTATGAGTCCTGGTTCTATCATGCCTAATTACCATTGGTTATTCGATAACAAAATTGATACTTCTTTAACCGGTGCTAAAATTAGAGCTATGATAACATTGGGAGTTCCTTATCCCGAAAATTATGATAAAAAAGCTAATGAAGATTTAGAAGCTCAGGCAAAAAGTATTAAAGAAAATTTGAAAAAGGATAAAATCGAAACCTCGAGCAATGCCGAAATTGTTGCTTTAATAGCGTATTTACAAAGAGTAGGAACCGATATTAAAGCGGCATCAAATCAATAAGCAGTTATCAAATAAATGAATCAATAAACCTATTTTATGAAATTCATTACCTATTTAGAAAAAATAACCGGTGTAGATATTTATGCACTTACCTCTTTTGGCATCTTCTTTACATTTTTTGTAATTATGGCTTTATGGGCTTGGAAAGCCGATAAAAAAATGATTAATGAAATAAGTCAATTACCATTAGAATAACTTAAAAAAAATATTTATTGCAATGAAAAAAAGTATTATCACAAGTTTATCGGGGTTGAAATGGAAAGTAATTATTATTACAACATTACTTTCTCCATTGGGTGTTTTCGCAGCAGGCCCGCCCAAACCATCCGAATTGCACAATCCATTGGCAATAGTATTGCTTATTATCATAATTGCATTACTGTTAGTAATTGCACTATTGGCTAATATTATTATTGGAGCTGCTAAAATTAATATACTACGATTAGTAGAAGATAAAAGTAAAACAGCTACAAAAGTAGTAACTATACTACTGCTTTGTTTTATTAGCTCCTATACATTTGCCGCCGATGCTCCTGCTGTTGCCACAACTGCAGATACTACTATTGCAGGGCTTTCTAATACTTCATTTTATGTTTTGTTATCGGTGATTTTTTTAGAAATAATCATCTTATTAGCCTTGTTATATAATTTGCGATTATTGCTTACCAAAGAAAAAGCAGCATTACAATCAGCAGAACTTGCAGAGCAACCTGTTGCAAAAAAAGGTTCGTTTATACAATGGTGGAATAAAATAAACGGCTTTAGATCTGCAAAAGAAGAAGCTGCTATTGATTTAGGACATGATTATGACGGTATTAGAGAGTTAGATAATAAACTTCCCGGTTGGTGGTTATATGGGTTTTATGCATGTATTGTCTTTGCCGGTATTTATTTATATCGCTATCATGTAGCACATAGTGCACCTTTAAGCCATGAAGAATTGCAAATTTCCTTAGATAAAGCGGAAGCCGAAAAGCAAGCAAATCTGAAAAAAGCCGGTAATAATATTGATGAAAATACCGTTAAGCTATTAAAAGACCCTGCCGATATTGCTGCCGGAAAAGCCATATTTACCACTATTTGCGCAGCTTGTCATCGCCCTGATGGTGGAGGTATTGTTGGTCCTAATTTAACAGACGATTATTGGCTACACGGAGGTTCTATTAAAGATATATTTAAAACTATTAAATATGGCTGGCCCGATAAAGGCATGCAAAGTTGGAAAGATAATTATTCACCTAAGCAAATAGCACAAATAGCCAGCTATATTAAAAGTATTCATGGTACTAATCCTCCTAATCCAAAAGAACCACAAGGAACTTTATATACCGAATCTGGAGGCGATAAATAAAGAATGTTTTTTATTATAATTTCTATTATCGGTTAATTCATTGTTTATCAGAAAAATTAGAAAGGAACATTTTAATTTTTCTGATAAATTTTTTATTAAGATGTTTAGTAATATTTCATATATGATAAGTATCATATTTTAATGTAACAAACATCACGTTTATGAGGTTGACTCTCTAAATAAGTTTGTTATTATTCAATCATAGTTAAATGTAAATGTATGTTCAATGATGTAGAACATTTGAATGAAATTCATACAGAAGAATTTAGAGATAGAATTAATACCGTAGATGAACATGGTAATCGTAAATGGATTTATGCTCAAAAACCCAAAGGCAGGTTTTATAATATCAGAACAGTATTAAGCATTTTCTATTTTATTATATTTTTTGGAACTCCCTTTATAGAAGTTGGCGATAGGCCACTTTTCTTATTTAATATTCCTTCCGCAAAATTTATATTATTTGGAAAAATTTTTTGGCCACAAGACTTTTTCATTTTTGGGTTAACCATGGTATCTTTTATTTTCTTTATTTTTTTATTTACAGCCGCATTTGGAAGATTGTTTTGTGGTTGGGCCTGCCCACAAACCAATTTTATGGAAATGATGTTTCGAAAAATTGAATATTGGGTTTTAGGCGATGCACCGGCTCAAAAACAATTAAGCAAATCTCCATGGAATACCAATAAAATTTTTCGTTACACCTTAAAACATATTTTATTTTATCTGTTATCTTTCATTATTTCTAATTTTTTTCTTTCTTATATTATTGGAATGAAGGAGGTAATAAAAATTGCTGAAGATCCTTTATCAGAACATATTGTAGGTTTCTTTTCTATACTAATTTTTAGCGGTGTTTTTTATGGGGTATATGCATTTTTTAGAGAACAAGCTTGCATTGTTGTTTGTCCTTATGGAAGATTACAGGGAGTATTAATGGATAGAAATTCAATGATTGTAGCTTACGATTATAAGCGTGGAGAGCCAAGAGGAAATGCTAAAAAAAAGCAAGCTGAAGGTATTACTGCAGGAGATTGTATTGATTGTCATCAGTGCGTAAGAGTTTGTCCTACAGGTATAGATATTAGAAATGGTGTTCAAATGGAATGTGTTGGATGTACTGCTTGTATTGATGCTTGTGATGGCATTATGGATAAAATTGGTAAACCTCGTGGATTAATTCGGTATGCATCAGAAAACTCTATTGCCAATGGCGAAAGGTTGCATTATACCGATAGAATGAAATTATATACTTTACTATTGGCAATATTGTTGGGCGTTTTATCTATCTTACTTATTACTCGCAAAGATGTAGATGTTACTATAATGCGTACTCCGGGAATGTTATATCAAGAAGTTGGAAAAGATAGTATCTCTAACTTGTATAACTTAAAAGCAGTGAATAAAACACTGAATGATGTACCTTTAACCCTAAAATTAGAAGGAATGAATGGTAGAGTAGAAACAATTGGGAACTCGTATATACGCATACTGAAAGAAGGACAAGGATCTGGTTCGTTTTTTATAGTTTTACCTAAATCGGTAATTAAAGAAAGATCGAGTCATTTAAAATTAGGACTGTACGAAGGAGATAAAAAAATAGGTAGTGACAAAACTAATTTTTTAGGACCAATAGCTATTGAAGAATAATTACAAATAAAATAATAACTATGAATTGGGGAAATAAATTAATACTTGTTTTTATCTTATTTGCAATAGGAATAGGATTTTTAGTGTACAAATCATACAATACCAAATACGACTTGGTTAGTAAAGATTATTATAAAGAAGAACTAAGGTATCAGGAAAAAATTGATGGCACAAATAACGCCAATAAGTTAACCGATATTATATTGGGGCAAGACGAGAAGCACATAACTATTCAGTTTCCGAAAGAATTAAATAAACATCAATTACAAGGTGAAATATATTTGTATTGCCCCACTAATGCAGCTAATGATAAAAGAATACCCATCAATTCCAATGAAGAAGGAATACAATTAATAGCCAAAACAGGTTTATTAAAAGTGCCTTATCATGTTAAAATAAGCTGGTCAAGCAATTCTGTTAATTATTATTCCGATAAAATAATTACTGTTAATTAATTATGTATTGGCAAATACTTATATCGGGTATTTCAATAGGCTTTATCAGCAGTTTTCATTGTGTGGGAATGTGCGGCCCAATTGCCATTTCTTTACCTGTATATTATTTGCCCAATCATCAAAAATTTTTCGGAATTCTTTTATATAATTTCGGAAGAATAACAATCTATAGTGTTTTAGGTTTACTCTTTGGGGCATTGGGCAGTTTAATATTTATTCAAGGATTTGAAAAATGGTTCTCAATAATTATGGGAATCATTGTTTTATTGGGTGTAATACAATTTTATTTTATTAAGCGATATTGGCGTATTTCTTTTCTAAATAGCTTTAACCTGCATCTTCAAAAATTCATCAGCACCTACATTAAAAAAAAGCAATTGTATGGCATGTTTTTAATTGGACTTGCTAATGGCTTACTTCCTTGTGGTATGGTTTATTTTGCAATTGCAGCAGCCTTAGCAACTGGAAGTATTGCCGGAAGTATAATTTTAATGATCTCTTTTGGAATTGGCACATTACCCTTAATGGCTTTACTATCTAATTTTGGGTTTGTTATTAGTATTTCATTACGAAATAAAATGAAACAAATAGTGCCTTATTTTATGGCTATAATGGCTATATTATTGATTTTGAGAGGAATGGATTTAGGAATACCTTATTTAAGTCCAACATTTAATCATTCAAGCAATGCTGCTTCTTGTAATCATTAACATTTTCTTTTTAAACTTTTAATATTCTGTTTAATCTCATAATAGAACTTTGCCTTTAATAATGGTAAAAATTCAAGTTCTTAAATAATTAATAATTAACAAATATGCCAACATTATGGCAAGTTATTTGTTCTATATAAAGAAAGTTTTTTCAAGTAGTCAATTTTCTCATAAGCAGTTAGTTTTGGTTGCGGCCCCGATTTCCATCGGGGCTTTCTTTTTTAAATTGGATATGCCACCAAAAAAATGAAAATAAACAACCCACTCCATCGGCAACCATATCATCAATGTCGCAGGAGCGGTTGGCTACAAAATATTTTTGTACAAATTCCATTGAAATTCCATAAAGTAAGCCTAAGGTGCTAATTACAATAATAAGAATATGCCTTTTCGATGAATTTTTAATGGTATAGCTAAATAAATAGCACAATACAGAAAATAAAAAAATATGTACCAGCTTATCTACCTGAAACTTATCGAACCAACTTATTTCAGGTAGTTCTTTTCCGGGAATAGTAAGTAAATAAAAAATTACTGCAAACCAAATAATGGCTGCAAATAAGTGAAGCTTTGTTTTTTTCAAGCGATTAATATAAAAAATTAATTAATGAACCAATGTTTGATATGCTGTAGCATCAAGTAATTCTTCTACATCAGCGGGATTATTAACTGTTAATTTTATCATCCAACCTTCTCCATAAGGATCATTATTTACCAATTCGGGTTGTTTTTCTAATGCGGCATTTACTTCGGTAATAGTTCCGGCTACGGGTAAAAATAAGTCACTAACGGTTTTAACGGCCTCAACAGTTCCAAAAACTTCTTCGGCGTTTAAAGGTTTGCCAATGGTATTAATATCAACATAAACAATATCTCCTAATTCGCTTTGGGCAAATGAGGTAATTCCTACGGTTGCAATATTGCCTTCAATACTAATCCATTCATGATCTTTGGTGTAGCGTAAGTTAGATGGGAAACTCATTATTTTGTGTTTTAGTTACAAATATCTGGTAGAAAAAAATTATTAGCAATTTCAATTTTAAAAACCTTGTTCTTCAAAATAAAGCAGAATATGATCTTTTAAAAAATTTTCTTGTTCCGGCAAACTCATAATAGGCAATTCTTTTATTTGTTTAAAATGAGGCCATCCATCTACATCATTTCCTTTTAATGCAAAATAACCACTTGTACTTAAAATGGTACAAACTGCAACATGTATCAAATCTTGCTTTTGTTCTTTTGTTATTTTATCTTGAATAAATCCGGTTTCTTGCATTCCAATTAAAAATAATACGGCTTCTACATCGGGTTTTTTCCCGAATCGTTGCAGTATTTTGGCCTCTAAATCCCACCAACGTTGTTGTAGATCATCGTGTATAAACATGTAGCAAAGTTATTGTTTACAGCGAATCATCATTCATCATCAATTATCTTTGCACAAATTTTCAATAATATGTTACAAGTTACTGTACTTAGAAGTAATATAGATAAAGTTAAAGAAAGATTAGCAGTTAAGAATTTTAAGCAGTTGGAATTGGTTGATGAAATAATTGCTTTGGATGATAAAAGAAAACGAATTCAGGCAGACTTTGATAATACACAAGCCAAGGTGAATGCGGCTTCCAAAGAAATTGGAAAGTTGATGGCTCAAGGCAAAAAAGAAGAAGTAGAAAGAGTCAAACAAGAAGTTGTTGAACTTAAAAGTAGAGGGATTAAATATTGGATTGAATTAGAGGATACCGAAAAATTATTACAAGATAAAATTATCATGCTTCCAAATCTTCCTTCAGAAATTGTTCCGCATGGTAAATTAGCAGAAGATAATGTAATAGTTAGAGAAGGCGGAATACAACCCAGTTTATATGCCAATGCTCTTCCACATTGGGATTTGATTAAAAAACATGATATTATAGATTTTGAAACCGGAGCTAAAATTACCGGTAGTGGATTTCCTTTGTATAAGGGAAAAGGTGCCAAATTACAACGGGCATTGGTACAATATTTTTTAGATTATAATACTGCTGCAGGGTATGTTGAATATATTCCGCCGTTTATGGTAAATGAGGCCAGTGCATTTGCAACCGGGCAATTACCCGATAAAGAAGGACAAATGTATCATGCCACTGCAGATAATTTTTATTTAATTCCAACTGCCGAAGTACCGGTTACTAATATTTATAGAGATACTATTTTAAAAGAGGCAGATTTGCCAATTAAAATGACGGCCTATTCTCCTTGTTTTAGAAGAGAAGCAGGAAGTTTTGGGAAAGATGTAAGAGGATTAAATCGGGTACATCAATTTGAAAAAGTTGAAATTATTCAAATTGTAAACCCCACAACAAGTTATAAGGTGTTAGATGAAATGGTTATACATGTAGAGCAATTAATACAATCATTAGAATTGCCTTATCGCATTTTACGTTTATGTGGTGGCGATATGAGCTTTGCTTCTGCATTAACCTACGATTTTGAAGTATTTAGTGCAGCACAACAACGCTGGTTAGAAGTAAGTAGTGTAAGTAATTTCGAAAATTTTCAAACCAATAGAATGAAATGCCGATATAAAGATGCTAATGGTAAAATGCAATTGGCACATTCTTTAAATGGAAGTTCTTTGGCTTTACCAAGAATTGTGGCAGCATTGTTAGAAAATAATCAAACAGAAAATGGAATTAAAATACCTACGGTATTACAATCGTATTTTGGTAGCGATATTTTAATGTAGAAAACATCAATGAATTGTTTCGAAGAATATTATTGTTTAATAATAACGGTAGTACCTTCCGGAATATTGGAGTACAATTCTTGAATATATACGTTTTTTGTACTAATGCAACCTTGTGTCCAATTTTGGTATTGATCTATTGCAAATTCTTCATGTGGCCATGTACCATGAATACCAATTTGTCCGCCAATTTGTGCAGTAGAAGGAATTAAACCTGCTGCTTTACGTTCATTGAACTTTTGGTAGCTTTCTGCTGTAGGGTAATCTAAAGCCAAATATCTATTCCATTTGGGATGTAATCTTTTTGATGCAATATGAAATATTCCTTCCGGAGTTTTTCTATCGCCCTGCATCATTTTATCGCCTAAATTTTTATTTCCAAAAACAACAGGATAAGTAATAAGCCAGTTATTATCTGCATCAAATACTTTCATTTCGTAATTGTGTTTTTCAATTACAATATAAAAATCTTGACTGCTATGTGTAATTAAATGAAATGAAGTATTGCCGAAAAATATCAATCCAATTATACAATAGAAAACCCACTTCATACAATAGTTTTATTAGAAACGTAAAGTTGGGAAAAACTGTATACAATAAACCCCTTTTTGCCAAAAATTAACCTAATAAAATGTAAAATATCTCTTTTAAAGAGATGTTTACGAAGTGGCATTTTACATGAGAAAAAAGAAGCTTGTTTTACCAATTACTAAATCTAATACCAATGGCATAAGGGGTTTGATCTAATCCGGTAGTGGTTTTATATAAATTATTTAAACTAAAACTTCCGTATAATCTTATCGGTCCTAATCCAAGTTCCGAAATAGCTGCAAAACGCCATGGTTGTAATGATAAGTCGCCACCATATTTTTGTTTGCCTCGTTCGTTGCTAATTTGTTTATTATGATTACCCAATAAATATCCGGCACTTACACCAGCACTAAAACTAAATCCATTGCGTTTATTAGGGGTGGCATTAATGTTTATCATTAAAGGAACGGTAAGATAGCCTACATATAATTTATTTTTAGAGAAGTTGATTGAATCATTAAAAATATATGGAACAGGATTATTTCTATAACTCAAATTATGTTCATATCTAAAATTATACATTTCTAATCCTAAGCCATACTTTAAGTTTACAACATGGTGTGTTATATTTAATTTTTGCATAAAAAACCAAATATTAACATTAGAGCTTTTTTTAGTATTAAGCGCCATGCTATTAGCGGTAATAGCGCCATTTACAGAATTGAGATATCCCATAGTTTGGGCAGAAGTATAGTTAGTATTATCAGTTACATTCGCAAAGCCAAGATCAAGAATCCACCAATTGGTACTGAGGTTGTTATTTTTTCTCTTCGAGTAATTAAAATCGTTAAATAAATCTTTATTCTTATTTTTCTTAATTTTTAATCTGTCATTCTTTTTAATAATTATAAAATTTCCAACTTTAATTGTATCGGAAGTAGAGATACCGGAAGATGCAGAAGCTGTATCCGAATTTTCTGAATTTGTATTGGTAGTATTTTTATCATTAATAATTACAAAATTTCCAACTTTCATTGTATCGGGCGTATTTTGTTTTGTTGGTTGTGTAAATGATTTAGATACTAGTAAGCAAATAGCTGCAATAATTATAACTCTTTTCATACACTATAGTATTAATTTATTTTAATGATTTTGATATTGTAAAGCTGGCAATAGCTATTTTATCTTCTTCGTTGTTGTTGGAAGAAAATATGCCTTTAGCCATTTTCATAAATCCTTTAAGTTTTGCTTTATTTACTTTTATATTTCCAATGTAAACGTTATTGTTATTGTTATTTTCTTCTTCTTCTGTATCTAAGGTTTTATATACTGTTTGCTGAGCTATCAAATCGCTTTTTTCTTTTAATGAAGAATTTGTAAAAGTTGGCTGAGGCTGATTGTTTTTTAAACTTTCTATTTTTTTATAGTGGGTTGATAAAGCAATAGTTTGGTTAATAGCTTTTTCAGGAGAAGCTATTTGCATGGTGGTACTAATAATTGTTTCGGGTTTATTTGTACGATTAATACGAAATTGATTCTTTATGTTATTAGTTTTTTTATTGGTTGAAATAGATTGTGTTATGCTATTTTCTTTTCTATTACTCGTTGCACTGGTAATAGCTTTTGTAGATAATTGTTGTTGATTATAATTTGGTAGGCTATTGTTTTTAGGAATTGCTGCAAGGTTATTCGATAAAGTTTCTTTTGTAGGGTTAAAAATATTCCATGCAATAACAAGACATCCAATAATAACAGCCGCTGCCAATATATTTTTCCATACCATGCCAATAACGGGCGTATCTTTTTTGTAGAGATATTGTTTATTTGGAAAAATAATCTGTTCCTTTTCTAATTTAGTTTTTTGAAGTATAGAAAGTGATTCTTGTATGGTTGCATTTTGCCGAATAATCGCTTCTGTTTTTGCTTTGTCGGTTTCATTTAATTCATCATCAATATATAGAAGTAACACCTCTTCCATATTTTGTAATGAAATACTTTCTATTTCTGGTTTATAAAGTAAATGTTTATGCGAAAAAGAAACAGTAGTATCAATTGGTATTTTACTGTTTAATAGTAAAATTAATTCTTGTTCTAAATCGGGGTTTGCTGCTATAAAATGCTCAACAGACGTTTTTTGTATTGCAGATAATTCTCCATCTGCATATAACAAAAAATATTCTTCGTAATTATGTCTGTTAATATTCATTTATATAATATTTTCTGGTCTAACTATATATTCTCTTAAAACTAAACGAGCTCTATGCAAATAAACTTTTACCTGACTGGCATTCAATCCCGTAATTTCTCCTATTTCCTGATAACTATATCCTTCATAATCTTTCAACATAATTAAACTCTTTTGAGTTTCATTTAATCTGTTTACCGCTTCTTGTAAAATTCTTTTGGCAGAAGAATTTTCTGGGTATTCTATTTTTGTTGTTTCAACAAAATTTTCTTGTAAGCTTATTCTTTTTGTTTTTCTAATATGGTCAATCATTTGGTGATAAGCAACAGTAAATAGAAAAGATTTTGATTTTGCATATTCTACTGTTTTACGGTTAAGCCATAACTTCTCAAAAGATGTTTGTACCACATCTTTTGCATCTTCTTCATTGCGAAGATTTTTTACAATAAACCGATATACATTATCTGCATATTGTGTTACACATTCGTTATATTCTTTCTCCGTCATTAAGCAGCTAAAATATGGTTAAGTATTTTTCTTTTTAAGTAATACGGTCTAAAAAGTATTTTGTTACAGCTACAAAGAAAAAAAATCCTGCAATAAAGCAGGATTATAATTTATAAGCGAGCAATAAGCCTGTCGGGAGGATTGAGTAAAAAGTATTCGCTATTAATTGATGCTTTCTTAATGCTATTGGCGCGTTTGCAAGTTTTTTTTACTTTGGGTAAAGCATTCAATTTATTCAGTTTTGGTAAAAAAAAAGTACCACCAATAGCCGATACAATTATTACTGTTGAAAATAAAAATTTCCATTTCATAAACAAGCGTTTTGAATTGAACGGAAAACCTTTATTAAAGGTTACAGCTATTTAAAATAAAAATTATTACCGTTAAAGCAATAAGCAATTATTTTTCAATACCTAATAATTCAACTTCAAAAATTAACGTTGTTCCGGGTGTAATTTTATCGCCGGCTCCATTATCTCCGTAAGCAAGAGAGGAGGGTAAATATATTTTCCATCTGCTGCTAACTGTCATTAATTGTAAGGCCTCTTGCCATCCTTTAATAACACCATTGAGCGGAAAAGTAATAGGTTCTCCTCTATCAATTGAACTGTCAAAAACGGTTCCGTCAATTAATGTTCCTCGGTAATGGCATTTTATTCTATCTTTTAATGTAGGTTTTACAGAATCAGTTCCGGCTTTAATTATTTCGTATTGTAAGCCATCGGGCAAACAAATTACTCCATTTCGTTTTGCATTTAATGCTAAAAATTTCTTTCCAGCTTCTTTTGCAATTTTTGCTTTTTCGCTATTAATTAGTTGCAGGTATTTGTTAATAGTAACAGTAATTTCTTGTTCGGTTAAATGTATCTTTTTATTTTCTAAAACATCTTTCATCCCTTTTTCAAAAAGTGTAAAGTTTAGATTAGAAAGATACTGTGATTGTAAAGAGTGTGCTATATTAATGCCCAGTGCATAACTGCTACTGTCTTTTAGATTCTTTAAATAATTAGTAGAGCTATTTTTTGTAGCAGGTTTTGTAATTGTTTTTTTTGTTTGGGCTATTGTTACAGTTACGGTTGTGCTAATTAAAATCAGTAATAATATATGTTTTTTCATGTTAGTTAGTTTTTGATAATGTAGAATAAATTTTAGTGTATTAAATTTTCAATTGCAATTTTCACTTTTTCAAACTGAAACGATGCAATAATATTATGCATTGCAATTTCAATTTTATCGTTACAAAGGTTACCAATGCTTCCTTCGTGTGTATGTAAAATGTTTGTTGTATAAGTATAGTTCCCGGATTCAATGTCTAATCCAATTTTTTTATAAGCATCTCTAAATGGCATACCTTGTAATACCAATTTATTTACTTCTTCTACACTAAAAACATATTTATATTTATCATCGGTTAAAATATTTTCTTTTACAGAAATATTACTCAACATTAAAGTTGCCATTTGTAAACAATCTTTTAATGTTTGAAATGATGGAAATAAATCTTCTTTTAGTAATTGTAAATCTCTGTGATAACCACTTGGTAAATTCGTTGTCATCATCATAATCTCATTCGGCAAAGCTTTGATAGCATTGCATTTTGAACGAATTAATTCGAATACATCCGGATTTTTTTTATGTGGCATAATACTGCTGCCCGTTGTAAGTTCTGTTGGAAAAGAAACAAAATCAAAGTTTTGATTAAGGTATAAACACATGTCCATACTTAATTTTGCCAACGTATCGGCAACATTGGCTAATGCTTGAGCTGTTATTCTTTCCGCTTTTCCTCTGCCCATTTGTGCATATACCACATTATAATTTAAATCTTCAAACCCTAATAGTTGTGTGGTTAATTTTCTGTTGATAGGAAAAGAAGATCCATATCCGGCGGCACTTCCTAAAGGATTTTTATTTACAATTGTATAAGCCGATTGTAAGGTAATAACATCATCAACCAAACTTTCGGCATAAGCACCAAACCATAAACCGAATGATGATGGCATGGCTAACTGCAAATGCGTATAGCCGGGCAATAAAAAGTTTTTATATTTTTCACTTTGCTGAATAAGTAATTGAAAAAAAAGTTGAATTTCATTTACCAATTCTTCCAACTCATTTCTTAAAAATAATTTTACATCAACTAAAACTTGATCATTTCTGCTTCTTGCACTATGAATTTTTTTACCAACATCGCCTAACTTTTTAGTAAGTAATAGTTCAACTTGCGAATGAATATCTTCTACATCATCCTGTAATGTAAAATCTCCTTTTTTAATTTGATGATAAATATTTTGCAGTTCTTCTTTTACAACTATCAATTCTTCTTTCGTTAATAATCCAACAGATTCCAGCATGGTGGTATGTGCTAAAGAGCCCAATACATCAAAAGCGGCTAAATACAAATCCATTTCACGGTCGTTGCCCACTGTAAAATGTTCAACTTCTTTTAATGATGCTTTATTTTTTTGCCAGAGTTTCATTATAAACAGTTTAATTAACTACATTGTTAAGTAGTTGAATATACAAATCAATTCCATTTTTTATTTCGTCAATATAAATAAACTCATCTGCGGTATGACTTCTTGCACTATCGCCCGGTCCCATTTTTAATGTTGGAAAATTCATTAAAGCCTTATCGCTTGTTGTTGGAGATCCATAGTAGGTTCTGCCTAATTGTAATCCTGATTGAATTAATGGATGTTCAATGGGAATTGATGTTGAACGTAAACGACAACTTCTTGGAATTACATCACTCACAATATTTGATCTGATAATGTCTAACACTTCTTCGAATGAATACAATTCGTTAACACGAACATCAACGGTAAATTTACATTCGCTTGGCACTACATTATGTTGCGAGCCGGCATTGATAATGGTAACACTCATTTTCATGGGGCCTAATAAATCAGAAACTTTATCGTACCTATAATTCATAAACCATTCAATGTCCTTTATTGCTTTGTATAAGGCGTTTTCGCCTTCTTCTCTGGCAGCATGCCCGGGAATGCCATGTGCCACACAATCCAATACCAACAAGCCCTTTTCGGCTAATGCCATATTCATTAATGTTGGTTCTCCAACAATACCAAATTCTATTTTGGGCAAGCGAGGTAATAATATTTCAACACCATTCGAACCACTAATTTCTTCTTCTGCAGTAGCTGCAATGATGATGTTATATTTTAAATTTTCTTGTTTGTAGAAGTATAAAAATGTTGCAATCAATGCTACTAAACAGCCGCCTGCATCATTACTTCCCAAACCAAATAATTTTCCATCTTTTATAATTGGTTCGAAAGGATTTAGCGTATATGCTTTATTTGGCTTTACTGTATCGTGATGAGAGTTTAATAGTATTGTAGGTTTATTGGGATTGAAATATTTATTTTTAGCCCAAATGTTATTGAGGTATTGATGGGTGGTAACTCCTTTTGACTCGAGAAATAGCTGAATAATTTCTGCAGTTTCTTCTTCTTCTTTGCTTAATGATGGAGTAGCGACTAATTTTTTTAATAAGTTAATCGCATCAGTAAATAAAATATTTAATTCTTGATAGTTCATTGAATGATGCTTGTACCGGAATTACCGGAAATTAATTGATCTAATTCTTCGGCTTTGCCAATAACCACTTTTTTTACACCGTTTTGCAATGCCGCAAAAGCGTTATCCAGCTTAGGTATCATGCCTTCAAATATTTTCTTTTCTTCTTTCAGTGTTTTATAAGTTGCAGGATTAATTGTTGCAATTACACTTGCTTCATCATGCACATCCAACAATACGCCGCTTTTTTCGAATGAATAAATCAATTCAACATTATACAAACTGCTTAATGCTTTTGCAGTTTCTTGTGCAATAGTATCGGCATTGGTATTTAGTAATTGTCCGTTTACATCAACAGTTATTGGTGCTAAAACAATTGCAATATTTTGATCTAACAAACTTTTTAGTAAAGCTGAATTAATTGCATCAACATCGCCAACAAAGCCATAGTTTATTGTTGGATGAATTCTTTTATGAGCTTTAATAACAGTACCATCGGCGCCACTTAGTCCCATGGCATTACAGCCATACGATTGTAATTGTGCTACAATGTTTTTATTAATATAACCGGCATAAACCATTGTTACAATTTTTAGCGTTTCGGCATCTGTAATTCTTCTGCCATCTACCATCTGTTGTTCAACACCCAATTGCTTTGCTAATTTGGTTGCCAATTTTCCGCCGCCATGCACCAATATTTTTTTTCCTTCAACACCGGCAAATGATTGCAGGAATGAAGAAAGTTTTATTTCATGATCAATAATATTTCCACCAATTTTTATAACAAATAAAGCCTCTCTGCCTTCCAATGGAGGGTTCAAAAAGGATAGTTCATTATTTATTTGGTTACTCATTTTATTAACGGTTTTTAAGCCCCTCCTTTTGAGTGGTTTGCGGAGGAAAGTATCTCGGCCAGTACTGCTTGTGCTGCCCAAACTCTATTGGCAGCTTCTTGTGTAATTAAGCTATTGGCACTATCTAATACTTCATCGCTTAGTTCTATATTTCTTCTTACAGGCAAGCAGTGCAATACTTTAGCGTTATTGGTAATTTGCAATTTTTTATTGGTAAGCATCCATTCCGGATCATTTTCATACATTTTACCGTAATCGGTATATGTGCTCCAATTTTTTACATAAATAAAATCGGCATTTTTTAATGCTTCATCTTGGTTATAAATAATAGTAGCTCCTTTCGTAAATTTTTCATCTAATTCATAGTCTTGCGGATGCGTAATTACAAATTCGCCATAATCCCATGCATTCATCCATTCAGCAAAACTATTGGCAACACAATGTGGTAATGGTTTTACATGTGGTGCCCATGTAAGAACAATTTTTGGTTTTTGCTTTTTAGGGTGTAGTTGCTGCGTTTTTAAATATTCATGAATAGTAATAATATCTGTTAATGATTGTAGAGGATGGCGGGTAGCACTTTCTAAACTAACTACCGGTACCCCCGCATATTTTATAAATTGATTAATGTATAATTCACTATAATCTTCTTCTTTATTTTTTAAAGATGGAAAGGTTCTAATAGCCAATAAATCAAAATATTTTCCAAGAATAGGTGCTGCATCTTTAATATGCTCAACTGTATTACCACTCATAATGGCACCTTCTTCAAATTCTAAAGCCCAACCTTCTTTATCAACATTAAAAACAATAGCTTCCATTCCTAAATTACTTGCAGCAACTTGTGTACTTAATCTTGTGCGTAAGCTGGGGTTTAAAAATATTAACCCCATTCTTTTACCTGCTCCCAAAGCTTTATCGGCAAAGGGATTCAGTTTATATGCCAATGCCTTTTCTATTAAATTGTTAATAGCTTCGCTCAATCTTTCAGAAGAAGGAGTAAGTACATCATGAACAGAAATAAATTGTTTCATTTTTCAATTCTTAAAAGATATTATTTTTATAGTATTTAAATTTTGTTTCCAACTTTTATACTATTGCTCATCTTTCTTGCGTCGCACACTTGTACAATTGAAACATTATTCAGCAACTTTTTCCACTTTTTCTTTAAGAGTTGTTGTTTTTAGTTCTGCAATTGCTTCATTCAATGCTTCCAAAAATTCATCAGCTTGTTTTCTGGTAATGGCCAACGAAGGCAGCAACCGTATTACATTTGGTTTTGCTTCGCCGGTAAAAACATTATAGTTGAATAGTAATTTATTTTTTAAATCTTTTATTGTTTCGGGAACATCAAAACCAATCATCAAACCCTTACCACGTACATTTTTAATGGCATCAATTGCTTTTAATTTATTCATTAAATACATACCGCGTTGTTTAGCCATTTCAATTAAATTTTCTTTTTCTATTACTTCTAATACAGCTAAAGCAGCAGCACATGCTAAGTGGTTACCGCCAAATGTTGTTCCTAATAATCCGTACTTAGGTTTAATATGCGAGGCAATTAAAATACCGCCAATAGGAAACCCATTGCCCATACCTTTTGCCATGGTATAAATATCGGCATTAACACCGGCATAATCGTGAGAGAAAAATTTTCCGCTTCTTCCATAACCACATTGTACACTATCGGCAATGTAAATGCAATTATATTGAGTACACAGTTTTCTTATTAATTGCAAGAAAGATTCGTTAGCAATATTAATACCGCCAACACCCTGAATTCCCTCAACAATTACTGCAGCTACTTCTTCACCGAAATTATTAAAATATTGTTGCAATGCTTTTTCATCGTTAAACGGAAGAAAGGTTACATTGTCGGTTTCATTTACGGGTGCCACTATCGATTTGTTATCGGTTGCTGCAACGGCTAAAGAAGTTCTTCCATGAAATGATTTTGAAAAAGCCACAATTTTTTTTCTTCCCGTATGAAATGATGCGAGCTTTAATGCGTTTTCATTGGCTTCTGCGCCACTGTTGCAGAGGAATAATTGGTAATCTTCTTTTCCACTTATCTTTCCTAATTTCTCGGCTAATTGTTGTTGAATTGGAATGATTACAGAGTTAGAATAAAATCCAATTTTTTCTAATTGGTCTTCAATTCTTTTTACCCAATGCGGATGTGTATGACCAATGCTAATTACTGCATGACCACCATACATATCTAAATACTGCACACCATTTTCGTCCCATACATAACTTCCTTGTGCTTTTGTAATGGTGATGTTGTTAAGCGGATAAACGTTAAATAAATTCATAAGTTTTAAGTAGTAAGTTTTAAGTAGTTGGCGATGTTCTTACTTTAGTTATTAAAGTAATCAACATGCCTTTTACTTCATTAATAATATTGTTAGAGAATGAAATTTTTCTTCTGTTAAATAATTTAGATCTTTAATAAGTATCAAAAAGTATTCAGCTTCATTAGCAGAACCCAAAGCAATATTTAAGAAATGAGCAAACTCAGCATTTGTGTTTTTACCACATCCTTCTACAACATTTGCAGGAATAGAAGATGCGGATCTTCGCAGTTGATTTGTTAAGTTGTAAAGTTCTTCTTTAAGAAATAATTTTGTCGCCTCATATACATTCAATGTAAAGAGATGTGCTTTTTCCCAAACTTTTAAATCTTTATAGTTCTGCATACTTATTACTTAATACTTACAACTTAAAATCCTACCGATTTTAATTTTAAACCTGTTGTTTCTTCTAATCCAAATAATAAATTCATATTTTGTACAGCTTGGCCCGATGCGCCTTTCAGCAAATTATCTATTGCCGAATGAATAGCAATTTTGTTGCCTTGTTTTTCAATATGAATAAAACATTTATTAGTATTCACTACTTGCTTCAGATCTACCATTGTATCACTAACATGTGTGAATGCTGCATCTTTATAATATTCTTTAAAAATTTGTATTACTTCTTCTAATGGTAATGAAGTATCAACAATTGATGTAACATAAATGCCTCTGGTAAAATTGCCACGCCATGGAACAAAATGAACATGCAATCCATCATTATCTTGTAACTGAATTAGGCTTTGATGTATTTCATTAATATGCTGATGTTGCAAAGTTTTATAAGCAGAAATATTGTTGGCTCTCCAACTATAGTGCGATGTGTTGTTTAAACTTTGTCCTGCACCTGTACTGCCTGTAATGCCCGTGGTATATACATCTCCCAGCACACCTGCATTTGCCATAGGCAATAATCCCAATTGAATGGCTGTTGCAAAACAACCTGGGTTTGCAATATTTTTTGCTGTTTGAATTGCTGCTTTATTTAATTCAGGAAGACCATAAACAAATGTTCGATGTCCGATGTTAGATGTATGATGTAATCTGAAATCTTGCGATAAATCAATGATCTTTATTTTTTCATCAATAGCGTTAGCTTCCAAAAATTTTCTTGCTTCACCATGTGCAACGCATAAAAACAAAACATCAATATCGTTGCTTAATTCTGTTGTAAATTTTAATTCGGTTTCGCCAAGCAAATCTGTATGAACCTTGCTTATATAATTTCCGGCATTGCTGGTACTATTAATGAATAAAATATTTACTTGTGAATGATTAATTAGTAGCCTAATTAATTCTCCTCCGGTATAACCCGCACCGCCTATAATTCCTGCTTTTATCTTTTTCATTTTATAAATTAATTCTGTCGTTAATGGTTGAAGGTTGTGAACTCAAAATAAATTCCAGATCAGCTTTTGTGTTATTAATTATTCGGTGTTTCAATCCGGCTTTAATATGCAAACCTTCCTGTTCTTTTACTTCAAATATTTTATCTTCAATTTCAAAAGTTGCAATTCCTTTTAAAATAAAAAAGAATTGCTGCGATCTTTGATGATAATGTAATTCTTCTGAACTGCCCGCCGGCATTCGTTCCTGTTTAACTGATAAACTTTCATCTTCCACCAAATTCCATCCATCACAAGCACTGCCCCATTGATAATGTTTCAAAGAATTATATTTCGAAACAACCTTATTCACTTTCTTTTACTTTATGAAATATTGAAACCTGATTACCAAATATTTTGCTGAAGCCTCTAACATCTTCGCCTGTGAATCCTGTGTTCATCTCACCATATTTTCCAAACTTGGCACTCATCAAATCATACTTACTTTCAATTCCGATGATTTGAAAACGATAGGGTTGCAACAAAACAAATGCATCGCCGCTAACTTGTTCTTGCGAGCTTTTGAAAAATGCTTCTATATCTCTCATTATCGGGTCTAATATTTGTCCTTCATGCAACCAGTTGCCATAAAATAACGATAATTGATCTTTCCAATTTAATTGCCATTTGGTAAGCACGTGTTTTTCTAACGCATGATGCGCTTTTAAAATAACCATTGGTGCTGCAGCTTCAAAGCCAACACGACCTTTAATGCCGATGATGGTATCGCCCACATGAATATCTCTTCCAATTCCAAACGGACCGGCAATAGTTTGTAAATATTGAATTGCTTCTGTTGGATGTTGAAAAATTGTATCATTTATTGCATTCAGTTCGCCTTTTTCAAAGCTTAGTTTTACTTCTTCGCTTTCAGTTTTCGTTACTTGTGTAGGCCATGCTTCTTCGGGTAAAATGCCTTTGCTATTTAAAGTTTCTTTGCCACCAATACTTGTTCCCCATAAACCTTTGTTAATAGAGTATAAAGCTTTGGCAAAATTCATTTCAATTCCTTTTTGTTTTAAATACTCTATCTCTTCTTCTCTGCTTAATTTTAAGTCGCGAATTGGTGTTATAATTTCAACATCCGGAATCATGATATGAAAAATCATATCAAATCTTACTTGATCATTACCAGCTCCTGTACTTCCATGGGCTACTGCATCTGCATTTAATTTTTTGGCATGTTCTGCAATATGTAAAGCCTGAATTAATCTCTCGGCACTTACGCTTAGCGGGTAAGTATTATTTTTTAACACATTTCCGTAAATCAAGTATTTAATTATACGATCGTAATAATCTTTTACAGCATTAATGGTTGTGTGCGTTTTTACACCAAGTTTATATGCATGTTGCTCTATTTTTTTTACTTCATCTTCACTAAAGCCCCCAGTATTAACAATAATGCTGTGTACTTCGTAAGCTTTTTCTTCAAAATATTTTACGCAAAAAGTGGTATCTAACCCACCACTAAATCCTAGTACAACCTTTTTCATTTGTTATAATTATTTAATTAAAAATTGCGTTATCGGCTTTTCTGTTTATTGAAATATTTTTATTGATGAACAAACAGGTTGATTGCTGATTTTTGTTCGTTATTGTTGGCATTATTTCCATTTTCTTTTTTTAAAAATGGCTTTAATAATTTCCATTGTTTTAATCGAAATAATCGTTCAAATCCTTTTTTATTTTCCTCAAAATATTCGATTGTTTCTTTGGCGGTATGATGTTCTTTAGGATCGAAAAGCATTGCAGTGCACATACAGTTTTTTCTGTTCTTGCTTATTAAAATATCGTAATTAACGCAGCTTTTGCATCCTGCCCAAAATGTTTCATCATCTGTTAATTCAGAATAAGTAACCGGTTCGTAACCCAGCTCGCTATTAATTTTCATCACGGCTAATCCTGTAGTTAATCCAAATATTTTTGCTGTAGGATATTTTTCTCTTGATAAATCAAATATTCTTTTTTTAATTTGTTTGGCAACGCCACTTTTTCTAAATTCAGGAGATACAATTAAACCGCTGTTGGCAACAAATTTTCCATGACTCCATTCTTCAATATAACAAAAGCCAACCCATTGTCCACTAACCGTAACGGCAATAACCGCTTTTCCTTCAAGCATTTTGTTGGCTACATACTCCGGAGATCTTTTTGCAATACCTGTTCCTCTTGCTTTTGCCGATGATTCCATTTCATCTGTAATGCGAATGGCATAATGTGTATCTATATGATTGGCTACGCGAATGATAATTTGTTGTTGATTTTCCACTTTATTTATTGCATCATTAAAATTGAATAAATTAAATTAAAAGCACTTTTGATAATAAGTAACTGTATAATGTAATGTTACTTTATTAGTTGTATTAGATACGAGGTCGTCGCAATAAATAGGAAGGATTCCCCAATATAGAGTTATCGCCTTTTAGTGATAGGCAATTAACAGGTAATTGTTTATAGTGTGTATTCTGTTTCAACTTCTTGTGTTGATGAAAAGGTGAACAAAACTTTTTAGGCTGCAAAAGTATAGTAGTTTGCTGTATTTGAATGTTTTTTTTTATTTTATTTCAAATATATTTTAAATAACAAACGTTAGTAAAAGAGCTGTTTATTTAAACAGCTCTTCATTGTGGGGGTGAACGTATTATACAATTTATTAGTGAATAGTAGAAGTTGATTTCTTCTTTTAGGAAAAGCTTGAAATGTGAAATTGCTACAGTTCTTTTTTTATTGAGTAATAAATTCGGTAAAACTGTTTATTTTATAGGTGGTTTTAATGAGAGCATTTATTAACTAAATAAATATTCTACATCTTCTTTGCTAAGCGATTTTACAAAGCCTTCGTCATCGGTAATTAAGTCTTTGGCTAATGCACGTTTTCGTTCTTGTAACTTTACAATTTTATCTTCAACGGTATCGGTGCAAATCATTCTGTAGGCAAAAATATTTTTAGTTTGGCCAATACGGTGTGTACGATCAATTGCTTGCTGCTCAACTGCCGGATTCCACCATGGGTCTACAATATACACATAATCGGCTGCAGTTAAATTTAAACCTACACCACCAGCTTTTAACGAAATTAAAAATACCCTGCAATTGTCATCATTCTGAAATCGGTTAATAGCTTTTTCTCTATCCGGAGCACTGGTACTTCCATCAAAATATTCATAATCTACACCCAATTCTTTCATTTTTTCTTTTATTAATGCCAGCATTCCTAAGAATTGAGAAAAAATTAATGCTTTATGGTTGCTAATATTTTCGGTAATTTCTCTTCCAATTTCATCGAGTTTTACAGAAGTATTCGGATAGCGTTCTTTTTCATTAACAATAGCAGGGCTATCGCAAATTTGTCTCAATTTCATTAAGCCTTGTAAAATGGTTAATTGCGATTTGTTTACTCCTTGTGTTTCAACTAATCCTAAAATTTTATCTCTATAATCATTTCTATATGCGTCATATATTTTGCGTTGCTCATCTGCCATTTCGCAATACAAAATCATTTCTTGTTTTTCGGGTAAATCTTTGGCAACCTGTTCTTTTGTTCTACGAAGTATAAATGGATATAATAGTTTTCGTAAATGATCTTTTTGTTCTTTTTCGCCAAATTTATCTATGGGAATAGCAAATTCTTGTTTAAAAAATTCAATGCTACCCAACAAACCTGGATTTAAAAAATTCATCTGAGCGAAGATATCGAAAGTATTATTTTGTAGTGGAGTACCACTTAAACATAATCTGTTTTTTGCTTTCAATAGGCAAGCCGCTTTTGCAACTTTGCTATTAGGGTTTTTAATTGCTTGGCTTTCATCTAACACTACGTAATCTAAGTTCAGATCAATAAATTGTTTTATATCGCTACGCAAAGTGCCATACGTTGTAATAATAATATCAATATGATCTTGCCAAAGATTTTCACGCAACCTTTGTCCGCCATGATGTATGTAATAAGTTAATGCAGGTGTAAATTTTTTTATTTCATTTTGCCAGTTAAACATTAATGTGGTAGGACAAACAACCAATGCTTTTAATGAGCTGTTTTCGTGCTTTAAATATTGCATAAAGGCAAGTGCCTGAATAGTTTTTCCCAATCCCATATCATCGGCTAAAATGCCGCCCCACTGAACTTCTCGTAAATAGTTGAGCCATTGAAAACCACTTTCTTGATATGGCCTTAAAATATGTTGTAAGTGTTCGGGTGCAGCAATATCTTTTATTGAGTGATTGCTTTTTAAGCGATCGTATTTTTCTTCTAACTGAATAAAAAGCTCCTCTTCATTACGCTCATTATATAAATCTTCAATAACACTAAAATGATATTTACTTAATTTTATGTTCGATGCTTTTCCTTCGCCAATTCTAAATAATAACGAATATTTTCTTATCCATTCTTCGGGTAAAATACCAAGTGTTCCATCATTTAAATGAACAAACTGTTGTTTGTTCTGAAGTGCTTTTTTTACATCGGCTACTGTAACTTTTTGTTCTCCAAAATGAATTTCAACTTTAGCATCAAACCAATCTGTGTGCGAACTGATATAGATTTTGGTAGAAGGTTTGGAAGTGTTAAAACGAAAATTCTTTAAAGCATCGTAGCCATATACCTCTATATTCATTTCCTTCATTGCATCTACAAATAAAAAGAACCAATTATTTTTTAATACATCTGTTCCTTTTAATGCCAAAGTATTAGTTTCGGCAGGATGAATAAATTGCGAATGAAGATTTTTAATTTTTTGGATAAAAAGTTTTTCAACCTCAATACTGCGTTGAATTATTAAAAGTTTATCTGCTAAAGGCAAAATAATTTTTTCTTTATCAGATTCATGCACTTCGTAGCCTTTGTAAATAAATAAAGGCTGAAATAATAAATAATCGCCCTTTTCTTTTAAAATTATTTTTGTATCGGGTTTTACATCTTTTATTTCTTCACGTTTTAAATTGCCGAAATGAACATTATATTCTTTCGATAAAGGCAAAATAAATTGTTGTAATTGATTGGCCCATGTTTCTTGGTCTATTAATATTTTTCCTGATGGTAAAAATTTTTCAATTACCATTATATCTTCCGGCTTTTGCCATAAAAAAAACTGATTGTGATACTGAAAAATTAATGAACCGCTGCATTCATTTTCTGCAACACTTAAATTGGCTAAAGGCAATTTAACACTACATGCAATTTCGTACATATTGTTAGTGTAATTTACCCAAAACTCCGGTGTAATAAAATAAGATGA
Source organism: Hydrotalea sp. (assembly GCA_027364735.1). Classification (GTDB taxonomy): domain Bacteria; phylum Bacteroidota; class Bacteroidia; order Chitinophagales; family Chitinophagaceae; genus JAKAJX01. Next base: position 22,067 of record DAHXOT010000044.1, on the reverse strand, counting down.
AACTTCTGCCTGCTGTAGGTTTGAGGTTGTGAATGTTTTTTTTTCGGGAAGAAAAAAGGCGAAAGCACTTTCGTTTAAATCGTTAAATAATTTCTTAAACTTAGGATGTAAATATTCATTAATTAAATGCCTTGTTTCTTCGGGCAATTCTTCTGTATGTTGTTGAATAATGTTTTCCCAAATTCCACTAAATGGCGAGTTGCGATTAAGGTACCGGTTTATTTCTGATGGCAAAAATTTTCTTAACGATTGCAACAACATTTTATCTTCTTCACCAAATACTTCTGTATTTACATATTTAGTTAAATCAATTTTTTCAACCCTTCCGGTATATTTTAAAAAACTTTCATCGGCCTCTCCTTGAACAGCATCTATTTGAAAATATGGATATTGATTTTCATTTTTATTAATAACAACTCCCAACTTTAAAGCTGCGTGTTTTAGCAGGTCAAAATCTATTGTTGTTGATGAAGTTTCTACAGCAGACGGCAGTTCGGTAATTACAGGTTTAGGTTTTAAATCGCTTAAGTTTGCTGAAGGAGCAACTCTTTTAATAGAGGCATCTAATACTTTTAAAAATGGTTTTCCATTAGAGTAAGTAAATTCAAATTTTCCTGTAAGGTTATCTTCTAATGAATAGCCATAGAGCGATAATAATTTATTTTTTTCTTTATCCCAATTTCTAATACTATCGAAAAAAGAAGTACCATAACTATTAAGCAGCTGTAATAAAACAATGTTTTTATGAACACATAATGGATGTTTTTGATCGGTATTGCAATTGCAACTGGTATCAAAATTCCTTTCTTCATTTTTTTGAATTAATAATTTAAAAGTTTGCCCATTCAATTCAAGTTCGGCAATAACTCGCTCATCTTTTGCTTCAATAATATTGGCTTTATTGCTGCGTAAATAATTTTCGGCATCCTCAAAACTCTCCGGCGATGTTAGCATTTTAATCATCTTCAAATCCAATTGCTTCATCTTAATTACTGTATGTTGTTGATTATACTGTAATTCTTTATCACCTAAAATATTTTTATCTAACATTTCTTGCAACTGAAATAATGCACCGGCTTTATGTCGGCATACTTCGCTTAAATTATAAGGACAGGTACATCGTAATTGTAAAGTTTTTGGATCTTTGAAAGTGCTGATATGTACTTTATAATAAGTAGCATAACCATCATCTTTAACTCTAAAAATTACCGAACCCATTAAATCATCGTATTCAATTAATTCCACATTGCCTGATACGTGAATCTTTTTACCACGACGAATTACTTCTTCAGACGCGTTGTTATATATGTGTTTTATAAGAAATGGTAAAGCCAATTAATAGTATTTATGGTTGAAAAAAGTGCAATTTGCAAAAGTAAAGGAATGGCTGGTAAAATGCGAAGAAAAATAATACTGCCATCTTTAATTTTTTATTATACTACTATCACTTATTGCACAGCTAAATTGCTTGGAAGAAATAAATTATCAATAGGAGAAGCAGAATTGGTAGAATGAATTTTAATAACATAATTGGTTACAAAAGATAGTTTTTGATTGAAGAATACATTCGAAATAAAATTTGTAAAGCTGTTTAAAGAGTTAAACTTGCTTTAGCTATGAAGCATTTGCTAAATAAATTCAAAAGAAAAATTAATTAGTACTCGGTAAAATTAGTTGGTATCATCGTATTTTTGTTGCATGCAACTTCCTTCATCACTTCTTGAAAATGCAGTAGCACAATTTTCTAAACTTCCGGGAATTGGGAAAAAAACTGCGTTACGTTTAGTATTGCATTTATTAAAACAAGAGGTAACTGAGGTTCAGGAATTTGGCGAAATAATTGCAAAGATGAGAAGAGATATAAAGTTTTGCCAAAGATGCCACAATATAAGTGATGGAGATATATGTAGCATTTGTGCTAATAGTCTTCGTAATAAAAAAATTATTTGTGTGGTAGAAAATATACGAGATGTAATAGCTATAGAATCTACCCAACAATTTAATGGATTGTATCATGTATTGGGAGGTATCATTTCTCCTTTAGATGGTATTGGTCCTAATCAATTAAATATTGAAACACTTATTCAGCGTATTCAAAAAGAAGAGGTAGAAGAATTAATATTTGCTTTAAACCCAACTATTCAGGGCGATACAACAATATATTATATAGAGAAAAAACTAAACCCATACTCTTGTAAAATAACTACTATTGCAAGAGGTATTTCGTTTGGTGGCGAATTAGAATACGCCGATGAAATGACATTAGCCAAAAGCTTAACCAATAGATTACCGGTGCAACAATATGTGAAATGATTATTCTATTTTCTGTGCAATTTTCGAATTTTTAAAAAATATATCAGTATCTACCAATTGCCAACGCTACCGGAATTGATGAAAGAAGTTTTATTAAACAAAATGATGGTCTTTTGGGTAAAGGCGATATTCATTTCGGATTCAATATTTCAAGAGTATTTATCATTAAAAAGCCAGAAGAACTTAAAACAGCTAAATGGTAGTTATTTTATAAATATAATTTTCGTTCCATGAAAAAGAAAATAATATTATCAATTGTAGCATTAGTTATTGTAGCAGTTATTGGTACTTGGTATTATGGTTTTATTTATTCAAAAACACACCATCGCAATGTAGCCAATGAAAAGGCTATAACAATTTCTGCAAAACAAATAGTAAGCGATTTTCAAGTAAACGAATCGGCAGCTGATGCAAAATATTTAAATAAAGCTGTAGAAGTAACCGGCGAAGTAGTAGAAACCAAAACCGATCAGGTGGGGAATATAACCGTTACTTTAAAAGGTGGCGATCCGTTTGCCAGTGTTTTTTGTACACTTAAACCGGGAAGTACGCAGCCGGTTGTTGGAAAAAACATTTCAATAAAAGGAATATGTAATGGCTTTTTAAGTGATGTTGTTTTAAATGAATGTATTATTACACAATAATTTTTCGTTTTTCATAAAACATAGCTATTAACGCATCAATAACAATTTTTTAATCATCTTTATTTTTGAAAAAAGAGAAAGATGATTTTTAATTTAATGAAAGATGTACCATGGATGTTTGCTGTTGCGGGTGTTATTTGGATTTTTGTAGCAATATTTTTTTTTAAAAGATTATCCCAAAAAAATAGTTCGTATGTAGCTAAATATAAAGTGCTATTAATTGTAATACCCATAGCTGTTATTGCCACATTGATTGATATCTGGATTTTTATTTATTACATTCCTACACATTTCAAAAAACATACTACAGAGCAAATAACAAGTTTGGCAATTGCAGATATTACGAGTGAATTGAACCAAATACCCAATACTGATACGTTGCAAATAAATCATTCAATAAAAAGAAAAGATACACTTACAAATACATTAACAACAGCCAATACTATTGCAAAAATTTACACAACTACTAAAGCAAGTATTCGATTTTTTTCGAGTACACCAACTGAAGATATAGAAGCCACCAATACTAATGTTGTAAGCTCCTTAAACAATATAACCGGCGAAATACGCTTCGTAGCATTAATTAAAGGTTTTCAGTTCGAGAACGAATTAATGCAAGATCACTTTAACACAGAGGAATATATGAATAGCGATAGTTTTCCTAAATCGGAATTTAAAGGAAATATCCTTAACATGAAGGAAGTAAACTTTACAAAAAACGGAACTTATCCGGTTACGGTATCTGGGTTATTAACCATTCATGGTATTACACATACCATTTCTGCACAAGGAAGTATTTTAATTAATAATGGAAAAATTAGTACAAAAAGTGTATTTAAAGTAAATCATTTTAACTACGGCATTACAACTAACGAAATTGCCGATGAATTGGAAATAACCGTTACGTCTATCTATAACTAAACAATATCTTTTTGAAAATAATGCCACACCTGCTAACTTTGTTTAATAGCAGGCGGATTTGTTTATTGTTCGGCCTAATCCTAAAATGGGATACAGAACTAATAAACGTTTTGACGAAATAGCATCCTCTCATAACGTTTATTGTTATTCAATTTTCAGCTCAACAATTTTCAAATTCATTTGCAATAACCCTACTTTTTAATATAGTGAATTACCTAAAAATAATAATTCGAAAATGAGTTATATTAAAGATTTATTAAAAGAAAAAATATTAATAATTGATGGCGCTATGGGAACAATGATACAGCGGTATCAATTAACCGAAGCCGATTATAGAGGAGAGAGATTTAAACATTGGCATAGCGATGTAAAAGGTAATAATGATCTTTTAAACATTACGCAACCACGTATTATTATTGATATTCATAAACAATATTTAGCTGCCGGAGCCAATATTATTGAAACCAACACTTTTAGTTCTCAATATATATCTATGGCCGATTATCAAATGGAAGAATTAAGTTATGAACTAAATTTAGCAGCAGCAAAATGTGCCAGAACTGCTATAAAAGAATTTGAAGCTGAGAGTGGTTTATCTGTAACAGATAGGTTTGTTGCAGGATCTATCGGTCCATTAAATAAAACGCTTTCACTTTCGCCCGATGTGAATAATCCGGGCTATCGAGCTTTAACTTTTGATGAAGCAGTACAAGCTTATTATGAACAAATTACCGGATTAGTTGATGGCGGTGTAGACGTTATTTTAATAGAAACAATTTTCGATACACTTAATGCAAAAGCTGCTGTATTTGCATTTAAAAAATATTTTAGAGATACTAAAAAAGTAGAACTGCCACTAATGATTAGCGGAACAATTACCGATGCAAGTGGAAGAACATTAAGCGGGCAAACCTTAGAAGCTTTCTATACTTCATTAACTCATGCTAATCCGTTGAGCATAGGATTAAATTGTGCCTTAGGTGCCGCAGAAATGAGGCCACATATTGAGGAGCTTTCACAAATTGCATCTTGTTATACTTCAGCATATCCTAATGCCGGATTACCAAATGCAATGGGTGAATATGATGAACAACCTCATCAAACCGCACATTTTATTGAAGAATGGGCTAAACAAGGTTTTGTAAATATTGTGGGTGGTTGTTGCGGTACAACACCAGAACATATTCAACATATTGCTGAACATGTAAAAAATATTAACCCAAGAGTTTTACCAGTTATAGAAACAGAATTAGTGTGATTAATTAAGCAATTAAAATGACTTTCATAAAACCATATCTACGCTTATCAGGATTAGAACCCTTAGTTGTTAGGCCTGAAACAAACTTTATTAATATTGGAGAAAGAACCAATGTTACGGGTTCTAAAAAATTTGCACGACTTATTAAAGAAAATAAATATGAAGAAGCATTATCAGTTGCTCGCCAGCAAGTAGAAAGCGGAGCACAAATAATTGACGTAAATATGGATGATGCACTACTTGATGGTGTTAGTGCAATAACAACTTTTTTAAATCTTCTTCAATCCGAACCCGATATTGCAAAAATTCCTGTAATGATCGATTCGTCAAAATTCGAAATCATTGAAGCAGGCTTAAAATGTGTACAAGGAAAATGTATTGTAAATTCTATTTCTTTAAAAGAAGGAGAAGATAAATTTATACAACATGCCATAACTTGTCAAGCTTATGGAGCTGCCGTTATTGTTATGGCTTTTGATGAAAATGGACAAGCAGATACCAAACAACGTAAAATAAACATTTGCCACAGAGCCTATCAAATTCTTACCGAAAGAGTTGGCTATAAACCACAAGATATTATTTTCGATCCCAACATTTTTGCCATTGCAACCGGTTTAGAAGAACACAATAATTATGGTGTTGATTTTATTGAAGCAACTAAAGAAATAAAACAACTAATGCCGCTAACAAAAGTAAGCGGAGGTGTAAGTAACCTCTCTTTCTCTTTTCGTGGAAATGATCATGTTCGCGAAGCTATGCATGCTGTTTTTTTATTTCATGCAATTAAAGCGGGGATGGATATGGGCATTGTTAATGCAGGCCAATTAATAGTGTACGATGAAATTGAACCTCAATTAAGAATATTATGTGAAGATGTTATTCTTAACAGAAATAATGATAACAATGAAGCTACCGAAAAATTAATTGCATTTGCCGAAACAGTTAAATCAAAAGGTAAAGTGGAGGTTAAAGACGAAGTATGGAGAAATGCTACTGTGGAAGATAGGCTAAAACATGCACTCATTAACGGTATTACTGATTATATTGAAATTGATACAGAAGAAGCCAGACTGAAATACCCCAAACCTTTAGATGTAATTGAAGGCCCATTAATGAATGGAATGAATGTAGTAGGCGACTTGTTTGGTGCAGGTAAAATGTTTTTACCGCAAGTAGTAAAAAGTGCCAGAGTAATGAAAAAGAGTGTAGCTGTATTAACGCCGTTTATTGAAGCCGAAAAAGAAGAACGCAAACAAATACACTTAGCGGCAGGTACTATTAATGAAGAAGGTGCAGGCAACCCCAAAATTTTATTGGCAACCGTAAAAGGAGATGTGCATGATATTGGAAAAAATATTGTAGGCGTTGTATTGGGGTGCAATGGGTATGATATTGTTGATTTGGGCGTGATGGTTCCTGCCGATAAAATTTTAGACGCAGCCATAAAAGAAAATGCAGACATAATTGGCTTGAGTGGATTGATTACCCCATCACTTGATGAAATGGTTCATATAGCCAAAGAAATGAAACGCCGAAATATGCAGCAACCTTTGCTAATTGGTGGTGCAACCACTTCTCGTATGCATACAGCCGTAAAAATTGCACCCGAATATGCAAATGGTGTTATTCATGTTTTAGATGCATCAAGAAGTGTAACTGTTGTTAGCTCCTTACTTAATAAAGAGCAAAAAAATCAATTCTTAAAAAATATTGATACCGAATATTTTAAACTAAAAGAAGGATTTGATAATAAAAAAAGTAGTAAAAATTATATTTCTTATCAAGATGCAAAGCAAAACAAAGTAGCAATTGATTGGAGTAATTATCATCCTACTATTCCTTCTTTTACCGGAATAAAAGTTATTAGCAATGTTTCGATACATGAATTGAAAGAATACATTGATTGGAAACCATTTTTTATTGCGTGGGAAATGCATGGTAATTTTCCTCAAATACTAAGCGATGAAATTATTGGTGCCGAAGCCACTAAACTATATAACGATGCTATTGCTTTATTAAATACAATAAGCGAAGAGAAATGGTTACAACCCAAAGGTGTTTTGGGCTTTTGGGAAGCAGCAAGTAATGGCGATGAAGTAATTGTAAAAAATGAAAAAGAAACTGTACAACTTAATTTTCTGCGTCAGCAAATACAAAAAGCAAAAGGCCAACCTAATTTAAGTTTAGCAGATTTTATTAAACCATATTCAGTAGATAATTCGCTAAATAGTTCACCCGATTTTATAGGAGCATTTGCTGTTTCAATTCACGGAATAGAAGAGCATATTAAAAAATTTGAAGCAAATCATGATGATTATAACAAAATAATGCTGCAAGCACTTGCCGATAGATTAGCAGAAGCATTTGCCGAGTGGCTACATTTAAAAGTTCGTAAAAATTTTTGGGGGTATGCAAAAAATGAACAATTAAATAGCGAAGATTTAATTAAAGAAAAATACAGCGGTATTCGTCCGGCACCCGGCTATCCTGCCTGCCCCGATCATACAGAAAAATATCAATTATTTAACCTGCTAAAAGTTAGCGATCATACCGGCATTCAATTAACAGAAAGTTTAGCTATGTATCCTGCGGCAAGCGTTTGTGGTTGGTATTTTTCGCATCCGCAAAGTCAATATTTTGGTGTTGGTAAAATTTCGAAAGATCAATTAGAAGATTATGCCAAACGCAAAGAAATGAGTTATGATGAAATGGAAAAATGGTTGAGACAAAATTTGGAATAAGTGCTATTATTTGTATCAAAAAATAAAACTTTTTTTGTGGATGCATAGTTTTTAATTCTAAGCTTTCTGTGCGTATAAAGGCAATTATTACATAAATGATATTTTTTCTGCAGCAATAAGCTTTAAAGTAATGGGCTGATAAATAACAATCCGGTTTATGACAAATGTCATATCAATCACTGTTATACCACTATAATTTTGGCGCATCAAATTATTGTTATGTCAACAAAAAAGATTGCTTCAAAAAAATATGTTTACTTTTTCGGGGCTGGCAAAGCCGATGGCAACGAATCAATGAAAAATTTATTAGGTGGTAAAGGTGCTAATCTTGCTGAAATGGCAGGGCATCCTAAACTTTGCTTACCGGTTCCTCCGGGTTTTACCATCTCAACGGAAGTATGCACCTATTATTACGATCATAAGCATACCTATCCAACCGTATTAAAAAATCAGGTGGAATTAGCATTGAAGGAAGTGGAAAAAATTACAGGCAAAAAATTTGGAGATACTGCCAATCCTTTATTGTTATCTGTTCGCTCCGGTGCCAGAAAAAGTATGCCCGGTATGATGGATACCGTATTGGATATTGGCTTGAATGATGATACTATTGCAGGCTTAATTCAACAGTCGAACGATGAAAGATTTGCGTATGATGCTTATCGTAGATTAGTGATGATGTATGCCGATGTGGTAATGGAAAAAGCTGCAGGAATAGAACCTAAAAACGGAAAAGGTATTAGAAAAGTATTAGACGAAAAATTAGAAGATCTAAAACATAAAAAAGGATATACTTCCGATACAGAACTTACTGTTCCGGAATTAAAAACTTTAGTAAAAGAATTTAAAGCTACCGTAAAAAAAGTATTAGGAAAACCATTCCCAGAAGATCCGTATGAACAATTATGGGGAGGTATTGGTGGCGTTTTTGGTAGTTGGAATGGTAAGAGAGCCATTGAATATCGCCGAATTGAAAAAATCCCCGATGATTGGGGAACAGCCGTAAATGTTCAAGCAATGGTATTTGGAAATATGGGCAATGACAGTGCTACAGGCGTTGCATTTACCAGAAATCCGGGTAATGGTGAAAATAAATTTTATGGAGAATATTTAGTGAATGCTCAAGGGGAAGATGTGGTGGCAGGTATTAGAACTCCGGCACCAATTAACGAATATTCTAAAAACGATCATAGCAGAAACTTAGTTACACTCGAAAAATTTATGCCAAAGGCATATAAAGAACTCAACGATATTCAAAATAGATTAGAGAAGCATTATAAAGATATGCAAGACATAGAGTTTACCATTGAAAAAGGAAAGCTCTACATGTTGCAATGTCGTGTGGGAAAACGCAATGGAGTTGCTGCTGTAAGAATGGCAACAGAAATGTTTGCCGAAAAATTAATTGATGCCAAAACAGCTATTAAACGGGTTGCACCCAATCAGTTAGTAGAATTATTATTGCCCATGCTCGATCCTAAAATTGAGGCAGTTACAAAAGCTATTGCAAAAGGCTTACCTGCCGGTCCGGGTGGTGCAAAAGGTCGTGTGGTTTTTTCTTCTGCAGAAGCAGTAGAATGGGCATCGAAAGGCGAGAAAGTAATTTTAGTGAGAGAAGAAACTTCTCCCGAAGATGTAGATGGAATGCATAAATCGCAAGCCATCTTAACCACAAAAGGAGGAATGACTTCTCACGCCGCTTTAGTGGCCAGAGGTTGGGGTAAATGTTGTATTGTTGGTTGTAACGATATTGAAATTCATGCAGAATCTAAAACATTTAAAGCAAAAGATGGTACCGTAATTAAAGAAGGCGATATTATCACTTTAAATGGAACTAAAGGTACTGTTTACGAAGGCGATATGCCATTGGTTGCTATTGACCTTAATAAAAATAAATCGTATAAAAACTTAATGCTTTTAGTAGATAAAATTAAAGTATTAGGTGTGAGAGCCAATGCAGAAACACCGCAAGATGCAGCACAAGCATTAGCATTTGGTGCCGAAGGTATTGGACTATTCCGCACCGAACACATGTTTTACGGAGAAGGAAGCGAACAACCACTTTTCTTATTGCGTAAAATGATTATGAGTAAAACCGAAGTAGAACGCAGAAAGGCATTAAATGATTTATTTGTATTTGTAAAAAAAGATATTAAAGACACTATGAATGTAATGAAAGGTCATCCTGTAACTATCCGTTTACTCGATCCGCCATTACATGAATTTGTTCCGCATGATGTAGAAAAACTTCGTTTATTAAGTAAAGAATTAGGAATTAGTATGAGTGTTTTACGCAGACGCGTATTGGCTTTACACGAAAATAATCCGATGTTAGGGCATAGAGGTGTTCGGTTAGGAGTAAGTTATCCCGAAATAACCGAAATGCAAATCAGGGCAATATTAGAAGCAACTGCCGAATTGGTTAAATCGGGTAAAAAAGCTTTTGCCGAAATAATGGTGCCGGTAACTTGTACGGTTAATGAATTAACACATCAAAAAATAATTGTAGATAGGGTTTATGCAGAAGTTTGTGCTAAAATGAAAGTAAAAAGTATTCCATATATGTATGGAACCATGATAGAAATTCCACGAGCTGCATTATTAGCAGATAAAATGGCTCAGGTAGCGGATTTCTTTAGTTTTGGCACAAACGATTTAACACAAATGAGCTTTGGTTTTAGTAGAGATGATGTAGGTGGATTTTTGCCTAACTATATGGATCAAAAAATATTGCACGATGATCCTTTTCAAACAATAGATCAAGAAGGCGTAGGAGAATTAATTAAAGACGGAACAGAACGTGGGCGTAAAACAAAGCCTAAATTAAAAGTAGGTATTTGCGGCGAACATGGCGGAGATGCTGAAAGCGTAAAATTCTGTCATAGAATTGGTATGAACTATGTAAGCTGTTCTCCTTTCCGCGTGCCTATTGCAAGGTTAGCTGCAGCACAAGCTGCTGTTGAATAATGCAGTAGAAATTAAATGGTATTTTCTCATGAATCTTTGGTAATAAAACAACCGAGCCGGTTTTCTAATCGGCTCGGGTTTTTACAACAACCAATAAACTTAAAAATAGGTTATAGTTTATTTTTCTGAATAATACCTGATAAGAATTAATTTTTCTTTTTAATATACTTGTTATTTTTGAGTGTTAACGAAATTATTATGGGTGCAGCATCTTTACTTGTTTTAATTTTTGCAGGAATTGCTTTTGCCGGTGGCGGTATTTCAATTGCATTATTATTTGTAAAAGGATCTAAAAATGCTCAAAAAGGTCAGCCTTACGAATGTGGCATCCCTTCTACAGGTTCTCCATGGAATCAATTTAATGTAGGATATTATTTATTTGCATTGATATTTCTCATCTTCGATGTAGAATTAGTGTTCATGTATCCATGGGCTGTAGTAGTAAAAAAAGTGGGTATCATGGCATTGGTTGAAATAGTGATTTTCTTTTTCATTTTGTTTATGGGATTTTTATATGCACATAAAAAAGGAGCATTAAAATGGATGTAAATACCAATAAAATTCAGGCTACAGATTTTCCGGGTCAAGTGCATGAAGCTCCGGGCGCCAATTTCTTAGTAAGTACTTTAGATGATGTAATTAATTGGGCTCGTTCTAATTCATTATGGCCATTAACTTTTGCAACCAGTTGTTGTGGAATAGAAATGATGCATGTAGCCGGAGCAAAATACGATTTCTCTCGTTTTGGTTTTGAAGTAGCAAGAGCTACACCTCGACAAGCCGACGTAATTATTATTGCAGGAACTATTGTTAATAAAATGGCTCCGGTTTTAAAAAGATTATACGATCAAATGGCCGACCCGAAATATGTAATTGCCATGGGTGCTTGTGCAATAAGTGGGGGACCATTTTTTTATAATACGTATTCTGTGGTTAAAGGTGCAGATCATGTTATACCGGTAGATGTATATATTCCAGGTTGCCCTCCTAGGCCAGAAGCCTTATTGCATGCACTAATTGCTTTGCAAGGAAAAATAAAAGCAGGGTTAACGAGAGATCAGTTACGCGATTCGTCACCTCTTTCTCAATAAATAATTGTATTAGAATAAAATGACCAAAGAAGAATTGAAAATACAGATACTAACGCTTTTACCTACTGTTTCTTTTGAAGAAACGGGAGAATGGTTACAGGTATTAGTTGCTGCCGAGGATTGGAAATTATTTGCACAACAGTTACACACATCTGCCGAATTGCAATTTGATTATTTGTTTTGTTTAACCTGTGTTGATTGGAAAACGCATCTTACAATGGTGTATCATCTTACTTCCACAACCTATCGGCATAATGTAGTAATAAAAGTTAAGTTAGATAGCGTTAATCCATTTATTGAAACCGTATCCGATATTTGGCGAACAGCAGAATTTCATGAACGTGAAGTGTTTGAAATGTTTGGAGTTAACTTTTTACATCATCCCGATTTAAGAAAATTAATTCTGCCCGATGATTGGATAGGTTATCCGCTAAGAAAAAATTACGAAGATCCTATTAACATGATAAAGCTCTAATATGTTTGAAGAAGTAGGCACAACCACCGAAGGCGATTTGATAATTAATTTGGGTCCGCAACATCCTGCTACACATGGTGTACTACATTTAGTAATAACCTTAAATGGAGAAATTATTAAAAAAGTAGAACCTCATCTCGGTTACATACATCGTTCAATTGAAAAAATGACAGAGAGTTTATCTTACCGTCAGTTTATTTATGTAACCAGCAGAATGGATTATTTATCTGCACATATTAATAATCATGCCTGCGCTTTATGTGTTGAAAAAGCATTGCAACTCGAAGTGCCGCAACGTGCACAATATATTAGGGTAATTATGGATGAATTAACACGTATTGCTTCTCATGAATTATGGTGGGGTGCTATGGCAATGGATTTAGGAGCTTTTACACCCTTCTTTCATGCTTTTCGCGAAAGAGAAAAGATTAATGAAATTATGGAAGAAACTTGCGGTGCCAGATTAACGATGAATTATATGGTGCCGGGCGGAGTAATGGTTGATTTGCATCCCGATTTTCAGAAAAAAGTGAAAGCATTTATTCAACAATACAAAGCCAAAATTCATGAATACGATGAGTTGGTAACAGGAAATATTATTTTTCAAAATAGAATGAAAGGCATTGGTTATTTATCTGCTGAAGATGCTATTTCGTATGGTTGTACCGGACCGGTTGCCAGAGGAAGTGGCGTTGCTTCTGATATAAGAAAAATTGCTCCTTATGATGTATATGATAAGGTAGAATTTGATGAAGTATTACAAACCGAAGGCGATTCTTTTGCACGATACATGATTCGTATACAAGAAATGCATCAAAGTATTAAAATCATTGGACAATTAATTGATACTATTCCAGATGGAAATTTTCAGGCAAAAACAAAAGCAGTGATTAAATTACCCAAAGGAGAATTTTATCAACGAGTAGAAACTGCACGTGGCGAATTAGGTGTTTATATTGTAAGTGAAGGTGCAGCACAACCTTATAGAATTAAATATCGTTCTCCGGGATTTTCTAATTTAAGTGCATTAGATCACATGGTACGAGGGCATAAAATTGGCGATTTGATTGCGGCAATGGGTACATTAGATTTAGTGATTCCGGATATTGATAGATAGCAATTGTTGTAAGTACCAATTATAAGTAGTGAGTGAAAACGCATCTTCTTATAATAATACTTAGAACCTAAAACTTAAAACTTATAACGTAAAAAATGTTTAGTTTAGAAGGTATAACAAATTTTATTCACGAATGGCTTAATAGTCATTTATCTGCAATATTTGCATTGTTAGCCGAATTTGTTTTAGTAGGCGTTGCAGCTATTGGCTTATTTGCTTTTTTAGGATTGGTTTTAGTTTGGATGGAACGTAAAGTTGCAGCAGTAATGCAATTGCGATTAGGTCCTAATAGGTTGGGCCCAAAAGGTATTTTTCAAACCTCTGCCGATACGCTTAAATTAATTATGAAAGAAGCATTAACGCCCGATAATGCCGATAAACTATTATTTAACTTAGCTCCGTTTGTTGTAATAATTGTAGCAATGTTAATTCTTGCTCCTATTTCTTTTGCTAAAAACTTTCAAATATGGGATATTAATATTGGTGTATTATACGTTACTGCAATATCCTCACTTTCTGTAATTGGAGTATTAATGGCAGGATGGAGTAGCGGAAACAAATATTCTTTATTAGGTGCCATGCGAAGTGGGGCACAAATAGTAAGTTACGAGCTATCTGCAGGCTTATCTATCTTAACAATTATTGTATTAACCGGCAGTTTAAAAATTTCGGATATTGTTGCTTCGCAAGAAAATGGTTGGTGGATTTTTAAAGGCCATATTCCTGCAATTATCGCATTTGTTATTTTTATCATTGCTTCAACCGCCGAAACCAATAGAGCACCATTTGATTTAGCAGAAGCAGAAAGCGAATTAACAGCGGGGTTTCATACAGAATATGGCGGAATGAAGTTTGCTTTATTTTTCTTAGCCGAGTATATTAATATATTTATTGTATGTGCCATTGGCGCTACTTTATTTTTAGGCGGATGGATGCCTTTTCATATTGGGCATTGGGTAGCATTTAATCATATAATGGATTATATTCCATCTTCCTTTTGGTTTTTTGGAAAAACAGGGTTTCTGATATTTTTAATTATGTGGTTTAGGTGGACTTTTCCAAGATTGCGTATTGATCAATTATTGAATTTAGAATGGAAATATTTATTGCCAATTAGTATGTTTAATTTATTGTTGATGAGTGTAATGGCAATTATGGGTTGGTATTTTTAATAAGATGAATTTGTTTAGTGTTGATTAGCGATATAGGGTACAAGTGTGCAACGCAACAGTGATGATGGTAAAATAATGTTGGTAACATAAAAACTTGATTAATATAATACGATGTTTTTAAAAGAATATTTTTTGGATATTTATAAAGCAACAAAATCGTTGCTTACCGGTATGAAACTTACCGGTTATTATTTTACGCATCATAAAGAAATATTAACCGAAGAATACCCCGAAAACAGAAAAAATTTACAATTAGCCGAAAGATTTAGAGGCGAAGTTATTATGCCGCATGATGCTAATAATGAGCATACTTGTACCGGTTGTTCTTCTTGCGAAATTGCTTGTCCTAATGGCTCTATCAAAATCATCAGCAAATTTGATATTACACCGGAAGGAAAAAAGAAAAAGGCAATTGATCAGCATATTTATCATTTAGAATTGTGTACCATGTGTGGCTTATGTGTAGAGGCTTGTCCAACCGATGCTATAAAAATGGCTAATACTTTTGAGCATAGTGTATTTAATAGAAATCATTTAATTAAACGGTTAAATAAACCCGGATCAAAAATTAGGGAGGGCATAGAAGAATGAGTGCATCAGCTATTATATTTTATTGTATCTCAACATTTATTTTGTTGACAGGAATTTTATCGGTTACCACCCGAAAAATTTTTCGCTCCTCTATCTGGTTATTATTTTCTTTAGTAGGCATTGCCGGATTATATTTTTGGATGGATATGAATTTTATTGCAGCAGTTCAGATAATTGTGTATGTAGGAGGGATAGTTGTGTTAATTATATTTTCTATATTTCTTACCCAAAAAGCAGGCGAACAAATGCCCAAAGCTATTACCGGCAGAAAGGTTTTTTCTATACTATCTGTATTAGCAGGGTTGGCTTTTATTTATCGGGTAATAAGTTTAAACGAATTTCATCCCAATACTACCACTGTTGTAAATGCCAATGTTTCTGAAATAGGTACTCAAATGTTAAGTACAACAGAACATGGATTTGTTTTGCCTTTTGAAGCAATAAGTATGTTATTATTGGCAGCAATGATTGGTTGTATTGTAATTGCAATAAAATCTAAACCCGAATAAAATGAATGAAGTACCTATAACACATATTCTATTTGTAAGTACAGCTTTATTTTTTATTGGCATGTATGGGTTGTTTACTCGGCGTAATATGATTACCATGTTAATGGCAATTGAATTAATTCTTAATAGTGTAAATATCAATTTTATAGCATTTAATAAGTATCTATATCCTGAAAAATTAGATGGAATATTTTTCAGCATATTTATTATTACCATTGCTGCCGCAGAAGCTGCTGTTGCAATAGCTATTATAATTAATTTATACAGAAGCCATCATTCTATTGATGTAGAAGATGCAGGAGAATTAAAATATTAAAAGCCTCCCCAAATTCCTCCGAAAGAGGAAATTTCAAGGAGTGTATTAAACATATAAAATGAATCATTATTCTTACATAGCATTAATTCCATTGTTGCCTTTAGCAACTTTTGTGATACTTGGTTTATTTGGCAGAAAATATTTTAAATCATTTTCCGGAGTAATAGGTGTAACGGCTTTGTTAATAACCGCTTTATTATCATTACAAACAGCCTACTATTATTTTTTTATTGATGGAAAAGTAAATGGGGTATATCAAAAAATAATTGCATTACAATATACATGGTTACAATTTTCACCAAACGTTTCTATTGATCTGGGAATTATTCTCGATCCCATTTCTGTAATGATGTTGGTGGTGGTAAGCTTTGTTTCTTTAATGGTGCATATTTTTAGTTTAGGATATATGAAAGGTGAAGAACGATTTGCAACTTATTATGCATTTCTTTCTTTATTTACTTTTTCAATGTTGGGATTAGTTATTTCAACCAATATCTTTCAGATATACATGTTCTGGGAATTGGTTGGTGTTTCATCTTATTTATTAATTGGATATTATTACGATAAACCATCGGCTGTAGCGGCTTCTAAAAAAGCATTCATTGTTACACGTTTTGCCGATTTAGGATTTTTGATTGGTATTTTAATTTTATCATTCTACGCACAAACATTAGACTTTGAAACATTAATTACAAGATTAACCGATACACAGTCTACCTATTTTTTAGGCATTTCCTCCGCAACATTTGTAGGAGCATCTGTTTTAACTTGGGGTTTAACACTGGTATTTATTGGTGGTGCCGGAAAGTCTGCTATGTTTCCTTTGCATATTTGGTTGCCCGATGCTATGGAAGGTCCAACACCTGTTTCTGCATTAATACATGCTGCCACCATGGTGGTTGCCGGTGTGTATTTAGTTGCAAGATTATTTCCCATATTTTCTGTTGATGAATTTGCATTGCAAATTGTAACGTATGTTGGATTGGCTTCTGCATTTATTGCAGCTATTATTGCCTGCACACAAACCGATATTAAAAGAGTATTAGCCTATTCAACCATGAGCCAAATTGGGTATATGATGTTTGCATTGGGTGTTGCAAAACAAGGTGGCGAAGAAGGTTTGGGTTATATGGGCTCTATGTTCCATTTATTTACACATGCATTTTTTAAATCGTTGTTATTTCTTGGTGCAGGTGCTGTTATTCATTTGGTTCATAGCAACGATATGAAAGATATGGGTGGGTTAAGAAAGCTAATGCCCATCACACATTTTTCATTTTTAATTGCTTGTTTAGCTATTGCAGGCATTCCGCCATTTGCAGGATTTTTTAGTAAAGAAGAAATTTTATTGGCCGCATTTAACGCCAACAAATTGGTGTACGGTGTGGCATTATTTACATCCGGACTAACCGCTTTTTATATGTTCCGATTATATTATTCAATTTTCTGGAGCAAAGAAGCTCATGTACATAGTCATCATCATGGCGAAGGAACTTGGTCTATGAAATTGCCATTAATAATTTTAGGAATCATGGCTGCTGTTGCAGGTTTCATTCCTTTCTCGCATTTTGTAACAACCGATGGTGCTGCATTAGAAACACATATTAATTATGCCTTCTCTGCTGCTCCTGTTTTATTTGGTGTGTTGGGAATTTTGTTGGCCACTGTTTTATATAAAAATGCAAATGCAAAACCAGATGCTGTTGCAAATACTTTCGGTGGATTGTACAGGTCGGCGTATAGAAAATTTTATATTGATGAATTGTATTTATTCATTACCAAAAAAATAGTTTTTAATTTAATTGGAAGACCGGCAGCATGGATTGATAAAAATATTGTGGATGGTTGTATGAATTTATTAGCAACCATTACTGCAAAAATTTCTGAATTAATTAAAGGAGTACAATCGGGTAAAGTACAAAATTATGCGTTGTATTTTTTTGGTGGAATAGTTGCGTTGGCTGTGTTGTTTATTTATGTGTGGAAGTGACAAGAGTGATGAATGATAAATGATGAGTTATGGGTTAAAAACCTTATGACTATGAAAAAAGGAATATTGGTAGATAAGAGTTTTGAGTTTGCAATTTCTGTCATTAATGTTTATAAATATCTGGCTGAAGACAAGAAAGAATATGTGATGAGTAAACAGCTTTTGAGAAGTGGAACAGCAGTAGGTGCTTTAATAAAAGAAGCTCAAAATGCAGAAAGCAAAGCTGATTTTATTCACAAGTTGGCAATAGCTCAGAAAGAATGTGACGAAACAATTTATTGGCTTGAATTATTAAAAGCAACAAATTATTTAACTGTAGAAAAATTTGAAAAATTATTTAACGAAGGAAATGGATTATTAAAAATGTTGAGAAGTGCTATTCTTACTTCAAAACAAACTCATAATTCATAACCCATAACTTATAACTCATAAAATGAATTTATCGTTTCTTATCATCTTACCTTTAATAACAGCAATAATAATATTGTTTGTAAAAGGATTAAAGCAAGTGCGTACAGTTGCATTGGCAGGTTCGTTATTGCAATTGGCTTTGGTATTTAATCTGTTATTTCAATACCTGAAAGAAAGAGCCAGCAACACTGCACCAATGTTGTTTCAATACGATTATAATTGGTTCGATAGTTTAAATATTCATTATCATGTTGGGGTTGATGGTATTTCTGTAGCCATGATTTTATTAACTTCTTTGGTGGTTGTTGCTGGTGTGTTGGTATCGTGGGCACAAGAAACATTAAGTAAAGAATTTTTCTTTCTGCTTATTTTCTTAAGCTTAGGTGCGTATGGGTTTTTTATTTCGCTCGATTTATTTACCATGTTCTTCTTTTTAGAAGTTGCCGTAATTCCTAAATTTTTATTAATTGGTATTTGGGGTAGTGGTAAAAAGGAATACAGTGCCATGAAGTTGGCATTAATGTTAATGGGTGGTTCTGCATTAATTTTTGTTGGTCTTGCCGGTGTGTATTATTACACATTTTCCAATAATCAATCATTCGATTTATTGGCTATTGCACAAGCCAATATTCCTTTATTAACGCAAAAAATATTTTTTCCATTCTTATTTATTGGTTTCGGAATTTTTACAGCATTATTTCCATTTCATACTTGGGTGCCCGATGGGCATTCTTCAGCACCAACGGCAGCATCCATGTTTTTAGCCGGAATATCTATGAAATTAGGTGGGTACGGATGTTTGCGTGTGGCTACTTATTTAATGCCCGATGCTGCACACGAGTATCAATGGATCATCATTTTATTATCCACTATCGGAATTATTTATGGCGCATTCGCTACCATGATGCAGAAAGATTTAAAATATATCAATGCATATTCATCAGTTAGTCATACCGGTTTTGTTTTGTTTGGAATAGGCATGCTAACAAGAACATCTATTAATGGTGCTGTAATGCAAATGGTATCGCACGGATTAATGACTGCCCTTTTCTTCGCTGCCATTGGAATGATATACAGCAGAGCACATACAAGAATGGTAGATCAATTAGGAGGCATGTTAAAAGTAATGCCTTTTATTTCAACTGTATTTATGATTGCCGGTTTAACCTCTTTAGGTTTACCGGGCTTTAGCGGATTTGTTGCAGAAATGACGGTATTTATGGGCTCTTGGCAAAATGCCGATACTATGTATCGGGTGGCTACCATTTTAGCTTGTGCTTCTATTGTAGTTACGGCAGTATATATTTTAAGAGCTGCAGGACAAGCAATAATGGGGCCTGTTACAAATGAACAATACAATCAATTAACCGATGCAAGATGGAATGAAAAATTTGCTGCTGCATTATTAATCATCGCTATTGTTGTTATTGGTATTGCACCATTTTGGTTAAACGATTTAATTGGTTCGGGAACAAATACTATTATGAATAAAGTATTGATGATTCTTAAATAAAGTAGTTAGATTATTGGAATTGAATATTCAATTATAAAAACAATGTATGTTGAATGATTTTTTGATATTGATGAAACAAGAACTGGTAATTACGGTTATCATTTTTATTTTGCTGTTTATTAAAGTTGGAAGCAAAGATTGGAAAAATGAAGCCCTTTTAAAGCTTATTAATATTTTATTGCTGTTGAATGTTGTGTTTAGTTTTATTGGCAATCAGGAAGGTGTTTTGTTTAACGAAATGTTTAAAACAAATAATCTGATTTCTTTTGAAAAAGGAATATTAAGTCTGGGCATATTCATTATTTCGTTATCATCTTATTCGTGGCTACAAAACCATAAACATGTTGCAGAGTTTTACATGTTATTACTCTCTACATTATTGGGAATGTTTTTAATGATATCGAGCGGAAACTTATTACTGTTTTATATTGGTCTCGAAATGTCAACCATTCCATTAGCCGCAGTAGTTAATTTTAATTTAGATAAAAAACAATCATCCGAAGCTGCTTTTAAATTAATTATCTCATCGGCATTTTCATCCGGTTTATTGTTATTTGGTATTTCGTTGGTATATGGTGCAACCGGAACATTATTGTTTTCCGAATTGCCTCAAACCCTTACCGGAACACCCATTCAGCTATTAGCATTTATATTATTATTTGCAGGATTTGCATTTAAAATTTCTGTTGTTCCTTTTCACTTATGGACCGCCGATGTGTACGAAGGTGCACCTGTTGCTGTAACATCTTATCTCTCCGTAATTTCAAAAGGAGCTGTGTTGTTTGTATTTGTTTCGGTTTTATATGGTGCATTTAAACCATTGGCAACAACATGGTATAATATGTTGTTTATTCTTTCGATAGCAACCATTATTGTTGGAAATTTATTTGCTATTCGTCAAAATAATTTAAAACGATTTCTTGCCTTTTCTTCCATTGCACAAGTTGGTTTTATTTTAATTGGTATATCGGGAAGTTCGCAAGCAGGAACGGCTTCGGTTATTTATTTTATTTTAATTTATGTTTTTTCGAACCTTGCGGCATTTGCAGTTATTTCTTTTATAAGTGCAGTTACCGGTAAAGAAACAATTGCTGATTATAAAGCCTTATATACTACAAATCCTTTTTTAAGTTGGGTAATAACCATCGCTTTATTTTCATTGGCTGGTGTTCCGCCAACGGCCGGATTTTTTGGTAAATATTTTTTGTTGATGGCAGGAACCGGTATTGCCGGAAGCAAAGGATTAATTATTTGGATTATTATTGCTGCATTAAACTTAATTATTTCTTTCTACTATTATTTACGTGTGGTGAAAGCAATTTTCATGGATGCAAACGAAACGCCGATTGAAAAATTATCTATTCCGTTTTTACCAAAAATTGCAATGATAATTTGTGTTGCAGGTATTGTACTAACCGGTTTGTTCAGTTTTATTTACGAATATATTTTCTCATTAAGCAGCGGCTTCTAACTTATTACTTAATACTTACAACTTATAACTTGTTATGGCAATCAATCAAAATCATACGGTAGAAGAATTAAATGGTGTTAGATGTGCCATTGTTGAAAAAAATGTATCTGCAGAAAGAATAGAATTTTTAAAAACATTATTAGAGTTTAATAAATACGAAGTAATTGTTGCAGTAGCACCGACACCAAAAGCTGCTCCTGCAAAGCCTTTGGCCGAAGGTGAAGTTGCCCCACTGCCATTATCGCCTGCACCCGAAAAATTTATTATTGGTGTAACCGACTATAACTTTAATGCCATTAATGCTATTTATGGGCGAATGTTACAAACAGAAGATGGCCATATTGTTACACCTGCATTTTGGCAACAAAAAACGGCAATTTCTCGCGATGATATTCCTTATTATGAGCAAAAATAATTTTCTCATCTTTCTACAAAAAAGGTTTTCGCAATTAATTCCTACATAATTTGCGGAGCAATGGATAAAAAAAAGAATCGGGTAGATGTTATTTCTAAAATATTAGATGCTTGTTATCAATATAACAGCGATGCATTATTTATTCTTAGCTTAAT
>DAHXOT010000036.1 GCA_027364735.1 Hydrotalea sp. | reverse complement strand
CTGATTCGGGTTATAGGGGAAATCTAAAAAGATGGGTTCAAAAGAAATTGAATATGAGCTTAACCATTGTTAAAAGAACTGATACAACCAAAGATTGGAAAATACAACCCAAACGATGGATTGTTGAAAGAACTTTTGCATTGTTATTAAATTTTAGACGGCTTGTTATCAATTATGAAAGAACAGAAGAATCTGCCATTAGCTTCATTTATTTAGCCATGATGTGCTTAATGGTGAAAAATATTAATTAACTCAAACAGCTTCTAAGAATCCAATTCTAAAAGCAACTTGGATTCTTATTTATAATAACATAATTTATATAAGTACGGTAAATAATGGAATATTATTTAAACAAGAAAGTAAAGATACTTGTTACCAATCGCTATTAACCGAAAAATCGGGCTTAAGAACTAATTATGTAGAAAGAATAAATATTATTAAAAATCATTTGTGGATATATCGAAATGGAAGTGCCCAAATTCTTGATATGGAAACCGGAAAATTATTGCTTGGATTTAAAATTCCTTTTCATGAAGATTTGAATATACTTGATATTGCAGAGTTAGATACAAATGCTTTTGTGGCTGCTGAGGAAGGCTTTTTTAAAATTCATAATTTAAATAAAAATAAATCGCAAAACTATATAACGCATGCCTATTTATTAAATGTGGTTGTTAATAATGAAGATACATTAATTGATAATAATTTGCATTTACCCTATCAAAAGCAAAACATAAAATTTAAAATTGGTGTACCTTTTTATTATAATGAAGAAGCCTTACAAGTATATTATAAACTAATAAAAGATAATGTAGAAATTGTAAATAATGCTACTGTTGCTTTACAGCGTACAATTGAGTTTAATACTTTAGAACCCGGCAAATATACCTTTATTGCTTCAACGCATAGAAACCTAAGCGATAAACAAATTCAGTATAACTTTATTATAGATGAAGTTTGGTGGAAAACCTGGTGGTTTAGTATGCTACTTGCTATTTTTATAATATTTGTAATTATAATTATAATACGCAATTTTATACATACAAAGCTAACTGCTCGAAAAGTTTTTTACGAAAAGAAAATTGCATTACAAGCAGAGCGACAAAGAATCAGTGCTGAATTTCATGATGATATTGGTGCCACCATTTCTGCTATGCGATTAACAATTGAAATGATTTATAAGAAAAATAAAAGTCCTGAATTAAATGATGATTTAGAAAAGTTTGGTAAATCAATTCAATTATTATCTCAAAAAGTTCGGGAAGTAATTTGGAGTATGAATCCTGAAAATGATTCGCTCGAAAAGTTAATTGCTTATATACAACCCATGGCAAATAGTCTTTTCGAAAATTCGGAAATAAATTTAATTACATCTTTCCCCGAAATAATTCCTTCCTTTATTATTCAAGGCGATAAAAGAAGAGATATATATTTAACTGTAAAAGAAGCTTTGCACAATATACTTAAGCATTCTAATGCTACAACAGCCAATTTAATAATTGAAATTGTAAATAATTGTTTAGAAATTGAAATAAGGGATAACGGTAAAGGTGTAAATTTAAATTCTCAAGATAGTTTAAAATATAAAGGATATGGGTTGTCGAACATGGCACTTAGAATAAAAAGGCACAAAGGAACAATTAACGTAAATGCTAATAATGGAACCATATTAAAATTTGTTATTCCTCTTAATGCTATATAACAATGATAAAAATTGCAATTGTTGAAGACAATAAAATTTTTAGAGAAGCATTAATTCAGTTAATTAATGCTCAATCTAATATGCATTTGGTTGGCGAATTTGCATCGGCCGAGTATGCAGTTAAAGAAATACCGCATATTTTACCCGATATTGTAATTGCCGATATTGAAATGAATGGAATGAATGGTATTGAAATGATTACTATATTAAAGCACACTATACCTGCCATTGAATTTTTAGTTTGTACAATACACGATAATACAGATATGGTTTTTGATGCTTTAAGAGCAGGAGCTTGCGGATATATTTTAAAAGATTCTGGTTCTGAAAGTATAATAAAATCAATTATTGAGCTGTATAATGGCGGTGCACCTATGAGTCCGTTTATTGCTAAAAAAGTAATATCCGAATTTAGTAGGCCTAAGCAAAATAATTTTCATGACCTGTTAACCGAACGTGAAATAGAAATTTTACAGTACACAGCAAAAGGATTGCTTAATAAAGAAATAGCAAGTTTATTATTTTTAAGTAATGAAACGGTAAAATCGCATTTGCGAAATATTTATGTAAAACTTCAGGTAAGTAATAAAATTGAAGCTTTACATAAAGTAGGGCTATTATAAAAAAGGAAAGCATCCTTTTGAGATGCTTTCAAATAATTCGAAAACTGCCTTCCCCCAAAAACAGCTAAATTATTAAAACAAATATAGAATACGAGACACATGCAAACAATACCCCATTTGGGGTAGGTTTAGTGTGTATAAAATACATAAATTATGAACGTTGAATTATTAAGAGAATATTGTTTAACTAAAGCCAATGTTGAAGAAGCTTTTCCTTTTGGAGATACTAATTTGGTTTTAAAAATAAATGGAAAAATATTTTTAATAATTGCATTAGATGCACAACCTTTACAATTTAATGCTAAATGCAACCCCGATGAAGCAATTGAACTGCGAGCAGCATATCCTACTGCGGTATTGCCCGGGTATCACATGAACAAAAAGCACTGGAATACAATTATTGTAAACGGAATTTTATCTTCGCAGCAAATAAAAAAAATAATAGATAACTCATATCAATTAGTACAAATAAAAAAATAGCAACTTGAAAAATTTATTCAATACAGCCGATGTGGCGTTACTAAAAAATAGAATTGAACAGTTAACGCCTGCTTCTCAAAGAAAATGGGGTAAAATGCAAGTAGCTCAAATGTTGGCACATTGTAATGCCGCAATGGAAGTAGCAACAGCAAAAAAATTTCCGCCCAGAATTTTTATAGGAAGAATTATAGGATCTCTTGTAAAACCTGCCTTTTTTAACGAAAAGCCTTTTACTAAAAATGCACCTACCGATAAAAGTTTTGTTATAAAAGATGAGAGAGATTTTGCCGCTGAAAAAAATAAATTATTGAATTTAATTCAACAATTTGCCGATAATGGAGAAGCCGGAGTTACAACTCATCCACATTCTTTTTTTGGTAAACTAACACCAACAGAATGGGCTCGGGGTATGTATAAACATATTGAACATCATTTGGTACAATTTGGCGTGTAATAATGGCGTTCTGTTTCTGTTTTATTCTCTTAATTGCAGGCATTAATGATAACTTAACGCTATCAACTATATTTGCAGTTCATTCAACAAAAAAACATGACGATTAGTTATAATTGGTTAAGTGAATATCTTTCAGAAGTAATTGAACCGGAAAAATTATCTCGTATTCTTACTTCTATTGGATTAGAAGTAGAAAGTTTAGAAAAATATGAAAGTATTAAAGGAGGGTTAAACGGATTAATAATAGGAGAAGTAATTCAATGCGATTTGCATCCTAATGCCGATAAACTAAAAATTACACGAGTTTCAATAGGCGAAAAAGAAAGTTTACAAATTGTTTGCGGAGCATCTAATGTTGCAGCTGGACAGAAAGTGGTAGTGGCAACTGTTGGTACAACAATTTATCCCATACATGGAGAACCTATTACCATGAAGGTTGCCAAAATTCGTGGAATAGAAAGTTTTGGAATGATTTGTGCCGAAGATGAAATTGGATTAGGCGTTTCTCATGAAGGTATTATTGTTTTACCGAACGATGCTGTAGTAGGAAAATCTGCAGCAGAATATTTTCAGCTATATACCGATTGGATATATGAAATTGGATTAACGCCGAATAGAATGGAGGCGATGAGTCATTATGGTGTTGCTAAAGATGTTTGTGCTTATTTAACACATCATAATAAAAAAGAAACAAAGCCTAAATCTATTTTCAATAATATTTTTAAGCCCGATAATGTTTCATTGCCTATAAAAGTTACGGTTCAAAATCCCGAAGCTTGCCCGCGTTATGCCGGAGTAACTATCAGCAATATTACAGTTGCCAATTCTCCTCAATGGCTAAAAAACAAATTAATGGCAATTGGCCTTAGGCCCATTAATAATATAGTAGATATTACCAATTATATACTGCACGAAACGGGTCAGCCCTTGCATGCATTTGATGTAGCGGCCATTAAAAACAATCATGTAATTGTAAAAAATCTACAAGCAGGAACAACATTTGTTACATTAGATGAGAAGGAAAGAAAATTAGTTGCCAACGATTTAATGATATGTAACGGGAACGAAGAACCAATGTGCATTGGCGGAGTATTTGGAGGATTACATAGTGGAGTGAATACATCTACCAAAAATATTTTTTTAGAAAGTGCTTGTTTTAATTCAATTGCTATACGAAGAACTTCTTTACACCATGGATTAAGAACAGATGCAGCAACCCGATTTGAAAAAGGGGTAGATATTTCTAATACCGTACATGTTTTAAAAAGGGCTGCATTACTAATAAAAGAAATAGCGGGCGGAGAAATTAGCAGCGAAGTGGTTGATGTTTATCCAATGCCCAAAGAGAAAGTACAAATTGCTATTAAATATCATTACCTAAAAAAACTCAGCGGAAAAAATTATCACCCCGATGCAGTAAAAAGAATTTTAGTGGCATTGGGTTTTGAGATTGTGAAAGAAGGCATAGATGAATTATGGGTTGCCATACCATTTAGTAAACCCGATATTAGTTTGCCGGCAGATATTGTAGAAGAAATTGTACGAATTGATGGATTGGATAGTATTGATATTCCCTCTACCATAACCATTTCTCCAGCAACCGATCAATATGGAATAAAAGAAAAGCTACGTGAAAAAATTGCTAACTACTTAGCCGCACAAGGCTTTAATGAAATATTTACCAATTCAATTACCAACAGTAATTATTTCGATAAAGAAGTATTGCAAACTGCGGTAAAAATGATTAACAATTTAAGTGCAGAGTTAGATGTACTTCGCCCATCAATGTTAGAAACCGGATTAGAATCTATTATCTATAATATTAACAGGAAAAATACCAACCTCCAATTATTTGAGTTTGGTAAAACTTATTATAGCAGCGAAGTAGGAAAATATAAAGAAGAAGAACATTTAAGTTTGTATATAACAGGAAATAATCACGAAAATTTTTGGAGACAAAAATCTAAACCTTTAGATTTTTTTACTGCAAAAGGCATTGTTACAAGTATTGTTAATTTATTGGGCTTAATTGATTATCGCATTGAACAGAATGAAAACGAATTTCAAATTTTTTGTGGCAAAAAAGAATTAGGCAAATTGGCATTAGTTGCTTCAAATAAACTTCAACTTTTCGATATAAAACAACCTGTATATTTTATTGATTTTAATTTTTCTGAAATTTTAAAAGCAATTGAAAAACAAAAAATAGTATATAAAGAAGTACCCAAATTTCAGTCGGTGCAAAGGGATTTGGCTTTGGTAGTAGCTAATACAGTTACGTACGAATTTATTGAGGCAGTAGTTAAAAAAATAAAGTTGCCCAAATTGCAATCTATGCGGTTGTTTGATGTTTTTGAAAGCGATAAATTAGGAGCAAATAAAAAGTCTTTAGCAATTAGTTTTACTTTTTTAGATGAAGAAAAAACACTTACCGATAAAGAAATTGATAGTATAGTTAATAAATTAATAGAAAATTTGGAAAAAGAAGTAGCAGCAGAAATAAGGAAATAAATAGGCTAAAACTTTATTCAATGTACAATCAAATTCAACTTCAAATACAAAATATTCAACTAAAGCTGCAACAGTTGTTAAAAGAGCATCAACAGGTTCAGAAAGAAAATCTTAAACTTAAAAACGATATAGAAAAATCAAATCAACTTATTCAATCACAAAAAGAAGAATTAGATAATTTACATAGACAAGTTGATGTACTTAAATTAGGTTATAGCAACTCAAGTAAAGAAGATAAAAAAGAATTAGAAAAAAGGATTGACGGTTATTTAAAAGAAATTGAAAAATGTATTTCACTATTGAATGCAGAGTAATATGAATAATTTAATTCCTGTTAATGTAGTTATTGCCGATAGAACATATCGGTTAAAAATAGAGCCTGCAGACGAAGAAATGTTGCGTAAAACCGTTAAATTAATTAACGATAAAGTAATAGAATTTAAAAATAGTTTTGCCGG
The DNA here is from genome assembly GCA_027364735.1 of Hydrotalea sp. Taxonomy (GTDB): domain Bacteria; phylum Bacteroidota; class Bacteroidia; order Chitinophagales; family Chitinophagaceae; genus JAKAJX01. The sequence goes on along the minus strand of DAHXOT010000036.1, from coordinate 75,149 downwards.
TAAGGATATGCAAGATTATGTATCGATGGTATTATTATGGTTTGCAACCGAACAAACAAAATCTACCACCGATATTATTCAGCAGCAAGAAATTTTTAATAAGCTTATCAGTCTTGAAAGCTTATTAATGAAAAACATAACCAATGAACCTTAGCAATTAAATACTTTTTCAATATAATTAAATCTCATTCCAAACTATTTCAGTACCCTAAATTATTTATCTTCGCAAATTAGCCCTTATTTTGTAAAGTAACGGAGAGGCAGATATTAGATTAATTGTGAACTATTTTAAAACATTGAACAATCATGAACCCATTGGTTATTTCTATTATAATTGGTGTAATTGCACTAATTGCAGGTGTTATAGCGGGTAAATTTATTTTTGCCAAAAACACCAAAAGGCAGGTTGAAGAAGCCGAACTTCAAGCACAAAGTATTATTAAAGAGGCTGAATTAAGAGCCGAAACTATTAAAAAAGAAAAACAGCTCGAAGCCAAAGAAAAATTTGTGCAGTTAAAGGCAGAACACGATAAAGAAGTGTTGGAACGAAACAGAAGAATGAGCGAGTCTGAGACGCGTGTTAAACAAAAAGAAATTGCTATCAATCAAAAAGAAATTGCATTAGATAAGCAATTAAAGGAAAACGAAATAATTAAAGAAAACCTTAACAGGCAAATTGAAGTAGTAAATCATAAACGTACTGAGCTCGAAAAGCATCAAGAAGAACATATACGTCGCCTCGAAAAAATTGCCAATTTAACTGCCGATGAGGCAAAAGCACAGTTAATAGAAAGTTTAAAGCACGAAGCACAAACACAAGCTTTATCTGTTCAGCAAGAAATTATTGAAGAAGCCAAGCAAAAGGCAAATAAAGAAGCCCGAAAAATTGTTATTCAATCTATTCAACGAACAGCAGCCGAACAAACTATCGAAAATACAGTTACAGTTTTTAATTTAGAAACTGATGAAATTAAAGGTCAAATTATTGGTAGAGAAGGAAGGAATATACGTGCTATTGAAGCTGCAACCGGAGTAGATTTAATTGTAGATGATACACCTGAGGCAATCATCTTATCTTCATTCGATCCACTTCGTAGAGAAATAGCTCGTTTAAGTTTGCAAAGATTAGTAGCCGATGGTCGTATTCATCCGGCTCGTATTGAAGAAGTAGTAGAAAAAACACGCAAGCAATTAGAAGAACAAGTAATGGAAATTGGAGAAAGAACGGTAATTGAATTGGGCATTCATGGGTTGCATAAAGAATTGGTAAGAATAGTAGGTAAAATGCGTTTTCGTTCTTCTTATGGGCAAAATTTATTAATGCATAGCCGTGAAGTTGCTAATTTATGTGCAATAATGGCAAGTGAATTGGGAATGAATCCAAAATTGGCAAAACGTGCCGGATTATTACACGATATTGGTAAAGTACCCGATGAGGAAACCGAATTAAGTCATGCTTTATTAGGGGCTAAGTTGGCCGAAAAATATGGCGAAAATCCTGCAGTAGTTAACGCAATAGGTGCTCATCACGATGAAATGGAAATGCAATATGTCATTTCGCCAATTGTTCAGGCATGCGATGCAATTAGTGGTGCGAGACCTGGTGCAAGACGTGAAATAATGCAACAATATTTGCAACGTATTAAGGATTTGGAAAATTTGGCTATGAATTATCAAGGAGTGGAAAAAGCGTATGCAATTCAGGCTGGGCGAGAGTTAAGGGTAATTGTGGAGGCAGATAAAGTAACAGATACTGATAGTGATAAATTAAGTTTCGAAATTGCCCAAAAAATTCAAACAGAAATGACTTATCCGGGCCAAATTAAGGTTACAGTTATTAGAGAAAAAAGAGCCGTAAACGTAGCAAGATAAAGAATTAGAAAATTGCGTTTGTAATTTCGAATTTTCCATTACCTTTGCCGTCCGCAAAAATTAAAGTTATGAGCGAAGCAGTTCAGTTTGTACACGAACAATTAACAGTTAAAAAAGAACTTCCGAAATTTAAAGCCGGTGATAATGTTACCGTTAATTATAAAATTGTAGAAGGAGGTAAAGAGCGTATTCAAAGTTTCCGTGGAGATGTAGTTAAAATTCAAGGAAATGGAGCTACTGCTTCTTTTACTGTTCGTAAAATTTCCGATGGAATAGGTGTTGAAAGGTTATTTCCTTTCTTTTCACCCAATATCGATTCAATTGTATTAAATAAAGCCGGTAAAGTTCGCCGTGCCAAATTATACTATTTACGCGAGCGCAGTGGTAAAAGTGCACGTATTAAAGAAAAGAGATTTTAATTGTATTAGCTTAGGTATAAAAATATTTGGGTAACAAATTTTAATATACCTTTATAGTGAAATTTAAAATTTATAATTATGGGAGATTTATTTGCTGGCCCACATATAATTGTTATTTTACTAATAGTTGTATTAATGTTTGGTGGAAAAAAAATTCCCGAATTAATGCGTGGATTAGGTAAAGGCATCAGAGAGTTTAATGATGCTAAAAATAATGTAAGAAGGGAAATTGAAGATCAAATAAATGAACCTTCATCAACTACTAATAAACCAGTTGAAAATAAAACCGATTCTACCAATAAATAAATCAATATATTATTGATTTATTATAGTATAAATTCAATAAAAACCTCGCAACTTATTTTGCGAGGTTTTGTTTTATTTGCAATAATTTTGAGGCTATTGTATTTTATAAAAAATGAAATTTTTTAACAAGAATTCTAATGCTGGTACTAAGGCCGAAATGTCTTTTTTTGATCATTTAGATGAATTAAGAGCCCATATTTTTCGGTCGGCAATTGCAATTTCATTAGGTGCTATTTTAATGTGGAAGTTTGATAGCTTTTTTATTAAAAACATCTTAATGGGGCCTACGCATAGTAATTTTCCTACCTACACTTTTCTATGCAAAATAAGCAATCAATTAGGGCTTGGAGCAAAGCTATGTATGGATAAAATTAATGTTACTATGCAAAGTAATACCGTAGGTGGGCAATTTGGAGTTTACTTTAATATAGTCCTAATAGGAGGTTTTATTATTGCATTTCCGTATGTATTTTGGCAATTTTGGAAATTTATTAAACCCGGTTTAACACAAAAAGAATTGCATAATACTCGTGGAGTAATTTTTTGGGTATCGGTATTATTCTTTTTAGGAATTCTTTTCGGATATTTTGTTATTGCTCCATACACCATTCACTTCTTTGCTAAGTTTTCGATTGATGATAATATTGAAAACAGATGGACTATTGCCAGCTATTTTAATACAATTGTACCATTAATATTAGGTGCCGGATTAGCATTTCAATTACCATTAGTAATGTTTTTTTTAGCTAAAATTGGAGTTGTTAGTGCTTCCTTTTTGCGGCGTGCCCGTAGGTATGCGGTACTAATTATATTTGTTTTAGCTGCAATTATTACACCTCCCGATATGCTTAGTCAAATCATTTGTGCCATACCCCTAATGATTCTTTATGAGATAAGTATTTTCCTTTGTGTAAAGGTTGAAAAAAAACAAAAATTAGCCGAAATAGAGGAATGGAGTTAATTAAATAGTAATCATTTAAAACAAAAAAATTTGTTTTCGTTTACATCAATAGAAATATACCAACAGTTTTTACTTGCCAATCAAGATGGATGTAAAATAGCTGTAAATCATTATTTATCTGTTATTGAAGCTAATAAACAGTTGAATGCTTTTTTAGAAGTATATGCTCAGGAAGCATTGGCACAAGCTGCCGATTTAGATGCTAAGCGTGCTGCCGGCAATAGGCCTCTTGGTAAATTACATGGTGTTATAGTAGCATTGAAAGATGTTATTTGTTATAAAGACCATAAGGTTTCAGCATCATCTCATATTCTGGAAAACTACCTCTCAATTTATAATGCCACTGTAGTTGAAAAGTTATTGGCCGAAGATGCCATTATTATAGGAAGAAATAATTGTGATGAATTTGCTATGGGCAGTAGTAACGAAAATTCGGCTTTTGGTGCAGTTAAAAATGCCTTTGATGAAACCCGTGTTCCCGGTGGTTCTTCAGGAGGTTCTGCTGTGGCTGTTCAAGCAGGAATGTGTATGATAAGTTTGGGAAGTGATACTGGCGGATCTGTTCGGCAACCTGCAGATTTTTGTGGTATTGTTGGATTAAAACCAACGTATGGTAGAATATCTCGGTATGGATTAATTGCTTATGCCTCTTCTTTCGATCAAATTGGCATTTTCGCTGCTAATATTGATGATGCTGCATTGGCTTTAGAAATAATTGCCGGTAACGATGCGTACGATAGCACCGCATCGCAACAAATTGTTCCCAATTATTCAACACAACTTCAATCCAATAAAAAATATAAAATTGCCTATTTTACAGAAGCACTAAGCAATCCGGCTTTAGATAAAGAAATAGCTGCATCTATTCGGCTTTTTATAGAACAGTTAAAAGCAGATGGGCATGAAGTAGAGCCGGTAACATTTGAATTATTAAATTATATAGTTCCTGTATATTATGTTCTAACAACTGCCGAGGCATCCAGTAATTTATCTCGATTTGATGGCGTAAAATATGGTTATAGAGCACCTCTTACTGCAACCGATGATTTAACCGAAATGTATAAAAAAAGTCGTAGTCAAGGATTTGGTAAAGAAGTTCAACGCAGAATTATGCTTGGAACTTTTGTATTAAGTGCCGGATATTACGATGCTTATTTTACAAAAGCCCAACAAGTTAGAAGAATTCTGAGCGATACAACCACTACTATTTTTAAGCAATTCGATGCTATTATAATGCCTACTGTTCCTACAACAGCATTTAAAATTGGAGAAAAATCTACTGATCCTATCGAAATGTTTTTGGCCGATATATATACCGTATTTGCCAATTTAGTGGGTATTCCGGCCATTTCTGTTCCATTATTTAAACATAGTAATGGGCTGCCTTTTGGTTTACAAGTACTTTGTTCTCATTTCAACGAGTTATCTTTGCTCTCACTTTCTAAAAGAATGTTGGAATTAAAGAAATAGCGTTTCTATTATTTAAAACCAGTTGTACCGAAAGTTGCAATACATATGCTGCAATATTTTTTTAAACTAATTAGCAAAAAGCAACTACTTTTTTTATGGGTATTTATGCCCTTAATTGGGCTGGCAATTAATAAAAATGGCGATAGTACACTTACCACAGAAAAGTATTCTTTTAAAAACTTAATTGGCGAGGCTAATAATATTAATGGAATAACATTTACAACACCTTTAAATCCGCAGGCTTGGTCGTTTACACAAGCATATATTCGAAAGCAAGGAAAAGAATTAAGTAAAATGAAATTATGGGCAAAACCTTATTTCGATTTATATGATGGTATTTTACAGCAAAACGGATTGCCAAAAGGTTTAAAATATTTAAGTGTTATTGAAAGTCATTTACAATCGAATTTAGTTTCTTGGGCAGGTGCAGTAGGACCTTGGCAATTGATGGATTATGAAGCCAAAAGATTTGGATTGAAAACCGGAAAATATCATGATGAAAGAACCGATTATGTAAAAAGTACTTATGCTGCTGCACAATTATTAAAAGAATTATACAATGAATTTGGCGATTGGTTATTGGTAATTGCTGCCTATAATGGTGGTGCCGGAAGAGTAAAACAAGCTATTGAGCGAAGCGGTAGTAAAGACTTTTGGACTTTACAGTATTTATTGAAAGAAGAAACACGAAATCATGTGAAAAAATTTATTGCTACACATTATTTAATGGAAGGTGGAGGCGGATTAACTACCATGACTGCTGCTGAAACAAAAATTTATTTAGCAAATAAAAGTAACACTACACCTGCTTTAACCGAAAATGAACTTGTGCATACAGATACGGTTGAAGTAAGTGGGCGATTTAATTCGTTAATTATTTGTAATAGCCTTTTAATGGATATTGCAGTATTTAATAAATGGAATCCGAGATTTGATAAAGACCTTTCGGAAGGAAAAAATTATTTGATGCGTTTGCCTAATGACAAAAAAACAATTTTTGAAGTAAAGAAAGGAGATATTCTATTGCAATCGATCCGTGCATTGCTGGATGGCACAACAACAGTTACTTCTTCAAAATAATTTTACATTTTATTTTGTAAAACCTTTTTAATTGCTTCGGCTTTCAGTAAACATTCTTCGTATTCTTTTTCTGCATCGCTGTTAAAAGTAATGCCGCCGCCAACCTGATAACTTAAATATTTATTGGATTGATTGTAAGCAATGCTTCGTATCACCACATTAAAATCGAAATCTTTTTTGGGAGAAATATAACCCACACAACCAGAGTAGATGCCGCGTTTTGCTTGTTCATATTGTTCAATTAATTCCATTACTTTTCTTTTTGGTGCACCAGTCATGGAAGCCATAGGAAATGTGGCGTTCAACACATCAGCAAAATCAATATCATCCTGCAATTCGCCGCGGATGGTAGAAATCATCTGATGTACCTGCGGAAAAGAATATACACCAAATAATTCTTCAACAACAACAGTTGCTTCTTTGCAAATTTTACTTAAATCGTTTCGTACCATATCAACCACCATCACATTTTCACTTTTTTCTTTTGCACTTTTGCTTAACTGTTTTTTTAGCAGTTCATCCTGAAAATTGTTGGAAAGATCACGTTTAAAAGTTCCTTTGATGGGTTGCGAGATGATATTATTTTTTGTCTTCTTGATATACCGTTCGGGACTGGCACACAAAAGATATTTATCATTCAGTTTATAAAAGCAGGAAAAGGGTACAGGAGAAATTTTTGTAAGTTGATGATAAACATTCAAAGGATCTATAATTGTTTCTTCAGCAAAAAATTCCTGGCAAAAATTAATTTCATAACAATCGCCCCGAAGTATATGCTGTTTAAGTTGTTGGATGATCTGCAAATATTTTTCTTTGGAAATCCTTGGTTGAGTATTAATATTTGATGATGCCGATTGATTGGTTATTTTTTCCTGAATGATTTCATCGAATATTTTTTTAGGTGAAATAGAAACGGAAGAAATTTCCACTTCTTTCTCAGATAAACTGATCACTACTTCGGGCTGAAAGAAAAATATATCAGGAAACTGCACAGCATCGAAGTGATTGGATTGCAGTGGCTCGATTTTATTCTTGAAATCATAACTCACATGTCCGAATAACCAATCATTATTTTCCTGAAGAAATATTTTTAACTGTTGCCAAACATCTTCTGTTGCCGTGAAAGAATTTATAGAACTCGCAGCTGCAATACATTCTATGCTGTTGTGTTTAGAACTGTACTGATGATTATCCAATAAACAACAGATGTTGAACCGGTTAATCCAGCCCAACATCTGTTGTTTAAATAAATTAAAATTAATTATGCTAAAGGTAGAGGTAGTTTTTTTCACTTGCGGTTCGATGATTAAAAATCGTCATCTTCATCGTCTTCAAACTCATCCTTATCATTGAAGAGATCAAACTCTTTAAAATCTTCATCTAATTTAAAATCTTCATCTTCGCCGGTTTTTTTGCCTGCTTTTTTAGCACTTCCACCTTTCGATTTTGGAATGTCAAATTCATCGAAGTCGGGATCCCAATTGTCATCTTCTTCGGGTTTTTCCCAGTCATCAACTTCTTCATCTAAATCATCATCGTCATCATCATCTTCTTTACTTTTTTTCGCAGATGATTTAGCTGCAACTTTTTTTGCAGGTTGTATACTATCATCGTCATCATCTAAATCATCATCCTCTTCCTCTAATTGTTTTTTACTTTTAGTGGATGATTTTTTTACTGGTTCGTCATCATTAAAGTTTGATGCACTTTTTTTGTTCTTATCAGATTTCGCTGTCATATTCCAATAAGTTTGGTCACGTAAAATTTCAACTGAAAATATTATTCACCAAAAATTTCAGCAACTTTTTTTTAAAAATTTTATTTATTTATAATTGAATAATTTGCTCTCTTTCGGGGCCATTTGAAACATACTTAATTGGAGCCCCAATAAAACTGTTAATATAATTAATATATGTTGACATGTTTGTTGGTAATTCTGCTGCATCTTTTATGGCAGATGTATTTTTATTCCAACCTTTAAAAAACGATAATACCGGATCAATAGCTAATTTATTCATTTGAAATGGAACTTCCGAAGTTTCTTTTCCGTTTACATTATAGGCTGTGCATACTGCTAAGTTTTCAAATGCATCTAACACATCGGCTTTTGTCATAACAACTTTTGTTACACCATTAATCATGCAAGCATATTTTAGTGCTACCAAATCTATCCATCCGCAACGGCGTGGGCGACCGGTAGTAGCCCCAAATTCGTTACCGGTTTTTCTCAATTCTTCTCCGGTTGCATCTTCTAATTCTGTTGGAAATGGCCCACTGCCAACTCTGGTACAATAGGCTTTAGTTACACCCAGTACATCATTAATTTGCTTAGGCGATACACCTAAACCTGTACATACACCTGCCGATATGGTATTGGAAGAAGTAACAAACGGAAATGTACCAAAATCAATATCCAGCATACTTCCCTGTGCACCTTCTGCCAAAACTTTTTTGCCTTCGGCAATTTTATTGTTAATGAAATATTCTCCATTAACAATATTTAATGTGCGCAAAAATTCTAAAGCTTCAAAAAATTCTTCTTCCCATAAACTAATATCTTCTATAAAATTAAAGTTATCTAATAACTTTTGATGTTTTAAACGAAGTTTAATGTAGTTCGAAATAAAACTTTTATCTAATAAATCTCCGGCACGTATGGCATTGCGACCTGTTTTATCCATGTAAGCAGGACCAATACCTTTTAAGGTAGAGCCAATTTTTCCTTCGCCTTTTTGCAATTCACTTGCTTTATCTAAAGCCCTGTGTGTGGGTACAATAATATTGGTACGTTCCGAAATAAATAAATTTTTCTTAACATCAATACCAAATGCTGCTACTTTATCACATTCTTTTTTTAATGTAACCGGATCTAAAACTACACCACCACCAATAATATTTATTTTATTTTGATGGAAGATACCCGAAGGAATTTGGTGTAATACCATTTTTTGTCCCTCAACATACAATGTGTGCCCTGCATTGGGGCCACCCTGAAAGCGTGCAATGATATCGTAATTGGGTGCAAAGTAATCAACAATTTTTCCTTTGCCTTCATCGCCCCACTGTAAACCAAGAATAACGTCTACCATGATTTTTATTTGATGCCGCAAATGTAAGTGAAGAATAATTGAAAAATGATGATGAGTATAGTTGATGTGGAAATAAAATTATTTTACAAACTCTTCGGGGGGGGGTACATCTTCTAAAAGTAAATCAGCACCAATATGTAATACATTGGCAGCAAGTAATAGAATATCGAGCGGAACAGGCCAAATGTTATTTTCGTAATTGCTTAATGATATACGTGAAACGCCAATAGCTTTAGCCAAGGTTTCTTGTTTAATGTTTTGATTTCTTCTATGTTTTTGTATGTTTAAGCCTACAAAATTATTAGTAAGGGCAGGTAGTAATTTTTTTGAGTAGTTGCCTTTTCTTTTACGCATGATGGGTGATTTAGTAAGCACTGTAAATATATAAAAAATAATTACTACTTAATTGTAAAACACCGCATATAAATTTTATTGCAATAATAAATAACGGTATAATTTACCCGTAAAAACACGGTAAAAATGTATATAAAAAAAGGATATTTTAAGTAATATTTAGCCTGTAAAGCTTATGCAGCAGGCATTACAGGCGTGTAAAGCAGTTGCTGTAAACCGAGTATAAATTAACCAGATGTGTTTTTTAGTGATATAAACAATAGTAACTGCTTTACAAAATGTAAACATTGCTATACATTTTGTAAAGCAGTTTTAATATATTTAATTAAAATAAAGTGCAATTTTTGGGGTATTAATTTTTAAGATTGTACAATAAATAGCTTGTATGACTTATATAGAAAAATACCCAATTTTTGCCCATAGCCCACCTTAACATTGGACAGTTAAAACAGTAAAAAACATGCGTATGAAATATTTATTAGTAACAACCATTATAGTTATATTTTTTTCTTTTTCTGCCGAATGCCAATTAGATAAAGGAAATTGGTTGTTTGGTGGTAATGCAAGTTTTTCTTCAATTCAAACTGTTAACAATTTTGTAGCCAGCACAACTAACAACAATATACAGGTTGCAGGAAATGCAGGGTACTTTTTTATCAATAAACTTGCTGGTGGCCTTAAACCTAATTTATTGCTTCAGTATAATAAAACTTCTACAGGAAACCTTTCACAAAATATTTCCTCAATTGGACCTTTTATTAGATATTATTTCTTTCCAATTGAAGGTCGAGTAAATTTTTTTGCAGAGGGAAGTTATGTAGTTGGAATCTCAAAGGTATCCACTACTGGCATAAATAATTATAGTAACTCATATCAAAGTAGTTCATATTCTTTCGTTGGTGGTCCTGTTATTTTTTTGAACTCCTCTGTAGCTCTTGAAATTTCATTTGGATATACTCATCTACACTCTGAGGCAAATAATTTAGCCAATACGCTTGAATTAGGTATAGGATTACAGTTTCATTTAGAAAAAGAAAAAAGCAATTATTAAAATCAAAACTATTAGTTTGTTTAAGTAGTTTACTTTTTTAATAAATACTTTAACTCTGCCAATGGATTATTAGCTTTTTAACTACTGGAATTTAATAACTCGAAATGCAAAAACTAAATGGGAAGTAGTGAATAGAAAATAAGAGGAATTGAAGTATTGGTTTATTTCTTTAATTTATTTTTCAATAATACCGCTTCGGTTCTATTTCTAACATGCAGTTTTAAGTAAATATTTTTATTATGCTTCTTTATGGTTTCTATAGAAAGATTAAGTTGCCGGCTCATGTCTCTATCCAATAATCCTTTATACAAAAGTGCATACACATCCAGCTCTCTCAATGAAAGGGTTTGTAATAATGGCATAAGTAAATATTTTAAAATTCGCCATTCTTATAAACTCAAATATTAATTTTTGCACCTAATATCACGCTTCTTCTTCTGCATCAAACCTATCTATTTTTTGTATGCCCTGTAAATTTTTTAATTTATCAACCAATTCTTTTAACTCTTCTTTGTCGTGTACAAAAATTTTAACCGAACCTTTAAAAATACCACTGTCCGATTCAATGGTTAATGCAGCAATATTAATTTTCATTTCGCCGCTAATAATATTGGTTATTTTATGAATTACACCTACATCATCCAGTCCAATAATTTTTAATCCGGTTAAAAAAGAAATTTCTTTATTCTTTGCCCATTTGGTTTTAACAATTCTGTGGCTGTAATTAGCAAATAATTGAGCTGCATTAGGGCAATTGGTACGGTGTATAATTAATCCTTTACCAATGCTTACAAAACCAAATACATCATCTCCGGGAATAGGGTTACAGCACTTAGCTAAAGTATATTGAATTTTATCGCTGCTTTCTCCAAAAATTATCAGCTCACTATCTTTTTTATTGAAATGTTTTTGATGCGCATGATCGGTATGCAACTCACTAATAACAGGTTTGGGTTTTGGTGGTTCTAACCTATCGCCGAGAACATGAAAATCTTTTAGCTCTTTTAAATCAATATTTTTGGTAGCTATTTTATATAAAAGATCTAATTGTGAAGGAAGTTTATAGAAATGAACTAACTCATCAATATTACCCGAACTAAAAGCAGCACCTATTCCCTCAATTTTTCTTTGCAAAATATATTTGCCATCATCGGCTACTTTTCTTTTTTCTTCCCGAAGTGCATCTTTAATTTTATTTTTTGCTTTAGCAGTAACTACAATATTCAGCCAATCTTCCGAAGGTTTTTGTTTATTGCTGGTAATAATTTCAATTTGATCGCCACTGCGTAATTTGTGGCTAATAGGCACTAATTTATGATGCACTTTAGCACCAATACATTTGGTGCCAATAGCAGAGTGAATGGCAAAAGCAAAGTCTAAAGCTGTACTTCCGGTGGGCAACATTTTTACTTCGCCTTTTGGTGTGTATACATAAATTTCTTCGGCAAGAAAAGAAGTTTTAAAATCTTGCAAAAAGTTTACTGTATCCGAATCTTCAGTAGCAAGTACTTCCCGTATTTGGCCAAACCATTTATCGAAGCGGTCTTCATCGTTGGCACCTTCTTTATATTTATAATGAGCTGCCAAACCACGTTCGGCAATTTCGTTCATGCGGTTGGTTCTAATTTGTACTTCTACCCATTTACCTTGCGGCCCCATTACTGTGGTATGTAAGGCTTCGTAACCATTATTTTTTGGATTACTTAACCAATCTCTTAATCTTTCTGGCGAAGGGTTGTATTCGTCGGTTATTAGCGAATATACTTTCCAGCAATCTTCTTTTTCTTTTTCTTGTGGCGAGTTTAAAATAATTCTAATAGCAAACAAATCGTACACTTCTTCAAAAGAAACGGCTTTCTTTTTTATTTTGTTCCAAATAGAATGAATGCTTTTTGGGCGACCATAAATTTCAAAATCAAAACCGCCAGCAGTAAGTTTATCTTTTAAGGGTTTAATAAATTCATTAATATACCTCGATCTTTCTCTTTTTGTTTCGGCCAACTTTTGTGCAATTTCTTTATAGGCTTCGGGTTCCATGTATTTCATGGAAAGGTCTTCCATTTCGGTTTTAATATTATATAAGCCCATGCGATGTGCCAATGGTGCATATACCCAAACGGTTTCGGAAGAAATTTTAAGTTGCTTTTCTCGTTTCATGCTATCTAATGTTCGCATGTTGTGTAAACGATCGGCCAGTTTAATTAAAATAACTCTTGGGTCATCGGTAAGTGTTAAAAGAATTTTTTTAAAATTTTCGGCTTGTTGCGAAGAGTTGGTATCAATAACATTCGATATTTTGGTAAGTCCATCAACAATTTTGGCAATTTCGGTTCCAAATTCTGTTTCAACATCTTCTAAGGTTAAATCGGTATCTTCAACGGTATCGTGTAATAATGCACAAATAGTACTGCGTACGCCCAGTCCTATTTCTTCAATACAAATTTGTGCCACAGCCAGTGGATGTAAAATATATGGTTCGCCACTTTTTCGCCGCATGGTTTTATGCGATTCGGCAGCCATTTCAAAAGCATGACGTACCAATTCTTTATCGCCTCTTTTTAATTTAGGGCGAAGACTTCGCAATAATGCACGATATTGACGCACAATTTCTTTTTTCTCTTGTTCTGCGGTTAAAGTGTATTGCGGTTGTGTAGATTCGAATAAAATTTCTTGCTCGCTCATCGTAATAACGAATATAAGAAATGAAATGATTGCACAAATCAATCTTTCTGTTGAGCGTTAGAAGAATGAATAATAATGGAGGTTGAAAAAAAACTGATACCTAACACAACTTTTTTATAAAGTTTTTTGTTATTTCATTTTTTTAAGCGTTTTAATTAATTGGCTATAACACATGAATGTTTTTAGTATTAAAGATTTAGAAAATTTATCGGGCATTAAAGCTCATACAATACGAATATGGGAGCAACGCTATTCGTTCTTAAAACCACAACGTACCGAAACAAATATTAGGCACTATAGTAATGCCGAATTGCAAACTTTATTGAACATTTCTTTATTAAATAAATATGGCTTTAAGATTTCGCATATTGATAAGCTGAGCGAACAAGAGATTAAGCAAAAAGTATTAGGATTAAATAACCAACAAGCACAACAAGAACGAGTAATAAATGAATTGATAAAGTATTTGGTTGAATTTTCGTTAGAGAAATTAGAGGCAGAGTTGGAAAATTATATTGCTGCCAAAGGAGTAGAAAAAGCAATTATACAAATTATATTTCCGTTTTTAGAACGTATTGGCATTTTATGGCAAACCAATCATATTATTCCTGCACAAGAGCATTTAGTAACCAATATTATTAGGCAAAAAATTATTGTAGGTATTGATAATGTGGCAAGCCCTATTCAGCGAAATAAAGTGGCCTTATTATTTTTACCCGAAGGTGAATACCATGAGTTGGGGTTGTTATTTATTAATTTTATTTTGAAAGAAAGAGGGTTTAAAATAATATATGTAGGTGCTAATGTTCCGTTAAGAGATATTGAATACTTAGCTAAGCTGAAGCAGCCGCATTTTATTTATACGCATATTACATCGGTAATGGGAAACTTTAGGTTCGATCATTTTTTAAATCAGTTGCATCAGCAATTGGCTAACTTTTCAATTATCATTTCTGGTTATCATACAATAAACTATAAGAAAAAAATTCCTGAGAACATTAGTTTGTGTAAATCTCTCTCCGAAGTAATGCATTTTATTGGCAGCATGTAAAATAGGTTGTATTAAGTAAGAAATATTTCTTCATAGAATTTTGTTTATTCTTTTTATAAAAAAAATTAAACAAAAATTTGGCGGTCTAAAAATTATTTGTTTAACTTTGGTTATTCAATAGTTAAACAAAATTATATGGTGGCAGTAGAATTTAATAGAGTGTTAATCAATAGCACCGAATACCTAAAACCTTTTGCAATAACATTAACGCGAGATCAGGAACAGGCCAAAGATCTTGTTCAAGAAACAATGTACAGAGCATTAGCTAACCGAGAAAAATATTTGGCAGGAACAAATATTAAAGCATGGTTATATACAATCATGCGAAATATTTTTATCAATAATTATCGCAGAAAATCGAAGCAGCAAACTATTTTCGATGCCACCCCCAACGATTTTCTGTTAAACCTTAATCAGGGTGCAGTTGCCAACGAAGCGCTGGTTAATTTAAACATTAAAGAGGTGCAGGCAGCTATTTACGAGTTGCCCGAAATATTTAAAACTCCTTTTCTGCTATATTTCGATGGATTTAAATATCATGAAATTGCCGACATGCTTCAAGAACCTTTAGGTACCATTAAAAGCAGAATTCACTTTGCCCGTAAACTCTTGAAAAGCCAATTAGAACGTAACTAAAATGATACCTGTGCAGCAAAAAGTAATTGTTATTGGTTCGGGATTTGCAGGTTTATCTGCTGCTACATTTTTGGCTAAAGCCGGATATAAAGTAAGTGTACTTGAAAAAAATTCGGTACCGGGTGGAAGAGCAAAACAATTAAAGAAAGATGGTTTTGTTTTTGATATGGGACCAAGCTGGTATTGGATGCCAGATGTATTTGAACGTTATTTTGGCCTTTTTGGAAAAAAAGTTTCAGATTATTATCAACTTAAAAGACTCAACCCTTCTTACCGAATATATTATTCCGATTCAACCTTAGATATACCGGCAGATTATAACGAATTGAAAAACACTTTTAATTCTATTGAACCCGAAAGCGGTAATAAATTACAAAAATTTTTAGCCGAAGCAGAATATAAATACAAAGTAGGTATTCATCAACTGGTTCATAAACCAGGGCAATCTCTCCGAGAATTCTTAGATATTAAATTATTAAAAGGAATATTTAAGTTAGATGTATTTAATTCTATTACCCGCCATGTAGCCAAATATTTTAAGCATACTAAGTTAAAAGAGTTAATGGAGTTTCCGGTATTGTTTTTAGGAGCATTGCCTAAAAAAACCCCTGCATTATATAGTTTAATGAATTATGCCGATATCATTGGTGGAACCTGGTATCCGGAAAAAGGCATGTATAGTATTGTAGAAGCTATGTACAGTGTAGCCAAGGAATTGGGCGTAGAATTTTATTTTAATGAAGATGTGCAAGAAATTATTGTAGAAAATGCGATTGCTCGGTCCATTAAATCTATTAATACCCAATCAAATAAAGAACTTTTTTTAGATGCAGATGTTATAGTAAGCGGAGCAGACTATCATCATGTTGAATCGAAGTTATTGCAACAACAATGGCGCAGCTATTCAGAAAAATATTGGAATACGAGAGTAATGGCTCCAAGTTGTATTTTATTTTATATAGGATTAAATAAAAAACTAAAAAATATTTTACATCATAATTTATTTTTCGATACTTCTTTTGAAGTGCATGGAAAAGAGATTTATGAAACAAAAGAATGGCCTACCAATCCATTGTTTTATGTAAATGTAGCATCGGCAACAGATAATACGGTAGCACCGGAAGGTTGCGAGAATTTAATGATTTTAATTCCGGTTGCAACCGAATTAAACAATGATACCGATGCAATACGTGAGCATTATTTTGAATTGGTTATTGAAAGAATGGAAAAATTATTAGGAGAACCAATTAAAAATAATATTATATACAAAAGTTCTTTTGCCAATAGTGATTTTGTTACGGAATATCATTCGTTTAAAGGCAATGCTTACGGATTAGCAAATACATTATGGCAAACGGCTATTTTAAAGCCAAGTTGTAAAAGTAAAAAAGTAAATAATCTTTTTTATGCCGGGCAACTTACGGTTCCCGGGCCGGGTGTTCCGCCGAGTTTAATTAGTGGAGAAGTAGTAGCAAAAGAAGTAGTTAAATACAGTGAGGTTAATGCGTATAGTGCAGAGTTCAATTCATAACAATCAATAGCTGGTAATATCAAAATCAATCAATCTTTATGATGCAATTGTTTCATCAAGTAAGCCAAGAGTGTAGCCGTATTACAACAAAGCAATACAGTACTTCATTCTCCAGTGCAATTAACTTGTTGCACAAAAGTTTACGAGTTCCAATTTGTAATATTTATGGGTTTGTTCGTTTTGCCGATGAAATTGTAGATACATTTCATGCATACGATAAAGCATTTTTATTACAGCAATTTAAAGAAGCTACTTACGAGGCAATCAATAGTAAAATAAGTTTAAACCCTATTTTACATAGTTTTCAGTTAACCGTTAATCAATATAATATTGATCATAATTTAATTGAATCTTTTTTTAAGAGCATGGAAATGGATTTATATAGAATAGCTTACGAAGAAAATGATTATAAAGAATATATTTATGGTAGTGCCGAAGTGGTAGGATTAATGTGTTTATATGTTTTTTGCGAAGGTAATTCGGTAAAATATAAAAAGTTAGAACCTGCTGCCAAAAGCTTGGGAGCTGCATTTCAAAAAATTAATTTTTTACGTGATGTGAAAGCCGATTATGAAGGATTAAAAAGAATATATTTTCCTAATTGCAATTTTGAGCGATTTACATACAGCGATAAACAATTAATTGAAGCAGATATTGAAAATGATTTTCAGCAAGCATACAAAGGTGTTGTACAACTTCCTATTAAAGCCCGATTTGGGGTTTATGTTGCTTATAAATATTATTATTCTTTATTTACTAAAATTAAAAAAGTACAGCCACAGAAAATATTGCAACAGCGTATTAGAATACCCGATTATCATAAAATGTTTATTTGGGCAAAAGCAAGTTTTCGTAGTCAACTTAATTTATTGTAATAAAAGCTACAGCATGGAACAAGTAATTTTGGTAGATGAATACGATAATGAAAAAGGATTGATGGAAAAAATAGAAGCACATGAGAAGGCTTTATTGCATAGGGCATTTAGTATTTTTATTTTTAATGATAAAGGAGAAATGTTATTGCAGCAAAGAGCGTTTTCAAAGTATCATAGTGGAGGATTATGGTCAAATGCTTGTTGTAGCCATCCCCGATATAACGAAACAATTTTATCTGCTGCCAAAAGAAGGTTGAAAGAAGAAATGGGATTTCATACTTATTTGCAAAACGTATTTCAGTTTACCTATAAAGCAAGTTTAGATAATGGATTAATTGAACATGAGTATGATCATGTATTGGTTGGTAATTACAATGGTGAAGTTATGGCCAATAAAAATGAAGTACATGCGGTTGAATACAAATCAATGTACCATATAAATGAAACTTTGCATAGTGATACCAAACATTATACAGCATGGTTTTATATTGCATTTCCTAAAATATTTGATTGGTGGATAGAAAATAGATTGGCAAACAATAGTTTACTGCAAACCAGTTTTTCATTTAATAGTTAATATTTTTTATGATACTATACATACTTACAATGTTGGCAACTTTTATACTTATGGAGCCTGTTACTTGGCTAACACATAAATATATAATGCATGGATTTTTATGGTATTTGCATGAAGATCATCATAACCCTAAGGGGAATAAAGTAGAGAAGAATGATGCATTTTTCTTAATTTTTGCAATACCCAGTTTTCTATGTATTCTGTTGGGTGTTACAAATCAGTATTATTACACAGCAGCAATTGGGTTCGGGATTGCACTTTATGGATTTGCCTATTTTTTGGTACACGAAATAATAATACATCAGCGTATAAAATGGTTTTCTAAAACAAATAGTCGTTACATAAAGGCAATACGTTGGGCACATAAAATGCATCATAAACATATTGGTAAAGAACAAGGAGAAAGTTTTGGTATGCTGATTGTTGCCGGAAAATACTGGAATAAGATTAGAAGAGATGAAGCAATTCAACAACAGTAAATATTTTTTACTTGAATAATGAGTACGATTATATTATTACCGGTGCCGGGTGCGCCGGATTAAGTTTATTAATGCGATTATTGCAACAGCCATCTTTGCAGTATAAAAAAATTTTAGTAATTGACAATTCTGCTAAAACAAAAAACGATAGAACATGGTGTTTTTGGGAAAAAGGGAAAGGCCTTTTTGAAGATATTGTTTACCATCAATGGCAACAATTATCTTTTCAATCTCAGCAGTATCATTCTTCTTTTTCAATACTTCCATATACGTATAAGCTAATTAAAGGGATTGATTTTTATAAGTATGTAATGGAGTATGCTGCAGCATTTCCTAATGTTCATTTCGTAACTAATAAAGTTCTTTCCATTCATTCTGTTAATAATAAGGCACTGGTTTTTACTGCAACAACTATTTATCAATCAACATTTGTTTTTAATTCAATACTCTTTCATTCTATTGAAGATACGTTTAAATTAAAGCAACACTTCAAAGGATGGATTATTAAAACAGAAAAAAATGTTTTTGATAACACTGTTGCTACTTTTATGGATTTTACAGTTAGTCAACACAACGGTACAGCATTTATGTATGTATTGCCATTTTCTGCAAACGAGGCTTTGGTTGAATTTACTATGTTTACAGATGCGGTACTTGAGCAAAATGACTACGATGCAGAGTTGTATAAATACATACAAGATAAATTAGGAATTACTGATTTTTCCGTATCGCATACAGAGTTTGGAATTATTCCCATGACTACATATAATTTTAAAAAGCACGATGGTGCAATAATTAATATCGGAACTGCAGGAGGAGATACTAAAGCAAGCAGTGGATATACTTTTCAGTTTATTCAAAAAAGAACTAATGAAATTGTTGAGCTATTAATTCAAAATAAATATCCTTCTTCCGGAAGGGGATGGCAGCAAAGGAAATTTGCTTTTTACGATACTGTTTTATTAAGTGTATTGCACCACAATAAACTAATTGCTGCAAAAATATTTTCTCAACTATTTAAGAAAAATAAGCCACAAAAAATATTGCAGTTTTTGGATAATGAAACTGATATTGTTAATGATATTAGAATAATTTCGTCATTGCCATCTAAACTATCATTCATTTCTGCGTTGAAAGAAATTTTTCATTAAGTTTCCGAAACAAAAAGAATCTTTATGAGCAAAGTAATTACCATTACCTTAAATCCTGCTATTGATAAAACTACTACAACCAATACTGTTGTTCCGGAAAAAAAACTCAGTTGCTCGCATCCCACATACGAACCCGGCGGCGGAGGTATTAATATATCGAGAGCATTACAACATTTAGGCTGTAAAAGTTTGGCCATGTATTTTGCCGGCGGATTTAGCGGTTCTCATTTGCTTAAAATGTTAGATGAGGAAGATATTCAATCTTTGGTAGTTCCTATACATGGAAACACAAGAACTAATATAATTGTATTCGATAAGTCGAGCCAATTACAATATCGTTTCGGTATGGAAAGTCCGCCCGTTGAAGAAAAAAATTGGAAACATTTTTTAAGTGAATTAGAAAAACAAAATGGATACGAATATGTAGTTGCAAGTGGAAGTTTACCAAATGGAGTGCCATTAGATTTTTTTGGGCGTGTAGCGGCAATTGTAAAAAAGAAACATGCAAAATTAATTGTTGATACTTCTGGCGAAGCATTAAAACATGCAGTGCAAGAAGGCGTATTTATGCTAAAGCCAAACATAACAGAGTTGAGTTATTTATATGGAAAAGAAGAGTTGAAAGGAGATGAAATTGTTTCGGCGGCTAAATCTATTATTAAAGTAGGGGGATGTGAAATAATGGTTGTTTCTATAGGAAAAGAGGGAGCCATTTTAGTAACTAAAAATGAAACCATACATATAGTTGCTCCGGAAGTAAAAGTAAAAAGTACCGTTGGAGCAGGAGATAGTATGGTTGCAGGTATTTTGTATGCTTTAATACACGAATATAATTTAACAGATACACTTCGGTATGGAATTGCTTGTGGCACTTCGGCTACAATGAATGAAGGAACAGCATTATGCAAAAAAGAAGATGTTGAAAAAATATTTGCTGCACTAAAAAATTCTTAGAGCCACCTACAGGAATTGAACCTGCGACCCACGCTTTACGAAAGCGTTGCTCTACCAACTGAGCTAAGGTGGCTGGTATTAACCTCTTTAAATAAGTACGCCTTCAATATTATTGAAAGCGTACTACAACTTTACTTTAAAATTACTAACAAATGGAAGAAAAGAAACTATGATGAATAATAAATTTTCTCCCAGCTGTCAGAAAAATTTTAATGATGCCCCATTCCACTCATATTTTGATTTCCCATTTGTGAACTCATATTTCCACTACCCATATTTTTCATATCATGAGCAGCAGGATCAATACCTTTTCCTTTTTGCAAATTATTTACGGAAGTATATTTTTTGCCATTCATATCCATACATTGATTGTTGTGCAATTTCATTTGCTTACCTCCATTGGCAAGTTGGTAAGAACCATCCGGATTCATCATGGTTCCGTTTTTAAGAGTCATTGCAGATTCCATTGGCATTGTTTTATCTCCCGATACAACAACCATTTTACCTTTTTTCATTTGCAAATATTCTTTTTGGCTATTAGAACTATTTTGCAAATCTGTAGTTGCATTTTGTTTTTGCTGAGCTGTTAATGAGCAAATTGATGCTACAATGAAAGTTGATACTAAGAATAACCTTTTCATGTTGATTTTATTTAATTGTTAAAAAATATAATTAATACCTACCGACCAGTAAAAGCTGTTAGAGATATTTTCTGTATAGGTAGTTGTTCCATTAGTAATTAATGCTGCATTTAAAGGAATGGCATACGATGGAATAAAATATAAACGAAAGTTATTGAATGAATAGCTGCATGTAATGCTTGCTTCATAATCCAACGTTTTTAAAGGAATGCCACTGCCACCCATCATTGATGAAGTTGGGTTGCCGCCTCCCATACCACCACCTCCCATGCCGCCCGAGGTGCCTCCCATAAACTTATAATTATTACTATAATTACCAAAATAGTTCTGCGTACCAATATTCATGGTAACAGATGGTAAAATTGTAAAATTGTTAATATAGAAGGTTTTATTTAGTGAAATGGATGAAATAAAATCTGTGGTTGTACCAAAATATCCATTGGCATCAATTCGTGCATCAAGTATGTCAAAATCATAATCAATATAGCCATTAATGGTTGTTGATAATGCCGATTCAATGGTGTAACTATTTTTATTAAAAAAATATTTAGTAGCACTTACACCGGCACTAAAAGAATTTGCTGAATGATTGTATCCTATAGTAAAAGCAGATAAATCAATTCTTTTTTGTGCCGATGAGGCTAAATATGATACCCCAAAGTTGGCATACACACCCGATTTGTGATAATAACCAACCATTGTTGAAAAGTAAGGAGCTTGTATTGAACTTTTTCTACCTAAGAATACTATATCACTATTATAATAAGTACTTACAGAGCCATAAGATGTTTCTTTTGAACTTTTATTTATCAATGAATCTGTTTTTAAACTTAGTTGTTGAGCAACTGACCATATTGGCAAACACAATAGCAGTAATAAATAAAAATAAAGCGTGGTATGTTTCATAAAATTCTGTTTCTTTTTATAAGATACTCTGCGAAAAATTTATGTTGCCTATGTAAATACTTTTCTTTTATAATAGCGATATAATATTCTTTTGTACTTATTGCATGTATATAAGTTGATTAATCTCCTTGTTGCATAAAGTCGAGAATTTTTTTATACTCTACATCTGTAAGTAATCCTCGTTCTCTCATGTGTGTATTTATTACTTCCCATTGAATATTAGTAAAGGCAGAGCTGGGCGGAGAATTATGGCATCTGCGGCAATTTTCAGTCCATAGTTGTGATCCGGTTTTATCATTAATTTTTGCAGAAACACAACTGGTTACAACCACTCCAATAGTGATTAATATAGATAGTGTAACTATAATTTTATTTCGTTTCATATAAATAGTTTTAAAAGCCTACGGCAAGTTGAACAAAAAATACATTATTATCTTTCTGGCTTTGATAAGCAAATTTTAATGCAGTACGCCAGTTAAACCAATAATCTATACCATACGTATATTGTTTTATTTGGGTTAAGCCAATTGCATTGGTAGGTGGCGTAAAGCCAGCATATCGAAAAATCAATTGGGTTTTTTTAAGAAATTTGCCAGGAAACATAGAAGGGGTATATGCTGCTTGTAAAAAATAGGAGCTACGTGAATTGTTATAGGTATATAAATTACCACTTGTAGGATTACTTGGATCAATATACCAAGCATTGCTAACATCGGATTTATTGTATTGAGCTTTTATATCAACATCTCCCTTTAAAAAATCTAACTGGTTATCGTACGACAAATCGAAGGCATATAGTTTTGCATTAACGTTTTGATAAGCAGCACTTGTATCGCCAACATAACCATTTCTATATGAAACGCCCAATTCTAATGTTGAGTTAGAAAATGGTAAAAATCCTAAACGACCACCAACAGTTAATTTTTTACTTTGTACATCTACATTACCATAGCTTAATGTTCCCTCTGCAATTGCATTAGATGGATCGGTAATTAGTTGTGCATTATTACTTACATAAAAGCTATAATTAATTTTAGATTCACCAAGTTGAGCACCACCTTTAAAATTTAGTCCGGTTTCGGAAACTGGGCCAACTCCATATTGATCTTCTCCTGTACCTAATGGGGATGTTGGAAGTTTATTAATCCATGAAGGATGTAATCTATCTTGGAAAATTCCAAACGGTGATAAGAACTTACCTGCTCTTATACTTAAATACTTATTCACATAAAATGAAACATCGGCATAACCTAATTCAATGTTGGTTGAATTTCCTGTAAAGCCTGTCTCAAACTCTGTTTCTACCAGTATTCTGTCATGTGGTTTCCATAATAAGATTGGCGTAAATCCTACTGCAGAAAGTGAAGATTTTGTTTTTGTAAATTCTGCGGTTGATGTTACATATCCTGTTAAAAGGAATTTAGTGCCCTTGGCTACTTGTGCTTGAGAAATACTTTGCACCAAGCTATCTATAAATTGTTCGTTATACTGTTGCGCAAAAAGCGATAGTTGAAGCAATAGTGTTATTGCAGAAAAAAGTATCAATTTCTTTTTCATAAATAGTTTATTTAAGCGTTCTCATAAATGCAATTACTTGCCATACTTGAGTTTCATTTAATTTCTTTTTAAAAGATGGCATTGGTTTTCTTCCTTCGGTTATTTTCCAATTAAGTGCACCATCACTTTGGCTTTGAGTGGATGCTTTTGTAAAATCTCCTGCAGGTATATCTAAATCTTTTGAAGAAGGACCATCACCTTTCCCTTTTTTACCATGACAAGATTGGCAATGTTTAATATATAATTCTTTACCTGCTGCAATGGTAGAAGCATCAGAAGCTACTGCACTTTTTTTACTATCGGCCGAAGCAGGTGCTTTCCATGGTTGCTGAATTAAAAACGAAGAAAGGGTGAGAATCGAGAATACAGCAAATACTATTGTAAATGCTTTTTTGTTGAGTTTTAACTGTTCCATTTTTTTTATTTTTTAGTTGTGAATAGATTTTACAGCACTTTTTTTAATGAGATAAACTAAATACAATACGTATGCAAAAAATAGCCACACTGTACCTACAGTTAAAGTAAATGCAATGATTAACCATAAAGGAGCATTACTACCCGCTATTGAAGCCGCTATTTTTTTTGACTGTTGGTAAGGAATTTTTGATGTTGCGAGTGTACTAAATGATGTATCATTCACTACATCACTATTTTCTACTTTTGCAACAACGGTTATTTTACCTGATGGGTCTCCCGGTGGTATTGTTAAAGGAAATTCTGCCGATGTAATACCTGTAGTATCGGTAGTTCCATCTGCTACTTTCATTAACCCAAATGTTCGTTGAACATAAAATGTAAGTTGAACTGCTTTAACCGGTTGTTTTGTTGCAATATTGGTTAGCGTAGCTGTTACAACGTGCATAGTGTCATTTGCTCCCATTTGCAAAACAATATTTCCGCTTATTTTTTCGTCTTGAGCAAACAGTGTAGTATTTGCCAAAAAGAAAAGAAATAGAATGATGGTATGTTTTTGATTAACTCGCATGATAAGCTGAATTTTGAGTGGTTAAAATATTTTCAACTCCAATTGGTTTTTCACCTTGTTTTTCTAATTCTTCTGTTACTTCCCATATAGTTATTACCGGAAATGGTTTAAATAGAAGAATAGTAAGTAATAGAAAACCTGCTAATGACGATGCAGTGATTGTCCATTCTGTTAGTGTAGGATAATAAGTAGCGAAACCGGGCTGTGCATGCCTAATAGGTACAAATGGATGCAACATGCTGGGCACAACTATTAAATACCTATTAATTAATGCACCCAGTAATACCAATATGGAAGATGTTACCACCCAACGTATAGTATTTCTTAGTTTTTTAATAGAAAGTATAATAATTGGAATAACTATCCCTACAATTTGTGTAAACCAGAAAAGAATTGAATTATTTCCAAAAAATAAGTCTTCTAATACCGGCTTTTCATCCTTCGCCATTTTATAAGCAGGTACACCATATTTATTAATATTTAGGTATAAATAAAAAGCAGTTAATGCCAATAATATTTTACCTAAATGATTAAAATGTACAGCAGTAAGATATTTTTCTAATCTATATCCAATACGTAGTTTTGCTATTATTAATATCATAATAGCAGCACCTGCCATTAGAGCACCAAAAACAAAGTAAGGCCCCATGATGGTGGAGTTCCAGCCCGGGCGTAGCGTAAAAGCAATTAGCCATGCACTTATCGTATGAACCGATATGGCTACCGGTAAAATAACTATACACAAAATAAACATCCCCTTTTTTAAAAGTTTTCTTTGTATAAGAGAATCCGTCCAATTCATGGCTAACCATTTCCATAGAGTTCTTCTCCATTTAGGAGCATCGGTAAGTTTATCACGCATAGTTGCCAAATCGGGAATAAGCGGTAAGTAGAAATAAATTACGCTACCAAAAAAGTAGGTTGCAATTGCCATTACATCCCACAATATGGGTGATTGAATTCGGCCATGTGTAATTAAGTAGTACAAACGTTCTGGGCGACCCATATCTAAAACAGGCATAAATCCTGCAAAAAATATTGCCGAAAGTGTTACAGCTTCTGCAATACGGATAAGTGGATAACGCCATTTTGCACCAGATAAACGTAACACACAGGATACTAATGCACCAATTAAGCTAATTCCAACAAAAAAGAATAATAATGAAATGTACAAACCCCAAGAAACATAATCTCTCATGGCTGTAACTCCCAATCCTTTTTTAAGCTGAAAAATCCATGCAACTGTACCGCCAATACAAATAATTGAAAGAAATATTACCCAAAATGTTTCTTGGCGATAGCGTTTGCCAACAGTAGCTAATAATTCATCCTGAATTTTATTTTTTATTTCTTGATCTATCTTTTCCATAATGAATTTCTTTAGTTTTTTTATTCGGCATTTTCTATTTTAATTTCTTTTGCATCGTAACTACGGTTAGTTGGCGGCAAATAATATACACTTGGCTCTGTACCTAATTCTTCCATAAACCGATAGGCTGCACCATCTTGTAATAATTGTGATAGTTTGGTAGTTGTTCCATCGTAACAGGTAACTGCATCTTCGTTGGCATCACCAAACCAAATTGCATTCATTGGGCATCCTGTTACACAAGCAGGTAATTTTCCTTCTCTTGCCATGTGTGGACAGAAATCGCATTTTTCTACACAGCCTTTTTTACTTTGAAATACATGTTCTGCTGCTGGAGTTGTTTCTACGATATTAGGTTTCTCGGGCTCTAACCAATTAAATAAGCGAACAGAATAAGGGCAAGCTGCCATACAAAATCTGCAGCCAACACATCGAGTATTATCAATTGCAACAATGCCATCTTCACGTTTAAATGTGGCACCTACAGGACAAACTTTTGTACAAGGTGGATTATCGCAATGCATACAAGGTTTTGGAAAATAGTAAGGGGCTGTTTCTGAAGAATCTTGCATATCAACAACCGATAACCATGCTTTATTAGTTGGTAAATAATGCATTTTGTTACAAGCTTTGGTACACTTTCCGCAACCATCACATTTGGCAAGATCAATAACCATCACAAATTTTTTACCCGGAATGCCTTTACGCACATCCTCATCAGATATATGAGGTTTGAAGTTGGCCATTTGCGATTTATCAATTGCTACTAATTTGCCGTCATGTGTTAATACATTCATTTTCTCTCCTTCCGTCTTATTCTTGTCTTTACAAGAAACAAATGAATTAATAATTGAGCCACCAACTAATCCGGTGGCAATAGCAGTAGCCGAAGATTTAAGAAAATTCCTTCGATTGTTGTCCTTATTCTGAGTGGTCATAAGTTTTATTTTATGTTATGCAAATGACAAAATATTACTATGCATAATAGAACTGTTATTGCTTTATGTGCAACCAACCTTATTATGAAGTGCTCTTTTAAAAAACCAAGTGATAAGTATTGTATTATTTTATTTAAAGCTTGCGTATTGGCTGGCAATAAATAAAATTGTAGTGGGTGTGTAGCAACAAATTGCTACACTACACAAGTAAAAAAGTATTATAGAGATTTAAATGCGGAAAACGCAATTAGAGAGATATACAGGGATTCTGGAATCTCGAAAGTGATGCGTGTAATAATGAGAACCTATTCTTTTTGAAACAAGTGAAATATTATTTTTAGTTTCGAATATTGTCAAAAAATCTACTGAAGAAAAATTTATTTTGGCTATAGATAGTTTATCGGGAGTTCTCTGGTCATTCTGTAATTTAACTAGTGTTTGTTCATCTTTGCAGCAACCTTTTTTAGAAGGTTTAGTAGTTTCTTGCTTCATGCCACAAATACTGCATGTAATTGAGCTATTGGTAAATAATTCGTACTTCACAAGTTTACCCATGCAATAATGCTTATGTACATTGATACCTATTGAATAGGTAATGTGTAATAATGCTATTATGGTAATTAAAATGTTTTTCATTTGTGAATAACTTCAAAAGGAGCAATAACTTAATGTTATCACAACAACAAAACAAAACTAATCGCCAATTAATACCTGAAAAATGATATTCGTCATTTCCATTGAATGTATATTGTTAATCTTTCAAAAACAACCTTTTTTTACATAAAAAAAATTATAAAGTTACATTTTCATACCAGCCATTGGATTAGCTCCTTTCTTAAAAATAAACTCACTATTTATTAAGTATGCACCTGTAATAACTACAACATCTCCTGCATGAAGTCCAGATTTTATTTGAATTCTTTCACCATCTTGCACACCTACTTCAACCATGCGATTTTTAAAGGCATGATTGGGTGTTTGTATCCAAACAGATGTTCCTGTTTTAGAGCGGAGTACTGCATCTGAGGGTAATGTTAGCGTAGATACTTTTTTCTCTTTTAAAATAACATAAGCAGGCATCCCCGGTTTTAATAAATTTTGTGTATTAGGTATAGTAACACGTAATAAAGTAATACGTGTTTGCGGATTAATTTCAGGATTTACAAACTCAATGGTTCCATTTACTTCTTTCCCCGGTAAATCGGGGAATTGAATGTTGGCAGTAGCATTCATTGCTATTTGCGATAATTGTGAGGAATATACTTGTGCTTCTGCCCAAAGTGTTGATAAATCTGATAAACGAACTATGGTGCCTCCTTCTTGAACATATTCTCCTTCTTTTATATCTAAAGTTGTAATATAACCTGATGTAGGGCTATAAAAAGTTGTAATACGTGTTGTGCTTTTTTGGACAGCTATTTCTTTTATTTGATTTTCGGATAATCCCCATAATAGAAGTTTGTTTTTTGCAGATTTTATAATTGTACTAAAATTAATAAGTGAAGTATCAATTGTTTTTTGTTTATATAGTGCTAATAAATATTCTTGCTTTGCATCATTCAGTTCCTCGCTATATATATCGAATAATTTATCTCCTTTTTTTACATAATCACCTAAGTTTTTAAAATATAACCGCTCAATTCTTCCCATTACTCTGGCACTTACTGCATTGATTTTACGTTGATCAATGTTGAGTGCTGCAGTAAGTACTATTTGGTCGCCAATAGCTTCATTTCTTATGGTGTCGGTTGTTATATTGCCTAATTTTATTTGTTCATCAGTTAGTTTTACTTCACTATTATCTTCTGCTCCTTTTTTTACTTCTATCAATTTCATTCCGCAAATAGGGCAATTACCTGGTTTGTCTAACATCACTTGTGGGTGCATTGAGCAAGTATAATATATATCATTCATCACCATATTGTGTGCTGCATGATCTGTATTTTTAGTATTATTGTTTTTACAGGCTATTAATACAAGCATTAGCCCTATTGCGATAAATAACTTTTTCATTTCTAAATTGTATATTATTTTTTATCACTATTATTGTTTCTTGTTTTAATGAAACTCTCACTATCCATTAAAAATTGTGCATTAGCAGCAACAGAATCTTTAGCTGTTATGCCTCCTGTAATTTGAATCAGATTTTTATAACTAACTCCTGTACTTACTTTTTTTGCTTTATATCCATTATTTTTTTTCACAAACACTACTTTACTAAGTCCAAGCGATAACACAGCTTCTTTAGGCAACCATTCTGCTTCTACTGAATTGCTGAAAATAGTAGCTCGTAATTGGCTACCAATAGGTAATTGCAATGTGCTGTTATCAACATTTACCCTTGCAGTTATGGTTTTACTTCCAGGTCTGAAGAATGGTTCTATAAAATAGATAGATCCGCGAAAATCTTTATTGGATTTAGATTCGGGTACAATTCTTACTTTATTACCTACTTGAATGAAAGGTTGATCTGAAGGATAAATATTTAATAAGGCCCATATTTTATTTGGATTATACACTTTAAAAATAGTTTGTCCTCTTTGTACATACATGCCTTCTTTTATGCTTAATTCTTGTGTGGTTAATGAATTTGCCTCATTCATTGCAGGAGCTTCCGGTACTGGTATGGCATTGTTGTTATCCATATTAAATGCTTCGTGAATATGACCCGAATAACGACTATAAACAGAAACAGTAAGCAGTGCAGTTTTAGTAGTAATTACTTGTTGTAATTGTTGTTCGGGGAAACCAAGTAGCAATAACCTTTCTTTCGCTGCATTTATTAAATTGTAGTTAGTAGGATCAGTTTTTAGTAAAAAGATAAGATTTTGTTGAGCTGTAAGCAAGTCGGGGCTGTATATATCCATAATCTTTTGCCCTTTTTTTACTAACTGATAGCGATAACGTATATATAATTTCTCAATTCTGCCATTTATCCAAGATGCTATTGATCCAACTTCGGTTGTATTGTAAGCAGTATAGCCAAGTGCATTAATCTCTATTTTTTCATTATTCTTTTGAAGAGCTGTAGCAGGTATGGCAGAAATTGCAAAACGATTGGTAGGTAATAGTAAACTGGCTAATGCGGTAGTATCTTGTATTTCTTTGGCTACACTTTCCATTTTTACTAAGTGCATTCCACAAATTGGGCAGTTACCTGGTTTATTATGAATAAGTTTAGGATGCATAGGACAGATATACAAATCAGATGTATTCTTTTTTGTATAAGAATCTTGCATGTTACCCATGTCCATATTACTCATATCAGTCATCTTTGAATGCTCAACATGTGCACGATATTTTGGAACCCATACTTTGAAGTATATCCATGTAGATATAGCCAATAATGCTGCTATAGAGGATATAATGAGCAATATTTTCTTTTTTTTCATAATTAAAATGAGCTTTTAAATCAATTGATATTCTATGATAATCCACAATAGTGCATTTCATGTATCATTTTAAAATTATTTATTTTATTTGCAATGTTCTTTCTAATTCAACTTGCATTGCCAATAGTTCTTGCAATTGTTTTAAGTATTCTAACTCTGTCATATTAAGTGTTTCCCACGAATCAAATAATTGAAATAGGTCTTCTGTGTTTTGTTCATACGATAGTTGATAGCTTTCGTAGTTTTTGCGTAAGGATGGAATAATTTTTTCTTCATACAATTGAATCTGTTTTTGTTTATTCAAAATATCAGTTCGTATTCCATACGCTGAGCCTGTTGATTCATTTAAAATCATTTGTTTTTGTTGTTGCAATGATTCGTTTTTCCATTTCAGGCTTTCAATATTTGCCTTATTCATTTTAGCCGACCAACGTGCCATTGGTAAACGAACAGAAGCCATTGCAGAAAATTGAAGTGGTTGTTGTCCCCATCCATAGGCATTTTCAAAGCGAACACCAAATTCGGGTAATAATCTGGTTCTTTCTGTTTCTTGCTTTAATACGTTTACAGTTATTTCTTTTTCAATTGCTTTAATATCACTTCTGTTTGCTACAAAAAGTGCAGTATCGAATATAACAGTCTGATAATTTTTTAGTGTGTAAGCTGTATCAATATCAAAATCAACTGTTTTATCTCGGTACATTAAAGTATTAATAGCATATTTTTTTTGTTTTATTTCATTCTCCAAAACAACTCTCATGTTTTGCACATTAGCAAGTGCTGCTTTAGCTTTGTAGTATGCATTCACTTTTTCCAGGTTATTTCTATATCGTATTTCAGCACTTTCAATCATATAATTTAAACGCTTCTCATTATCATCCAAAATCAGTAATTGTTTTTTAAGTATTATCCATTCGTAATAATTCTTTTTTGCTTCGGCGTATAATTGATTAAGTGTATAACCTTTTTTTTCTTTTTCAACAGAAGACATGGATGACATGTATTTCGAATCTGCATTTAACCGTTTTGGATTGGGTATCACTTGTTCTGCCCCTATAACATATTGCCCATTTCCTGGCTGCCCTCCCGATGCTTTCCAATATCGAGGTGCATAAGGCACCATAAAAAATCCTGATGAAATAGTAGGTGCCATCCAACTTGTAGCACCTTTGGCTGCTTCATCTAAAGAACGTATTTCGGCATCATACATTTTTAATGATGGATTTTTTATTTGAATAGAATCTAAAATAGCCTGTATATATAATCGATTTTGGGCATTAACTATAGAAGCCGGTAATAATAATGTTAGTGCATAAAAAATAGCCAGTGTTCTTTTTATTAAACCAATTTTAATGTTATTTTTTATATATATATTGTAATTCATAATTGGTCATTGCTGTTTTGAAAAATTTTCACTAATTATTTTTTTCTTTTTCTTGAGCACTTTTTGCTAAATAATTTTTTGCATTAATCTCTGTTTTAAAGTATAAAACATCCTGCTTTGATCCTGGCAGAAGGGTGATGAAAGCTGTCGCTTTATCAACTTTCTCTCCAGATAGTGGATCGGTTGCAAAACGCGAACTGGGATCTTCTGTTAATTTTTTTACACATCCTTGGCAACATCCGTAATAAATTTTATCATTAACAGGAACAGCAATTTGTGCAGCATGCATTACCTTGTTATTAACCATACACACATAACTATTAGGAATTTTTATAGTAGAGGTATCTGATATTTTTAAAATAGCGGTATCGATATATGTTTTTTTATTTGCTAAGTGATTATTACTTGCATGTAGGTATACTAAAGGTGTTACAATAAACACAAATAGAATTATTGATAGTTGTTTCATTTATTTAAATTTTAATGTTTTGCTTCTAAAATATCTATTTTGCCATGTTTTTTCAGTTCATATTCTTTTTGCATTAAAAATATTACTGGTGTTACTAAAAGGATATGTGTTGATGATGTTAATACGCCGCCAATCATCGGTAATACAATGGGTATCATTACATCACTACCTACACCCGTACTCCAAAGGATGGGTACTAAACCAAATAGAGATACACTTACCGTCATTAATTTTGGTCTTAATCTTTTAGCTGCACCGGCTATTACGTATTCTTTTAAATCATCTTTGGTTATGGTTTCTCTTGAATTCCCTTTTTTGGCAACTAATTGCTGCATTGCATCATTCAAATAAATTACCATTACAATACCTGTTTCTACCGCTAAGCCAAATAGTGCAATAAAACCTACTGATACAGCTACAGAAAGATTTACTCCCCAGAAATATATAAAATAAGCACCTCCAATTAAGGCAAAGGGAATGGAAATGAGATTAAAAAAGGCTTCTCGAGCAGAATGAAAAGCAAAATACATACAGAGGAATATGATAATAAATACAACCGGCAATATTAATTTTAATGTTTTCTCGCCCCTTATTAAATTTTCGTAATTGCCACTCCAATTGAGGAAATACCCTTTTGGCATTTTTGTAATCATGGAATTAAGCTTCTTTTGAGCTTCTTCTACGGTGCTGGCTAAATCTCGCTCTCGCACATTAAATAAAACAGTACCCCTTAGCATGGCATTTTCAGAATTAATCATAGGAGGACCTTCTGTTACTTTTATATCTGCTACTGTTTCTAAAGGTATTGGACCATAATTACTGGTTTTAACTTGTAATCTTTTCAGTGCCTGAATGTTATTGCGATAATCTTGAGCAAATCGGGCATTTACCGAGAATCTTCTTCTTCCTTCAATGGTTGTACTAAGCCTTACACCACCTATAGAACTTTCCACAACATTATTTACATCTTCTACACTCAATCCATAACGCCCAATTTCTTCTCTTTTAACTTTTATATCTATATATTTTCCACCACTTATAGGTTCAACGTATAAATCTTTCACGCCAGGTGTTCCTCTTAATGCTTTTTCAACTTGCTGGGCAAAAGCATAAATGGTATCTAAATCTTGACCAAATATTTTAATTCCCACGTCAGTACGAATTCCGGTAGAAAGCATGTTTATTCGATTAATGATGGGCTGAGTCCAACCATTTATAACACCTGGTATTTGTAGTTTTCTATTTAAGTCATTGATGATACTATCTTTTGTAAAACCTTTTCTCCATTGTTTTCTTGGTTTTAGTAGAATAATTGTTTCTACCATGCTAATTGGAGAATTATCTGTTGCGCTATATGCCCTTCCTGCTTTTCCAAGTACATGCTCTACTTCGGGTACGGTAGTAATAATTTTATCTTGTACTTGTAATAAGCGTTTTGCTTCCGAATTAGAAACATCGGGCATCATTACGGGCATAAATAAAAGTGAACCTTCATCGAGGGGGGGCATAAATTCGCGGCCGAGTCCCATAATTAATGGAATACTTATTATTAATGCAACCAAGTTAACTCCAAGGGTTATCCATCTTCTTTTAATGCATGCTCTAATAATGGGTTCGTATATTCTTTCAAGTATTCTATTTACGGGGTTGGCATTATCCGGTAAAAATCTTCCTTTCATAAAAAAGGAAATGAGTACCGGTGCAAGGGTTAATACCAAAATAGCATCTATTGCAAGGATGAATGTTTTGGTATATGCCAAAGGATGAAAAAGTTTTCCTTCTTGTCCGGTTAAAAGAAATACCGGTAAAAAGGAAGCAACAATTATTATAGTAGAAAAAAATACACCTCTTGATACTTGCATGCAGGCACGCTCAATAATTGACATTCTTATATCTTCTGGTATTTTTTTATACGAAGGCTTTATTCGCTTACCTAAAGATGATTCTTTTATTTTTTTTAATATGTTCATGTTGTTAATTTTTATCGGGGTGATTGCTATTTTGCCATTCGGAAAGTTGACGATAACTGTTTTCAGACATAATAATTCCATTATCTACAATAACCCCAATTGCCAGTGCAATACCTGTTAAAGACATAAGGTTAGATGATAAGTTAAACATATCAAGTAAAATAAAGCTAATGGAAATGGTTAAAGGAATCTGAATGATAATACTTAAAGCACTACGCCAGTGAAAAAGAAAAATTAAAACAACTATGGATACTGTAATAATTTCTTCAATCAGTTTTCCTTTTACTGTTTCAATAGCAGCTTCTATTAAAGTGCTTCTGTCGTAAGATGCTTTAAACGATACGCCGGGTGGCAACCCTTTTTCAACTTCTTTCATTTTAGCTTTAACTGCATTTATTACTTTGTCTGCATTTTGCCCATATCGCATTACTACAATCCCACCCACAACTTCTCCTTCTCCATTTACATCTAAAAGTCCCAATCGTAAATCACCACCCATTTGTACTCGTCCTATATCTTTTACTCGTACCGGAATACCATTGTACTGACCCAGATTAATATTTTCAACATCTTCCGGATTTTTAATATACCCCAATCCTCGAATTACATAGGCCATATCACTCATTTCAAATTTTCTTCCACCTACATCGTTATTATTTTCTTTTACTTTATTCATTACATCCATTAATGTAACATTGTAGAATTGCAATTTTACAGGATCTAATATTATTTGGTATTGTTTTTCGAAGCCTCCAAAAGAAGCTACTTCGGCAACGCCGGGAACGGTTTGTAATGCAAATTTTATATACCAATCTTGTAATGCTCTTTGTTCCCCCAAATCCATTTTTGGGGCATCTAAATGATACCAAAAAATATGACCAACACCTGTTCCATCGGGACCTAAAGATGGGGTAACTCCTTGTGGTAATAATCGTTGTGCATAATTTAATCGCTCTAATACTCTGGTTCTGGCCCAATAAATATCTACATCATCTTCAAAAATTACATACACAAAACTCATTCCAAACATAGAAGTACCACGAATAGTTTTTATGCGAGGAATACCTTGTAGATTAGATACTAAAGGGTATGTAATCTGATCTTCCATTAATTGTGGGCTGCGTCCCATCCATTCAGTAAAAACGATTACCTGATTTTCTGATAAATCGGGTATTGCATCAATTGGGTTCTGTTGTATTGAGTAATAGCCCCATACAAAAAACACAGCAGCTATAAGTAAAACTAGAAATCGGTTTCTTAATGCAAATTTAATAAGACCTTGTACCATTCTTTAGGTTGAATTTTATTATTATATAATAACTCAGCGAGTTTATTTTAAACTATAGTTTTATTCTTACATATTCATCATTCCCATACAGCCCATCTTCATATTTTTCTTCGATTTCTTTTTATTTTTATTTGTATCAATTGGCACAAGTGTCATTCCACACTTAGGGCAATTTCCCGGTTTATCAGAAATAACTTCAGGATGCATAGTACAAGTGTATTGCACTATAGCTTGTGTTTTTTGTAAAGTGTCTTTTTTGGGGGCTTCTTGTGCATTGCCGACTACGGCAAACAGTAATACATATAAAAAAGCTGCTAATATTTTTTTCATAAAATGAATTTAATGATCAGATATTTGAGTTAATTAATTAATTATTTCTTCAACTGTACCGCAAGTAGGCATTTCTGTTCCTAAGTAAGGATTTTTTATTTCTTTTGTTTCACTAATCCATATAGCACCTTTGTTTTCATTGAACATAGGGCAATGATCATGATACACAAGTCTACCTGCTCCAAATGCTTTTACCAATACATACATATCATCGCTCATACTTGCAAAATGAAAACGTTGATGATCAAGTTTATCGGCATTATCGCCAATATGTTCTGCATTTTCTTGTAAATCGCCTACTACTTTATCGAACTCCTTTTTTTGATCGGCAGTAAAAAGAGATTCATCGAGTTGGTTAATTGATTTTAACATAGATTTTGAAGCAGATGCTGCTTCAGAGCCTTTATCGTTTGTTAATGCATTTTTAATATTTAAATAATCGGTAACAATTTTTGAAAGAGAAGATTTAATTGTAGGATCAATATTTGTAAAAGTAGCCGAAATGGTTGTAATATTTTTATTTTCCGATTTAGCTGTGTCGGGATTATTCATATTTTTCATCTCACTCA
The DNA here is from genome assembly GCA_027364735.1 of Hydrotalea sp. GTDB lineage: Bacteria > Bacteroidota > Bacteroidia > Chitinophagales > Chitinophagaceae > JAKAJX01. The sequence continues at coordinate 38,813 of DAHXOT010000036.1, read as the reverse complement.
TGCTCATATTGCTCATATTATTTTCTTTATTGCTTTTGTTGCTACATGCTGCCATAAAGAAAAGTGTAACCGCTAATAAAATTGAAAGATTTGTTTTCATAATTTTTGTTTTTTTAATATTAATTTAATGTTTGGAAGAATTATCTATTTCTTACGCCAATCATAAAAAACATTATTGCTACCATTACTGCCCCACCTAAAATAATAAGCATGCGATTTTTTTTGTTACCCGAATGATTCATTCCCATCATCATCATTGGCATCATTGACATGGAATTGTCATTGCTGACAGTATTTTGAGAAGATGCTGAAACCGGAATTAAATCCATTCCGCATTTTGGGCATTTACCCGGTTTGTCGGATATGATTTCGGGGTGCATACTGCATGTGTATTTTATTTGTACATTCTTTTTTTCAGTACTATCTTTTGCCAATGCATTTTGTGCATGTAAGCCTATAATAGTTGTTAGTATTGCAATTAATGATAGCAATATTTTTTTCATAGTAGTAAGTTATTGTTTTTCTTTTTCTTTTTTTGTAAGAGTCATTCCACAAATAGAGCATTTACCCGGTTTATTGCTTTTGATGTTGGGATGCATAGGGCAGCTATATAATGCTTCTTCTGTTTTCTCGGTAACAGGTGTTAAATTTGAGTTACATATTTGGCATTTACCTGGTTTGTCGCTCCTTATATCAGGATGCATAGGACAGGTATATAATTTTAACTGCGACCATTTTAATTTTTCTTTTGGAGAAAGGTTTAATGATGCACCACAAACAGGGCAATGATCGGGCCGATTATTTACTATGTTAGAATGCATTGAACAACGGTAAATAGCATTACTATTGTTGGTGCTGTCGGCTTTTTTGTGTTGTGCAAACACTTGTTGTGTAGAAGCAATTGCAATAATTGCAATAAATAAATTTTTTAAAGTTTTCATAATATAATTTTTAATAATCAATATTAATAAAAAATACTGAAAGTATAAATACAAAATGTCCGACAATACGTATTGTCCGGCTGATTATTTATTGGTAAAATCTAAATTAAAAAAGTACAGTTTTTAATATAAACTGCCGTTTTACTGTATTTTGGGGGGGAATTGGCAGTAGGTTTTTTTTCGCTGATGTTAGTAAATTCTGCGATTGAAAACTCACTAAAAGTTGTACAAATAACTTGAAAAGAAGGTTGTATGCTTATAAGAAAATTAGTTGAGTTATTTTGGTCTTTACTTATTTTTATTTCTTTTTGTTCGTCTTTGCAGCAACTTTTTTTAATACTTTTTGAATAAGACATTCCGCATTTACTGCACTTATTGCATTTATTATTATTGCTATGACTTTGGCATACATTTTTTTCAATCAATTTCCCCATACAATAATGTATGTGGACAGTAGCTCCCACAGCAGAGACAATGTAAAGAATGGCTATTATGGCTACAACAAATTTTTTCATTTCAATTGCAAAGTTAATTGTAACAACGTAAAATATCTTTTAAAGAAAACACAAAGAAATGCAAAATTTGTTTATAGTATATGATTTGTGTTAGGTTTTACACGTTAAGGTTTAAGCAATGGTGAGTTAGATATTTAATTTTTGTAAATGATGGTTGTAATTGAAAGAAGGATATAGTGGTGGTCTCGTCAGGAATCGAACCTGAATCTGGGGCTTCGGAAACCCTTATACTATCCATTGTACTACGAAACCGAAAGTGCAAATATACGCTATGAAAGTTGTGTTAAGATATAAGCTGCCGAATGTATCAATTGGCAATAAAAAACAGAATAATAATTTACTTACAAATATTGCTTTTATGCTTTAATGCATCATCGCAACTTAACTACAATAAATGTGGTTTAGCTTCGGTTAATCCTGCATTGGTTACAATTACATAATCGGGATTAAATGCTTGTAAATTATTGGCACCGCCATAGGATAGGGCAGAGCGTAGTCCATCCAATAATCCTTGTAATACAAACTTAACACCTCCTTTAAAAGGAATAACGGTAGATTCGCCTTCAACATTTCTTTGTTCTTGTTGGTGTGCCATTTTTGTTTCTAATGAAGCTGCTCCGCGATAACGTTTAAATAATCCATTGTTTTTTTCAATTATTTGTCCGGGCGATTCTTTTGTTCCTGCAATTAAAGAACCAAGCATAACGGTTTGCGAACCCAATGCCAAAGCTTTAGCAATATCGCCACTTGTTCTAATACCGCCATCGGCCATAATGGGTAAAGTTGTTACCGGTCTAATTTCTTCAATACAAGTAACATTGGGTACACCAAAACCTGTTTTTAAACGAGTTGTACATAATGAACCACCTCCAACGCCTACACGTAACCCATCGGCTCCCCAACTTTCTAGATCTTTGGCCGCTTGGGCGCTGGCTATATTGCCTGCAATAATATCTGTGGTAGCAGGTAATATTTTTTTTAATGTAGTAATAGCTTGTTTTACCAATACATGGTGGCCATGTGCTACATCAATTAAAATAATGTTGGCCCCTGCATGCACTAAGGCCAAAGCTCTTTCTGCAAAATCGCCATTGGCACCTATTGCTGCCATTACCGGAATGGTATATGTTTCTTTCCAATCGGCAGATAGGGTTAACCATTTTCTTTTTAATTCATTTTCTTGAATGTATTGAACAGTTTTTAGTACTTCATTACATTGATCCAGTATAGTTAAAAAACGATGAATACATCCAACAGCTCCTGCATCGGCCATTTTAATAGCCATTTTACTTTCGCACACAGTATCCATGCACGAAGCTACTAATGGGGTACATAAAAAATAGTGGGTAGAAATTTTGGTAAACAAACTAATATTTTTTCTGGATATAACAGTTGAAAATGAAGGTACCAGTTGAATATCATCGTATGTTAATGCTTGCTTTCTCATACATTTTATTTTCCGAATGATGCAATGTTGCTTCCAAATATTTTAACGGCAATGGCTATAAGTATTACGCCAAAAAATTTTCTGATAGCCAATAATCCTGCTTTTCCCAAACCTTTTTCTATCCATTTTAAAGATTTTAGTACGGTATAAATTACAATTAAGTTAATGAATATGCCGGATAGAATATACACTTCTTCAAAATTTGCTTTGAGCGACATTACAGTGGTTAAAGTGCCTGAACCTGCTATTAGCGGAAATGCAATTGGAACAACATTTCCGGAAGGAGAATCTTTATCGCTTTTAAAAATTTCGTGACCTAATACCATTTCTAATCCTAATAAAAAAATAACAATAGAACCCCCAACTGCAAATGATTTTATATCTAATCCTAAAATATTTAAAAAGCTTTTTCCAAAATACAAAAATACAACCATTAACCCTCCCGATACTAAAGTGGCAGTAGTGCTGCGTATGCCGCCCATTTTTTCTTTTAACGAAATTAGTAGCGGAATAGAGCCTATAATATCTATTACCGCAAATAGGGTAAAAGATACGGTAATCAGTTCGTTTATATCAAAGTGCATAAAAGTTGTTTTACCAAAAATAAAAAACATACTGCCTTGGCAGCATGTTTTATTTGTGTTATGCGGAAAATAAGTAGCTTAAAAGTGAAAATGCTTTTTTATCAGCAGTTGAAATTCTTGTTGTAATTGCTGTAAACAGTTAATACAAAGGCAGTCGTTGTATTTATCTTCTATATATATTTTTTCTTCAAAAGAAAGCTTGATAGTGCTACATTGGCATTCGGTAATATTACCTGCCTTGCATTCGAATGTTGTATAACATTTACAGCAGTACTTTATTTCGTGATGAGGCATAGAATAGTAGAAATGATATTTTATAATTTAATGGCTGCACCTATTGTATACATAAATGGGATACTGTTATATCCATTTATATCAAAAAATTTCTTATTGGTAATATTTTGTAAATTAATATATAGTTTAAAATATTTTTTAGTATCATATTCTGCATAAACTCCCAATAACAAATAACTATCAAGTGCCACATCGGGTAATTGATATCCGCCAATATCATATCTTCTACTTACATATTTTGCATTGGCACTTACATAAATTGTAGGAGTAAATTGATAGCCGGCCGTTACGTTGATGCTGTGTTTGGGGCGGCGTAATGCATAATTGTATGTAGTATCATTAAAGCTTACCCTGCTTTCGGTTATTTGTTTTGAAGTAAGAAAAGTATAATTGGTGGTAATGGTTAGTTGTTTAGTAGGATGAATACTTAGTTCATACTCAATACCCGCAGCTTTTTCTTGTATGTAATTAAAATATTGGTAAGCAACATAATTAAAATCAATGCCATTATTTATATTTCTGTAAAAGAATACTAAACGTTGTGTAAGCAATTGATTTTTGTGTTCAACACCTATCTCGTAGTTAACCGATTTTTCGGGCTGTAAATGAATGTTGCCACTATATGAATCGTATAGCTGATATAAACTAGGAGCTTTAAATCCGGAGGCAATACTTCCAAATATTCTAAAATGCGTATTGATTGTATAAGATGGATTGAAAGTATAAGTATAGTTGTTGCCATAACGAGAGTGATGATTATATCTTCCTCCCAATTCAAGTGTAAAATGCCGGTGTGTATAATACAAAGAACTGTATAACGAGTTTTGGTAAAAGCCTGTATCGTTGAAGCTACTTTTGTAAGGTCCCCATGTACTTACAGAATTGTATTGATTGTTCATAGAACCATATCTGTAATCTGTTCCTGCTAATAAACTAAAGCCCTTACCTAAATTAATGCTGCTATACACTTCGGCAAATTGGGCAATGCTATTATAGTTGTTTAACGAATAAGCGTTTGCGCCAATAACAGAAGCATTATCGTTATAATTTCTATTTAAGCTATTGTACTGATAATTACCGGTAATGCTGTATTTTTTTTCTTTTAGTGTAAAGCTTAATCCGGTGGTAAAATTTTTATTAAAAATATCGAAATTGGTTTTATCGGTAAATGGACCAGCATCTGCTCCTGTTGTATAATCGCTATATAAAGCATAGGTTTTTACCGACAATTTTTCTGTTGCTTGATACTGTATAGTAGCATTTAAGTTGTTTCCATTATAACCATCTTTATCAAAATTATTTTTACCGGTACTATCATACGCAGAAGAAAATCCCTGTGAAATAATTTTAGAATAACGGGTGGTATACGTTAATTTTCCAATTTTGCCATATAATTGCATATTCCCTTTCCATGTATCAAAGATGCCGCCCGAACTGCTTGCAGTAAGGTTAACAGGTTTCGAAATATTTTTTTTGGCAGTAATAATATTAATAACTCCTGCAATAGCATCACTGCCATATAAAGTGCTTTGAGCGCCTTTACAAATTTCAATACGTTCTACATCGGTTAAGGAAAATAAATTCAAATCAAATTCATTATTTATCATTGAAGGATCGTTAACCGGTATGCCATCTAATAAAATTAAAGTTCTTCCGCTGGCGGCGCCACGCATATAAACGGTTTGCACACTTCCTAAATTATTTAATGCACCGTTAATGGTAATACCTGCCTGATCGTTTAGTATTTGTGCTATTGTTTTTCCGGCATTTTTGTTAATTGTTTCTTTGTTAATAATGGTAATTACTTTTCCGGTAGTACTTTGTTTTTGTTCCATTTTATTGGCAGTAACAACAACCGGATCTAATTCGTTATTTTGTAATGTGTTCTTTTGAGAAAAAGATGCAATACAAAGCAACATGCTTGTAGAGAGGAGCGTAATTTTTTTGCTCATTGTTAAAATGTTTTTTGTGTTGAACAATGAGCTTTCAGGAAAAATAAAAAACGGAGAAATATAAATTGCCCTGCAGTGGCATTTTACATTCCATGCTTTTCACCCGAAAGCCGTGAATGAAATCTGCATTAGGCAGGTCTTCTGGCTTGTGTTGTACAATAACGCCTTCCCGTTGGTAAACAGTGGCTTTTGTTATTACTTGTGCATGAACAATAGTTGTTATACACAATACACTTACAGCTACGGGGATAGCTCCTGAATTTAACAGGATTCCCTTTTAATTACGCAAAGCGTAAACCAAATGCAACACGAAAATATTATTTAATTGGCGTAAATAAAAACTACTTGTTAACGGGATGGTGAAAAGTTTAGAACCGGTTATTTGTGCAATTAATTTTATAATAAACCGGCCGGCAGCTAAACTTTCTAAGTATTATTTTAAAAAGAATTAACTGTTTTTAAGTAACAGTAATAAATGCTGCTGTTTAGCTTTACCGAGTAAATTAAGCAACTATGAAAAATATACATACACTAATGTTGCTAATGGTATGTTTAAGCTATACAACAGTAAAAGCACAAAGAGGTTCTGCAGCAACACAATTATTGTTATTTCATGGCGATAATGTTCAGAATGCTTATTTTGGCTATGTAATACTTAATAATGGCGATTCTTTAAAAGGCATTATTAAGCCGAAACAAATAAAGAGAAATAAGCATGGTATTAAATTTCAAGTACATTCTTTCGAGAAAAGTACTTTTGTTCCTTTATCTAATATTCAGAAAATATTATTGGCACAACTAAAAGATAGTACTTGCCCTATTAATTCTACTGCATATACTTTGTTGTTTACATTTAGCGATTCGGTAAAGCTATGGCGATTGGTTTTTAGAAATAAAATATCGGTATATGATAATTTATGCAAGCCTATAAGTGCAACTGATGAAGTTGGCGAACGTATAAAGTTAGCATCCAATGAAAATAAAAATGTTGTAAAAGATATTTCTCTTGAATGGAGTTTATCGGAAAAAAGTAAACTGATAAAATTTGCCAATGAGCGTTACGGAACTTCATTTAAAAATAAAGATTTTTCAAATCGCAAATCAATTTTAAAATATATAGCAGATAAGGGTTAGCACCATGGTTAATGTGAGGTGCATCCGGCTATCTATATGAATCTTATGATTTTAGTAGGTTGGCAGTTTTAATTGACGCTTTGCAACATGAGGTTTATTTATTTTTTGATGTGCAAGGTGCTTTAACTAATAGCGGAAAGTAGTACATTCATTTATGCTTATAAATAAGACGATACTAATGTTTCTATTGCTTGTATATTCTTTAAACGTTTTTTCGCAAAGTGATACTTCTTTTTTAACACGTAATGGGTTGATAGATGTTGGAGTAGGATACAATTATGGTGGAATTGTAGGAGTAAGTGGTATAATATCTCCAATGAAGAATAATATGCATTTACAACTATTTGCAAGTATTGGGTATATTTCTTTAAATACCAATAAACTAGGATTTTCTATTGGCAGTAAATATTTATTGCCTATAAAGTTTAAATATGCAAATCCTTTTTTGGAAGCAACATTTGGCACTAATGCTATTGTTAATATAAATAATGCTACCTATTTAAATCGGTCTTTTAATGGATTAAGCATTGGTACTGGTATAGATTTTTATATAATGCCTACTCATAATCTTTTAAGATGTATGAATAATAGTAAATTTTGGCAAAGATTTCATTCCACATTTGCTATTCTATTTCCTTTTGAAAATAGAGATGTTAATTATTATAGAGAGTACTTAAATTTAGTGTATGGTGTAAAAACAAATAAACTATTTCCTATTAATGGATCAATTGGTTTTGGGTATAGAATTTTTTAGTTGTGATTTTTTATTTATTAAATTGTTTCAATAGCTTATTTATTCCTCTAACTAATAATCCCAACCTATCATTCAATGATTGTTATTATACATCTCCTTCATTAAACGATAATTCAATTTTTTGTAGGGTAGGTTGTATTTTTCTATACTTTACTCCGGCTTTGTCTAACATCATTTTCGAAGCAATAAAACTATCGGTTGCATAATATTTATCCGATAAGTAAATAATTTCTGTAATGCCCGATTGTATAATTGCTTTTGCACATTCATTACAAGGAAATAAAGCTGTATAAATTCTGCATCCATGTAAGTCTATACCAATGTTATTAAGTATGGCATTTAGTTCGGCATGGCATACATAAGGATATTTGGTTTGCAACATATCTCCCATTTTAGCCCAAGGAAATTCATCATCGCTGCAACCAATTGGCATACCATTATAGCCTGCACCAACTATTTTATTTTTTTCGTTTACAATACATGCACCTACTTGTGTAGCGGGGTCTTTACTGCGTTTGGCCGATAATAGTGCAATTCCCATCAAATATTCATCCCAGTTAATATAATTTGTTCGTTTGCTTTGTTGCATAAAAATGTATTTTTAAAAGTCAATGTATATAATACGTAGTTATAAATTATTTCAGAAAATAAATCTACTCAGTTTTTGCTACATTTATCTTTACGCAAATCATTATGCAATCAAAACAAAAATTAAATCTTTTCAGTCTTACCATGATTGTGGTAAGCTTAGTTATTGGAATGGGTATTTTTAAAACTCCTGCAACCATTGCTGCAAAATCGGGTACGCCAACCATTTTTTTTATAGCTTGGATTATTGGTGGATTTGTAGCTTTATGCGGAGCACTAACCTATGCCGAAATTGGCCAGCGATTACCCGTAATGGGAGGCTATTATAAAATATTTGCACATTGTTATCACCCTGCCATTGGGTTTACGGTAAATGTGCTGATATTGGTTAGCAATGCAGCATCATTGGCAGTAGTTGCTTTAATTGGTGCCGATTATGTAAGCGATTTATTGTACGGAAAACCATCCGGAACATTTTTTAATGTGGCAGTTTCGGCAACAGCAGTAGCATTATTTTATGGGGTGAATTTATTAGGACTAAAAACCAGCAGTCGTACACAAAACTTTTTAACAGTTGTAAAAATTGCATTAATACTATTACTCATCTCTACCATTTATACCGGAATTATTGTTGAGCCGCACGGGTATAATGAAGGTAACATATATAAATACAATGGCAGTAATACCGGATTATTATTGATTTTAAGTTTAGTGGCGGTTTCATTTACTTATGGAGGTTATCAGCAAACAATCAATTTTGGCGGAGAAATTAAATCGTCTGCAACAATGCAAAAGGGAGTAGTAATAGGAATTTTAATTGTACTCTTCTTATATCTTTCCATCAACTATACATACGTAAAAGTAATAGGATTTGAAAAGATGCAGAATGCCAATGCTATTGGCTCTTTATTATGCGAAGCATGGTTTGGAAAAGCTGGTGCTAAGGTATTTGATTTAAGTATGGTATTAAGCGTATTGGCTTATGTAAATGTTATTTTATTAAGTAACCCAAGAGTAATGTATGCAATGAGCGAAGATGGAATGTTGCCTAAAATATTTACCTACCGTCATCCTAAAACAGAAGCATTGGTACCCGGATTAACAGTATATGCTTTAATGACAATTGCCGTAACTTTTTTTGGTAAAGGAGTTGATAATGTATTAAGCTTCAGTATTTTTTTAGATTGTATTGGAATGAGTACCTCTGCTGCAGCATTATTTATTTTGCGTAAACGAAAGCAAGGCAACGAATTGGTAACAGGCTCTTTTAAAAAAATAGTACCCGTTTTTACGCTGTTGTTTGTAATTGCTTATGCATTTGTAGCAACAGCAGTGATAATAGATAAGCCAATGGCTGCTTTAATTGGTATTAGTTTACTTCTGCTGTTTTTATTGGTATATTTTATTTTTTATCATCAAAAAAAAGTGGCGAATAGCTAATAACCAATTATGAATTATCAAATCAATTATTTAGGTTAAAACTTACATAACAAATTGAACAGCGTACTACTAAAATAAGTTTATGGATATATCTTATATTTTAAATGAATATGCCGAAGACAGAGAAAATTATTTTCGTGCAGTTGCTCCACCAATTATTCAAACATCCAATTTCGCTTTTGAAAAAGTGGATGATCTTAGAAAAAGTTTTGAAGATGAATATGCAACATGGTTATATAGCAGAGGCTTAAATCCCACCGTAGAGATTCTTCGAAAAAAATTAGCCGCATTAGATGCAGCCGAAGATTGTTTGGTATTTAACAGCGGTGCTGCAGCCATATTTGCAGCAGTTTTAGCCAATGTAAAAAGTGGCGATCATATTGTTAGCGTAAAAGGAGTGTATACATGGGCAAAAAAAATGTTTGAAATAATATTGCCTCGCTTTCATGTAACACATAGCTATATTGACGGAACAGATATTGAAAATTTTAAGAAGGCCATTCAGCCCAATACCACCTTATTTTACCTTGAATCTCCCAATAGCTGGACGTTTGAATTGCAAGATTTACAAGCAGTAGCAACATTAGCTAAACAACATGGTATTATTACCATTTGCGATAATAGTTTTTGTACGCCCTTATATCAAAAACCCATTCAATTAGGAATTGATCTTTGCTTACAATCTGCAACAAAATATATTAGCGGACATAGCGATACTGTTGCCGGTGTATTAACCGGAAGTAGCAAAATGATACAAAAAATATTTAACAGCGAATATTTAAATATTGGTTCGGGCATTCAGCCTTTTAATGCATGGTTATTAATACGCGGATTAAGAACTTTGCCCGCCAGATTAGAACGTATTACCAAAACAACAATACAGGTTATTGCATTTTTAAAGAATCATCCTGCAGTAGATGAAGTTGTTTTTCCAATGGATGAATCTTTCTCGCAATATTCTTTGGCAAAACAACAAATGACAGGCGGTTGTGGATTATTAACCTTTAGCATAAAAGCCACCGCTGTTGAAACAATTGAAACATTTTGTAACGAATTGCAACATATTTTAATGGCCGTTAGTTGGGGCGGGTACGAAAGCTTAATTATACCTGCTTGTTCGGGGTTTAAGCGAGAACTCTTTAATGCAGTAATACCCGAACACCGAAGAATGAGGCTTTATGTTGGATTGGAAGATGCCGATTATATTATTAACGATATAGAACAGGCTTTAAAAAAAGCTCCATTCTCTTAAAGGATATACAATCCTTTTGAAAAGCTAAGTTTCCGTTTGTCTAAATTTTTAATATGTAGACATTATTCCTTTATTTTTGTTGAATGAGGAAATATTTATTTACTATTATAAGTTGTACAATATTTTTTTCGGTATCAGCACAGGAAAAATGGGATTTGCGTAGATGCGTTGACTATGCCATAAAAAATAATATTTCGGTTAAACAAACCGATGTTCAGGCCAGATTAAGTGCATTGCAGTTAAAGCAGCAACAGCTTAATTTGTATCCAACAGTAGGGTTTAGTACCAATTTAACACCATTGTTTGGTCGCTCTATCGATCCCACCACCAATTTATATACTACTTCTCAATTATTAGCTCAAAACTATACTTTGCAAGGTAGTGTAACCCTATATAATTGGGGAAAATTAAGGCATAGTGTTGAATCACAAAAATTAAATACCCAAGGTGCCTATATTGATATAGAAAAAGCCGCAAACGATGTTTCATTAAATGTAGTAAATGCGTATTTATTGGTTTTATCTTCTCAAGCTCAAGTAGTTGTAAATCAGGTACAGGTTAAACAAACGCAGGAACAATTAGATATTACCCGCAAACAATTAGCCGCAGGTATTATACCAGAGTTAAATGTTATTCAAATGGAAGCTAAGCTATCTTCCGATAGTAGTAATTTAATTACGGCTCAAGCCAATTATGATATTAATATGTTGGCTTTAAAAGCTACACTTAATTTAGATATGGCAACCCCATTTGAAGTAGAATCTCCCAATGTAGAAAAAATACCTGTTGAAAGTTTTGGCGATTTGCAGCCTGATGTTGTATATAGAATGGCATTAGGAACGCAACCACAACAAAAATCTTTTAAAATAAAAATAAAAGGGGCTATAGAAAATATTAAAGCTTCTAAAGCTGCTTTATATCCAAGCATTGGTGCCGGATACGTGTTGGTATCCAACTTTGCGAATTATTTAAAAGGGATAGACCCCAACAGTGCAACAACTGTCGGAAATGTAGCTACAGGCAATTTTGTAAATGTTGGAGGAGTAAATTATAATGTAATGACGCCAATTGTTAATTATTCATATACTCAAAAATCTTTTGGAAACTGGTGGAAAGGATACGGCTCTCAAATAAACAATAACTTTACACAACGATTATTTTTTGGCATCACTGTTCCTATTTTTAGTAATGGTCAAAGTAGAATTGCGTACGAAAATTCTAAACTAAATCTTCAAAACATTCAATTGCAAAGCGATTTGGCAGATGTTACTTTAAAACAAAATGTATATACTGCTTATTCAAATGCTGTTGGTTCTTTTCAAAAATTAAATGCCAGCAAAAAAAATGTAGAAAGTATGCAAAAAGCATACGATGTAGCTGTAAAAAGATATGAAATTGGGTTATTAGGAATTTTGGATTTAATTACTAATCAAAATAATTTAACAACAGCCAAATTAAATGTAATTGCAAACGAATACGATTATATCTTTAAAATGAAATTGTTAGAATTTTATAAAGGATTAGGAATAAAATTATAATGTGCGATACTATTTTTTAATTAGAAATTCAACTATATGAATAAAAAACTGCTTTGGGTAATAATTGGGTTAGTGGTAATTATTGGAGCATTAATTGGACTAAAAGCTGCTGGAGTAATTGGCAAAGAAGAAGGGATAAAAGTATCTACCGAAAAATCAGTAAAGCGTACTATTATTGAAACCGTTACTGCCAGCGGAAAAGTATATCCTGAAATTGAAGTAAAAGTAAGTTCCGATGTTAGTGGCGAAATTGTACAATTAAATGTAGAGGAAAGTGATACTGTGAAAAAAGGGCAAATGGTTGCCAAAGTATATCCCGATATTTATATTTCACAACAAGATCAAGCTTCTGCTATTGTTGCACAAAATAAAGCACAAGTAGCCAATGCTGCTGCTACTACCGCATCTTTAAAAGCCATTTTAGATCAAATATCCGAACAATATAATCGTCAAAAACAATTATTAGCTGATAAGGTAATTTCTAAACTTGAATTTGAACAATCGGAACAAGCATATAAATCGGCTTTAGCCAACTACAATGCTTCCAAAGAAAATATTAAAGCAGCTGAAGCTTCGGAAAAAAGTGCTGCCGCTAATTTAACCAGTGCAGCAAAAAATGTAGAAAAAACAACTATTGTAGCACCAATGGATGGCGTTGTAAGTTTATTAGATGTAAAAAAAGGAGAACGTATTGCAGGTAACCAATTTAGTTTGGGTACAGAAATTATGCGAATTGCCGATATGAATAGTATTGTTGCCCAAGTAGATGTTGGCGAAAACGACATTCCTAAAGTTAAAATTGGTGATACTGCTTTAGTAGAAATTGATGCTTATAATAATAGAAAATTTAAAGGAATTGTTTTTAAAATAGCCAATCCTAATACCACCACCACTACCACTTCAAGTACCGATGTTACTAATTACAAAGTGCATATACGCTTATTTGTTGATGGATATAGAGATTTAATTAAAAAAGGAAGTTTTCCTTTTCGCCCGGGTATGAGTGCCAGCGCCGATATTGAAACCAGAACCGAAAAAGATGTATTAAGCGTTCCGCTAAATGCCGTAACTACAAGAGATAAAGTGGCCGATAAAAAAGATAAAAAGAAAGATGCTGCCTCATCAACAACTACGCCCGAACCCGAAGAAGTAGTTTTTGTTTTGCAAAAAAATAATACCGTAAAAAAAGTTAAAGTAAAAACCGGAGTACAAGATTTAAATAATATTCAAATTATAGAAGGTATAAAAGAAAGCGATGAAGTAATTACCGGTCCTTATGCTACAGTAAGTAAAACTTTAAATGATGGAACTAAGGTAGTAGTTACACCTAAAGACAAACTATACGAGGATATAAAAAAATAGAATATCGTAATAAGATGAAAAGGAAGCATTTTGCTTCCTTTTTTGTTTTCATAATATACCTTAAGCTTTTGTAAGTTTGTTATTTAAATTAATTATTCAATATGCAAATTGGCTTAATAGGCAGTGGAAGTTGGGCAACAGCTATTGCTAAAATTTTAACCGATAATAATAATAGCTTGTATTGGCATTTTAGAAACAGTAATTCTTTACAGCATTTACAGCAACGTAAGCATAACCCGCATTACTTAAGCAGTATTTATTTTAACACCTCTCTTTTAAATTTAACTACAACAGTTACCGAAGTAATAACCAATAGCGATATTATTATTATTGCTGTTCCATCGGCATATATCGAAAATATTTTAGAGCAACTACCTACACATATTTTCGAGCATAAAAAAATAGTTTCGGCCATTAAAGGAATTCTTCCCAATAGTAATCAATTGTTGAATGATTATTTAGAAAAGCATTTTAATTTTCAGCTCGAAAATTATTTTACCTTATTAGGTCCTTGTCATGCCGAAGAAGTTGCAGCCGAAAAATTATCCTACCTTACTTTTTCGGGCATTGATGAAATTAAAGCTTTATCTATTGCTACATTTTTTAAATCAGATTATATTAATGTTGTAACCAACCACGATATAATTGGTGTGCAATATGCTGCTGTTTTAAAAAATATTTATGCATTGGGTGCAGGAATAGCTCATGGATTAGATTATGGTGATAATTTTTTAAGTGTATATATTGCCAATTGCGCCCACGAAATGGGCATATTTTTTAGAAAATTAATTTGGTTGAAAGAAAATGAAGAATCCTATAAAAATCTTAATTATGCCGCATCGGTTTATTTAGGAGATTTATTAGTTACCTGCTATTCTTTATACAGCAGAAACAGAACCTTTGGCAATATGATTGGGAAAGGTTATAGTGTTAAAGCGGCACAATTAGAAATGAATATGGTAGCCGAGGGCTATAATGCCAGTAAATGTATTTATACAATTAATCAATCTGTTAATGCCGAAATACCTATTGCAACTATTATTTATGAAATATTGTGGGAGCAAGTTTCTGCAGAAGAGGGGTTTAAAAAAATGGAAAAATTAATGGTGTAATACAATTACCGAAATAAATCGGCTGCAATTCCATCGGCTAAAAATTTTCCTTTGTTAGTTAAACAGAAAAAATTTTCATCAAAAAAAATATCGCCTGTTGTTTCCCATTTTTTTGCCGATAGAATAATTTCATTCTTTGTAGCATCATCCATAGTAAGCCATTGTTCATCTAAAAAATTAATACCTTTTTTTGTTCGCAACCTCGTCATAATATATTCGTTAAGCTGTTGTGTGTGACTTAAAATTTCTTTCTCAAAATTCAATTCTCCTTTTTCAATACTTTGAATGTATAGGGCATTGTTTGCAACATTCCATTGCCTCGAATTTTTGTTAAAAGAATGTGCCGATGGACCAAATCCTGCATACAATTTTCCATTCCAATAACTACTATTATGTTTACTTCTAAAACCGGGTTTTGCAAAATTAGAAATCTCATAATGTTCCAATCCGGCAATATGTAGCCAATCCATCAGTAATTCAAATTGAACTGCTTGTTGATTGTTATCTATATTTTCTTTTTTTTGTTTATCAATTAAAATGGCCAATGCTGTTTTAGATTCAACAGTTAACGCATAGCAAGAAAGGTGCGGAATTTGAAAAGTTAATGCGTAATCAACATTTTTTTTCCATTGCTCATTGCTTAAAGTGGGCGATCCGTAAATTAAATCAATACTAATATTGGTAAAATATTTTGTGGCCAATTGTAAGCAATTGATAGATTGGTTAGCGGTATGTGCTCTATTCATCCATCGTAAATCGGTGTCCTCGAAAGATTGGATGCCAATACTTAGGCGATTAATCCCTATTTTTCTCCATTCAATCAATTTGTCTTCACATATATCATCCGGATTAGCTTCTAACGTTATTTCGGCAGTAGCTGTAACCGAAAATGTATCTTTTATTTTTTCAATTATTCGTTGCAAATTTGGTGTAGTAATAATACTGGGTGTTCCTCCTCCAAAATAAATAGTTTCTACGGGATCTTCTTCAAGATAATTTTTTCTCCATTCTATTTCTTTTATAATACCATCAATTAATGCCGGAATTAGTTTTGTTGAAGTAGAAAAATGAAAGTTGCAATAATAACAGGCTTGCTTGCAAAAAGGGATATGAATATAAACTCCTGCCATTGTTTTATTTAAGTTGCAAAAATAAGCGATTGAATGATGCTATGTTTGTGTGAATTGCCCAATAAGTTAGCTTATTTTTGCCCCTAAATTTTTTATTTGAAACAATTTTTATACATAATACTCTTTAGCTTGCATACATCTTTTGTATTGGCACAAATTGATAGCATCCTGCGAGAAAAGCCTGAAAGTTCTAATAATCATACTGCTACTAAATCTGTTATTTCTAAGGCTAATAAAAATTCGGCTGCTATACTACAGGATACTTTGGGCAAGAATATAGGTACTTCCGATTCTTTGGTGGCAATGAAGGATTCTACTTTTTTTAAAGATTCTATTGCTAACATTATACAGATAAAAGATTCAGTACAACGCGATTCTTTAAATAGGGCAGCAGCTTTACATGCAAGCATAAAAGATACTACTACTACTTATGCAGCAGTAATTGCAACAATGGGGCTTCCTTTTTATAAGCCACCCATTTTTATGTTAATGCAAGAAAAACACTTTGTAAGTAAGGATGATTTATTTTATACGATTGTAAGTATAATTTTCTTGATGGCATTAGTGCGATTATTATTTCCAAAATACTTTCAAAATATTTTCCGATTAGCTTTTCAGGCTTCATTTAGGCAAAAGCATGCAAGAGATCAATTGTCGCAAGAAGCTTTAGCATCTTTATTCATGAATCTTCTTTTTATTATTACCGGAGGAATGTATTGGACTTTAGTCGCTATGCAATTAAATGTAATTGAAATACCATATTGGAAAATGATGTTGTATGCATCTTTACTTTTAGGAATAATTTATACGGGAAAATATTTGTTTTTAAGTTTATTGGGCTGGATGTTTAATGTAAAAGATGCTGCCGGTACGTATGCTTTTATAGTTTTTTTAATTAATAAAATTGCGGCAGTAATGCTTATGCCATTTTTATTACTTATTGCTTTTGCTGCTCCTAATATAGGATCCGTTGCTATTACCGTTTCGTTTATTTTATTAATTATGCTGTTGTTATACCGATACATTGTGAGCTTGGGAACAATTCGTAGTAGTTTGAAAGTTAGTGCCTTGCATTTTTTCCTTTACCTTTGCACAGTAGAAATTATGCCATTGTTAATTTTATATAAATTATTAATTAACTATGTAGGCTATTTTCTTTAAAATTTAGAACTTTTACAGAATAGATGAGCATGTTAAAAAACGGAACCAAAGATTCAAAATCTGCCAAGTTGGCAAAACGAATTTTGATTTCACAGCCAAGACCCGAAAGTGAAAAATCACCTTATTTCGATTTGGAAAGAAAGTATCAAGTTGAATTGGTTTTTCATCCATTTATTAAAATAGAAGGCCTTTCGGGGAAAGAATTTAGAAAACAAAAAATTGATATTGTTGCTTTTAGTGCTGTTATTTTTACCAGCCGCCATGCTATAGATCATTTCTTTCGCATGTGCGAAGAAATGAAAGTTACTATTAGTCAGGATACCAAATATTTTTGTATTACAGAAGCGGTAGCATTATATCTTCAAAAATTTATTTTATATAGGAAACGAAAAGTTTTTTATGGTGCAGATGGTAGCAATAAAAGCATGTTTGATGTAATTAATAAACATAAAGAAAATGAGAAGTTCTTATATGTTTGCAGTGAAAATCAGCAGGATAATGAAATAGTTAATTGGCTAAAAGTAAATAAATGCGAGCATCAATTAGGCTTTATGTACAGAACCGTGAGTAATGATATTAAAAGTATAATTGAAAAAAATTATTTTGATGTAATATGCTTTTTTACACCAAGCGGCGTAAAAAGTTTATTCGATAATTTTCCAAAGTTTAAACAAAATGGTACAATTGTAGGTTCTTTTGGTATTAATACTTGCAAAGCAATTGAGGAGTTGGGCTTGCGTTTAGATATCAAAGCACCGGCACCTCAAGCACCCAGTATGTTGGCAGCTTTAGATCAATATCTTGCAGCAGAGTTAAAGAAAAAATAGTTTATAAAAAAATACAAGATACTGTTATAACCCTTCAATAAGTTGAAGGGTTTTTAATGCAACTAATTTCTATCATTATTGTTTATTTATAATGCATACCAATAAATTAATAAACGAAACAAGTCCTTACTTACTGCAACATGCACACAATCCGGTTAATTGGTATCCTTGGGGCGATGAGGCATTTGAAATGGCCTATCAAGAAAATAAACCTATTTTAATAAGCATTGGTTATGCTGCTTGCCATTGGTGCCATGTAATGGAAAAAGAAAGTTTTGAGAATGAAGAAACGGCAAGCATAATGAATAATCATTTTATTAATATTAAAATTGATAGAGAAGAACGCCCCGATTTAGATCATATTTATATGGATGCTGTTCAGGCAATTACCGGAAGTGGAGGGTGGCCTTTACACGTTTTTTTAACTGCCGATAGAAAGCCATTTTATGGTGGAACCTATTTTCCTCCTAAACCAATGTATAATAAAATTAGTTGGAAGAATTTGCTGCAAAATATTAGTAAAGCATATACCGAAAAGCAAAGCGAAATTTATTCTCAGGCCAATCAATTAACAGAACATCTTTTAAAATCAAACTCATTTCATAATAAAAATCAAACTCATTCATCAGATGATTGGGAAAACGAAAATCTACAACTCATAACCGAAAAAATATTGCAGCAAGCCGATACAGAATGGGGCGGATTTGGTAAAGCACCAAAGTTTCCTCAAACACTTTCTATTTTGTATTTATTAAGGCAGTATCATTTTTCAAAAGATGAATCTGCTTTGCAGCAGGCTTTATTAAGCTTAGATAAAATGATTGATGGTGGCATTTACGATCAAATTGGCGGTGGTTTTTCTCGATATAGTACTGATGAAAAATGGTTGGTACCTCACTTCGAAAAAATGTTATACGATAATGCCTTATTAATAACCGTTTTAAGTGAGGCTTTTCAAATTACCCATAATAGCAGATACGAAGAAGTGATTCATCAAACCATTGCCTTTATTAGGCGTGAGTTGATGAGTACAGATTTTGCTTTTTACAGTTCATTGGATGCCGATAGTGAAGGGGTAGAAGGAAAATTTTATACATGGTCAATAACCGATATTACCCATATTTTAGCCGAAGATGCAGCAATATTTTGTAAATTTTATAATGTAACCGAACTGGGTAATTGGGAGAATACGAATATTTTATTCGTTCAACAATCGGTTGAACAATTTGCTCAAGAGAATAATTTAGATGTACTTGCAGTAAGAGAAAAATTAGAA
This sequence comes from Hydrotalea sp., assembly GCA_027364735.1. Taxonomy (GTDB): domain Bacteria; phylum Bacteroidota; class Bacteroidia; order Chitinophagales; family Chitinophagaceae; genus JAKAJX01. The sequence goes on along the minus strand of DAHXOT010000036.1, from coordinate 19,506 downwards.
AGTTGCAGAAATAAATTACTGCAGGTTAGAAATAAAAGAGTAAGACCATTAACCGATGATAAAATTTTATTAGGTTGGAATGCTTTGGCCAATATTGCTTGCAGTAAAGCATATCAAGCTACGGGACAAGCATCTTATTTACAATTAGCCATAGACAATATTCGGTTTTTAGAAAAGCATTTTAAATTCGAGGATGGTTGGAGGCATACCTATAAAAATAATATTGCAAAAATCCCTGCATTTTTAGATGACTATGCTTTTTTAATTCAGGCATATATTCAATTGCAACAAGTATCGGGCAACTTGCAATATTTGCTAAAAGCAAAAGTAATAGCTAAATATGTTGAGGTTAACTTTTTAGAAGAAGCATCTGGTTTTTTATATTATACACATCAAAATCAAACAGATATTATTGTACGAAAAAAAGAAATTTATGATGGAGCAACCCCTTCGGGCAATGCCATAATGATGTTAAATTTTTATCAACTTTCCATAATTTTTGATAAATCTCAATGGAAGCAATTGGTATATCAATCACTTCATTCTGTTAATGAAGCTTTACTAAATTATCCTGTTTCATTTGGTATGTGGGCATTAATTCTTCAGCAAATAATAGAAGGAACAAAAGAAATAATAATTGCCGGAAATGAATCAGAGCAACATGTTAAACAAATACAACAGTTATATTTGCCTAATGCAATTATACTTTCGAGTAGAAAGGAAGAAGAGCAATTTCCAATATTTAAAGGAAAATTTAAGGTAGGAATTACCAGCTTTTATTTTTGTAAAAATTATGTTTGTAGTGAACCATTATACGATTTAGTTAATTTTTTGCAATTATGTAACAGCTAAATATGTATTTTGCATTAAAGTATTAGCTACTCGCCATGATAATTGAGCAAGAGCCAACAATATAAAACCATTTCGTATCGTTCTAATAACTACTCTGTACTAAACATATTGTGAAACAAATTTAATTCGCTTTTGATAGTGCTTTTAAATTATATTTGTCATTATAGTTAACAGTTAATAAGATGAAAAAACGATTATATTTTTTCTGGGTATTTGCCTCCATGATGGTGCTTATGTCCTGTTTTAATAAAAAAGGAAAAGTAAAAGGATTGCCCGATGATGGTCAATTACATGGCGTTTCACCCAGCTCTAAGCCCAGCATAGCAAAGCCACGAGGTATGGTATACATACCGCCGGGAACTTTTCACATGGGGCCTAGCGATGAAGACATGAATTTTAATTTTACTGCAAGAAATAAACAAGTATCGATTCCCGGATTTTGGATGGATGCTACAGAAATAACCAATAACGAATATCGCCAATTTGTTTTGTGGGTAAGAGATTCACTTGCGGCAAAAGAATTAGGATATTATAAGTCTGCTGCGGGGTCCAGTGGTACCGGTGGCGATTCTGCCATTGCAATTGATTGGGTTAAAGCAAAAACCATTAAATATGATGCATCTAACTTAGAAAAATTGGGTAATAAATTAATATTAGCCCCCGATAATAGGTTATATGGAAAGCCCGATATTGATCCTGAAAAATTAATATATAGAGTTGAAGATTTTGACCTTTTTGAAGCAGCCAAAAGAGAAAATGCAGGAATGGCACGTAGTAATTTTATAAGAAGATACAATCAAAAAGTATATCCCGATACATTAGTATGGATGAGAGATTTTTCCTATTCTTACAATGAGCCTATGACTAAAAGATATTTTTCTCATCCTTCATTTGGCAATTATCCTGTAGTGGGTGTAAATTGGAAACAAGCAAGAGCCTTTTGCCATTGGAGAACGCATTATTTAAATACATTTTTAGAAAAGAAAAAATTTGCTGTTGAAAGCGATTTTAGGTTACCAAGTGAAGCAGAATGGGAATATGCAGCTCGTGGAGGAAGAACAGAATCTCCGTATCCATGGGGCGGCCCTTATATAAGAAATAAGAAAGGTTGTTTACTGGCTAATTTTAAACCTGGTAGAGGCAATTATGCAGAGGATGGAGGCTTTTATACAGTAAGAGTTGATGCCTATTGGTCTAATGATTATGGTTTATATAATATGGCCGGAAATGTTGCTGAATGGACTAATTCTTACTTCAGTGAAAGTTCCTACAATTTCATGTCTGATATGAGTCCGGATGTGCGTTATGAGGCAAAAGATTCCGATCCTCCATTAATGAAAAGAAAAGTAATACGTGGTGGTAGTTGGAAAGATGTTGGATATTTTTTACAAACCAGCACAAGAGCATTCGAATATCAGGATACGGCAAAATCTTATATAGGATTTCGTTGTGTAATTGATTTAGCTCCAAGAATGAAAAAATAAATAATAAAATTATACTATAACCAAAGAAACCTTCATATTTTAAAATTTAAAAACTAATCCAATGGCAGCCAAAATTCCAGCTAAAGTAGGTAAAATAGTAGATGTATTTGTATCAATTGCAGCAGCAGTTGTTATTTGGGGTGCATTAAGAAAAATATTACATTCTTCCGATGCGGATCTTTGGTTAAGAATAGGGTTATCTACCGAAGCGGGCGTATTTTTAGTTTATGGTATTTTGTATTTGTATTACCCTGCAATGGATGACCATGAAGTACATGTTCCGGGTATTGTTGCAAAAAAAGAAGATGAATCTCCATTAAAAGCAATGGATAAAATGATGGAAGAAGCCGGAATTACCCCCGAAACATTATCGAAATTAAATGCAAGCTTTTCAAAATTAAATACAACAGTAAACGATTTGAGTGATATAGGCAATGTGGTAAAATCTACCAGCGATTTTTCATTCAAAGCCAAAGAAGCTGCAACGGCTTTAGGTTCGGTTACTACAGTAGTATCCGAAGCGGCTAATTCTTTATCTTCATTTAATATTGCTTCTGAAGGTTCTAAAAATTTTCATAATCAAATTCAAGTATTATCTAAAAATTTAACATCATTAAATACCATTTACGAACTTGAATTGCAAGAAAGTAATAATCATTTAAAAGCACTCAATCAGTTTTATGGGAAGTTAGAACAAGCATCTTCTACATTAAATGAAAGTGCCGAGGATGCTATAAAAGCAAAAGAACAAATTTCGGCTTTGGCCAATAATTTAGGTCGTTTAAATCAAGTGTATGGAAGTATGCTTACTGCTATGCAGGGTAGGTAATTAAAAGAGTAAAGAAATATGTTTTCTCTTAATTAAAACTTATTTGAATTAACCAATTCTAAACGAAATAAAAAATGTCTTTACCGAAAGAGCCCAGGCAGAAGATGATTAATTTGATGTATCTCGTTTTAACTGCTTTACTGGCATTAAACGTATCATCAGAAATATTGAATGCATTTAAAACTGTAGACCATAGTTTGCGTACTGCTAATGATATAATTGAAACTAAAAATCAGCAGCTATTAGCTTCTCTTTCTGAATTAGAAAAAGATTCAAAAACGCATGAAAAAGCAGCATTGTGGAAACCTTTAGCCGAACAAGCACAACAAATATCAGAAGATGCTTATAAATATATTGAAGATTTAAAACTTGAATTAAAACAAGAAGCAAAATTAGATCCCGCAACAGGTATTTTTAGAGAAGATGATTTAGAAGCAGCTACCAGATTATTTGTTGAAGCACCACCAATTGGAAAAGGAAAGGGTAAAGAATTATATCAAAGATTGAGCGATGTAAAAACAAAACTTTTAGCCTTACATCCGGATATTGCCAAGGCTTTTGAAACCACTTTGCCCATAGATCTTTCCATTCCCAAATCGAGTAATGAAGCAAGTAATAAAGATTGGGCTACCTCTTATTTTCACATGACACCCACCATAGCTGCATTAACCATATTAAGCAAATTTCAAAATGATATAAAAAATAGTGAAGCTCAAGTAATTGAATATTGCCATAAGGAAGTAGGAGAAGTAAAAATCGTATTCGATCAGTATGTGCCATTAGTTGGAACTAACTCAACTTATTTAATGCCGGGCCAGCCTATAGAAATTAATGCAGGTATTGGCGCTTATAATAAATCTAGTAATCCTGTAATTACTATTGATGGTGCAAGAATAAATATAGATGCACAAGGTGTAGCTGAATATAAAGGAGTGGCAGGTGGACCAGGTTCTTATTCTAAAAGAGTGCATATAGAATACTTCAATCAGGCAACAGGCAAAACCGAATCAAAAGATGTTGATGTAAAATATACAGTTGGTTCTCCTACAGGTATTTTTGTAAGTGCTGATAAGGTAAAAGTATTATATGTAGGGTTAGATAATGAAATATCTATATCCGGAGGCTCAAAAGGAGCAGAAGCAATTAAAGCTACTATTGATAATGGAAGTCTTCAGCCATTAGGTAATGGAAGGTATATTGCACACGTTGAAACACCCGGAGTTGCAAATATTGGCGTTACTGTAGATGGTAAAACAACTTCATTTCCGTTTAAAGTTAAAAATGTACCTCCACCAATGCCTATGGTTGGTAATAGTTCTGGTGGAAGAATTTCTGCAAATGCCTTCAAATCAAATGCAGGGGTAAGAGCCGAATTGAAAGATTTTGTTTTTGAAGGAGTACGGTACGATGTTACCAGTTATGTAATTGTAGGTACAGGAAAAGGATTTGAATCAACTGGTCCAAGATATACTCAAGTAAATGGAGCTTATTTTAATGCTGAAGCAAGATCTATTATAGAAACATGCCGACCCGGTTCTTCTGTAATTATTACAGATATAACAGTAAATGGTCCCGGCGGAAGTAGAAAATTAGATGGAACCTTAGCTTTTAACTTATCACAATAAAATTAAAATTTTGTGTATATGAATCATATTTTTTTCCGTTTTTCTTTTGCTGTAATAGTATTAGCATGCCTGCTTTCTTTGGCAGATGCGCAACAGCGAAATACAACTAAAAGAAAAGCCGTAACTAAAAAAGCTAAAACTACTACTGTAGTCAATCCATTTGGAACAAGTGGTACAACAGGCAATACCCAAAATGTAACTAATACTACAGACCCATTTGGTAATAACACTTCAAGCAATACCCAAAATCTAACAAAACAAGATACTGTTATTAAAAAAGAACAACAATCTATTCCTTATGAATATGCAGTAGAGCCTAGTAGTGGAAATCCGTTAACAGATTCTGTAAAACCATCATTACGCAATGATAATGGAGTGGATGAAAGTTATATTAAAGACCAAACACCATTGGTTTACGATAATATTAGAGAAGATGATGCAATTTTTAAACAAAGAATTTGGAGTGTAATTGATACTCGTGAAAAACTCAACTTGCCTTTTAGAAACCCCCGTGTAGAAGATAATGGCAGCCAACTTTTTTTTGCTATTCTTTATAGAGCTGTAACAGAAGGAGGAATTACTGCCTTTAAAGATGAACGATTTACAGAGCCAATTTCGAAGGAAAAATTCTTGAGTGAATATGCGGGTGGATATGATACTTTGCCTTTTAGAGGCGATCTTCAAAATCCTGATAAAATTACAAAATATCAAATTAGGCGTATTGAGTTTCCAGTAGATTCGGTGTATAAATTCATGGTTAAAGAAGATGTAATATTTGATAAAGAATCCTCAACATTGGTTAGAAGAATTATTGGTATTGCTCCAATGACACCCACTTTAATTAAAGGTAGAATTGTAGAAGCGGTTGGGAATGAAGCCTATCCTCGCTTTTGGATTTACTATCCGGATATTAGACCTATTTTGGCAAAATACAGAGTATATAATGCCAAAAATTTTGCAGCTAATATGAGTTGGGACGACTTATTTCAAGCACACATGTACTCGAGCTATATTGTAAAAAGTACCCTTAATAATTATAGAAATTTAACTTTAAAAGAATATTTTAAGGATAAAGATCCTATTTTTCAGTTATTAGAAGGAGAAAAGATTAAAGAAAAAATCTTTAATTACGAACAAGATTTATGGCAGTATTAATGCTTAATGTTTTTTTGTAAAAATGTGTAAGGGAAGTTTATATTAAGCTTCCCTTAATTTTTTATTAAAAAATTAATAACATCTATTGGTATATTGTAAACTATTATCTACATTCGTAATGGTTTTTCATAGGATATTGGATTTTAAAAACGGGGCTGGATATTTATCCTGGCCCTTTTTATTAAGCTTTATTAAAATATTCCCAAAGTAATGCAGCTTTTTTTCCTCCAATAACATTTGCTATATCCTCTAGTTTCTGCATCTTAATATTATTTAGCGATTTAAATTTTTGTAATAAAATAGTAGACGTTGCTATTCCAATACCTGTAATATTTTCCAATTCGTTTTTAAATGTTCCCTTCGATCTTTTACTTCTGTGAAATGTAATTCCAAATCGGTGTACCTCATCCCTAATTCTTCTAATTAGCTTTAAGCCATTGCTATTCCAATCAAGTTGTATGGATTCATTATCGTCAGGAAAAAAAATTTCTTCTTCATTTTTTGCTAACCCAATTACTGTTATTGTATTAGCTAATTGCAAGGCTTTAATACTTTCCATAGCTGCATTTAATTGCCCTTTGCCACCGTCAATAATTATTAATTGAGGCAATTCTTTTTTTTCGTGTAACAATCTTTTATATCTGCGATAAACAACTTCTTTCATTGTGGCAAAATCATTTATTCCTTGTACCGTTTTAACATTAAAGTGCCTATAATCTTGTTTACTTGGCAGTCCATTTTTAAAGCATACCATTGCCGATACGGGATAGGAACCTTGAAAATTTGAATTATCGAAACATTCTATATGAGTTGGTAATTGTGAAAGGGATAAAGTGCTTTTAATTTCATGCAAAATATTATTTCTATCTATTTCTTTGCTTGTATCTAAATGCAAAGTTTTTCTCTTTTTAAGTTCTAATTGAAAATAATTTACATTTTTTTCAGATAGTGATAATAGCTTTTTTTTATCGCCACTTTTGGGAATAGTAACTTCAATATTTTTTTGTGGATAATTGATTTTAAAAGGAACAACTATTTCTTTGGAGAGGCTATTAAAATTATTTCTCAACTGCGAAATAGCAAAACTTAATACCTCTTCTTCCGATTCATCTAATTGAGTTTCTAATTGAACAGTATGTGTTTGAATAATGGTTCCATTTTGAACCATTAAATAATTTACATAAGCAAATGAGCCATCTTTGCAAATAGAAAAAACATCAACATTTTTTAAATGTGTATTTACAATAACCGATTTGGCCTGATAATTTTTGAGGTTGTCTATTTTTCTTTTTATTAATTCGGCTTTCTCAAATTGTAGTGCAGTTGAAAATAATAGCATTTGTTTTTGCAAATGATCAATTACCTCAGCTATATTTCCTTTTAAAATATTTTTTACTTGTTGTATGCCTTCTGCATATTCTTCTGCCTTTTGTAGAGACTCGCATGGCCCCTTACAATTGCCTAAATGATACTCTAAACAAACTTTAAATTTTTTTCTTTGAATATTATATTCTGATAGATTGAGTTTACAGGTTCTTAGGGGAATATATTGTTTAATGAAGGTTAATAGTTCTTTGATATTTCCTACGGAAGCAAACGGTCCAAGGTATTCCGAGCCATCATTTATTTTTTTTCTGGTAAGAAAAATTCTTGGAAATGGTTCTTTTTTTATTACTACAAATGGATATGTTTTATCGTCTTTTAAATTGATATTATATTTTGGTTGAAATTGTTTAATTAAAGAATTTTCTAATAAAAATGCATCTTGTTCCGAGTCAACAATTGTAAATTCTATGGAATGAATTCTTTGAACTAATTCGTGCGTTTTATAGGTTGTAAATGTTTTTGTAAAATAGGAGCTTATTCTTTTTTTTAAATCTTTTGCTTTGCCTACATAAATTAATTCATTTTTTTTATTAAAATATTTATATATACCAGGATGATGAGGAATAGTATGGGCAATATGTTGAAATTTTTCAATTGTCATAAGTAAAACTAATTATTTCAAAATATCCAATAGCTGTTAGTATTGTAAGTATAGTTTTTTCAAAAATATTATTTAACTCTCAATATATTCTTATTGATTGTGATAAATAGTTCTTGTACGTTATAAGGAGAAAGCTATTTAAAAAGAGGTGTAGTAAAGCCTAATTTTAATCCATAATCTAAACGATATTCTTTGATAGGATAAACATCGTTGTATGTTGGAAAATGTTGATAGCGAATCTGTGGACCAAAATACCATTTTACATTTCCTATTTTATAGGTAACATCTAATTCGGCACTTGTATTTAAATTCCATTTACGGAAAAATGGAGCACCATTCGTGTAGTTCTTATAGTCGGTAGAGATTACATATACATTTTTATTTAAAGTAAAGGTTGGTTGAATAGATGCACCCATACTTAATCCCAATTTCTTGCCATTAATAAAATCCCATTGTATACCAATAGGAATAGAAACTTGGTATAATTTATTATCAATTTTTGTTGATAATGAACTATTATTAGAACTATTGCTAAACATCGAAAAATATTTAACCGAATCTAATCTGTAATTCTGCACAATGGCAATTGTTGCAACACCAAAAGATTGATAGGCATCTATATAATATTGACGAATATTAAATTGCAAACCTGTTCTAATTTTTAATGTTGGGGTAAGTTTATACCAAACTCCAAGTCCTAATTCAAATCCTAATGCAGGAGTATGTTTTACAATATTATTGATGTTGGTAGAAAGGTTTTGCACTAAATTATTGGCAGTTGTGTAAGGCTGATACCAAACTCTTGTTTTATCATCACTTAAATTGCGATAACTTATAGAAGGTGTAGCATATACCTGAAATTCAAATCTGTTTCTTCTTTTTGCTTTTGTAATAGGTTTGTATGCAAAGTCGTTTAAATAAGCATCAATAGTTGGATCGGATTCTGATGAATTGTTTAATGTGGCATGTAATAATTGTGCGTATTTGCTTTTTGGGGAATCAGTAGAATTTGAATATGATTGGTTTATTGCATCGGCAGTAACTTTATTTTCTTCTAAATCAATATTGTAAGGCGTAACATGCTGAGTGATTTTTTCTGGAATAGATGTAGTAAGCCTGGTTAATTTTAAAGAAGTTTTAATGGGAGAAGCATCAGTCAATTTTTTTGAAAGAATAAATTGACTGGTTGGTGCAATAACGGGTTCATTATCTAAATTATTCTGATGAATAATATCGAAAGTATTTTGTGTTAAATAAGCCGGATTAATATGCTCGTCGATGCTTTTTGATATTGAAGTATTTTCTTTATTATTTGATAAACTGATTTCATTATTATCAGTAATTATTTGAGAAGATTTTTTAACTATTGTGTTTGATTTAAGTGCAATAGTAGTAGGAGGATAATTATATACTGTAAAAATAATTAAAGTAAATATAATTAATACAGCACTTAGGGTAAGTGCCGGCCAAGCTGGTTGTCCATGTAACTCAACACGAATATTTTCCCAAACATGTTCTGATGGATACATCGTTTGGTCTTCTACCTCATCCTTTAGAAGTTGTTTAAATTCGTCGTTGTTAAAATTGTATTCCATAATCACACAAGCAACCTATTTAGGAAAAGTTGCCAACCATTTGAAATTTTCTTTTGGCTTTTCAATGATTTGCTTTTTAATTAAAATAGCTTCAAGCATTGCTTTAGCCCTTGTATATTGGCTGCGGCTTGTGCTTTCTTCAATGTCAAGCATTAATCCAATTTCACGATGGCTGTATCCTTCAATAGCGTATAGGTTAAGTACAGTTCTGTAGCCAATTGGTAATAATCTAATATATTCAATTACTTGTTTTCCTTGCATTATCGAAACAACACTTTCCTCTTTTACTTGTAAATTTACCGCATAAGCAAGGTCAATACTTTCATTGAATTTTTTATTTTTCTTCAAAAAATTGATGCAGGTATGAACAATAATTTTTCTAATCCAACCTTCAAATGCCCCTTTGTTTTGAAAAGTATGTATTTGAGAAAATACCTTAATAAAACCTTCCTGTAACATATCTTCAGCATCTTCTCTGCATTGAGCAAAACGATAACATACCACTAACATTTTAGGGCTATATCTGCTATATAGCTCTCTCTGCGATGTTGGATCATTATGTAAACATCCCGCAATTATTACCTGTTCAGTCATTCAGGAGTATTTTTACTCCCTAAATATAAGACATAAATACATTCGAAATGCTGCATTTATCTTTCATTTAATAAAAATTGAATGATTAACTATTGCTGGAATAATTTTTGCAGATATGTTTTGTTCGAATTATTTTTTATTGCAGAAAATAAATTCAAATTACTTAATCTTAATTTTTACGCTAAACATTTAACTCTATATAATGCCCAAATTTTTACTCATTTATATTGCAGGTCAGATATTTTTTTCTCTGTGTAACAATACATTTGCTTTTACAAATTACAACAACGATAAATCTATTTTAAAGGGAAAAATTACAGATGCAAAAACTAATTTACCCTTGCAAGGGGCTAGTATTATTATACCCGATATTAAATTAACAACCATTACCAATACCAATGGTGAATACGAGCTTACTAATTTGCCTGTAGGAAAATTTTTAATAGAAATAAAATATGAAGGATACAAAACAGTAACCAAAAATATTTTATTGTTTAAAGGAACCGTTACCGAAAATTTTGTATTGGAAGAAAGTGCCACCGAAATTAGTGAAGTAGTAGTAACAGGAACTACAAAAGCTACTCAAATAAAGAGAAATCCTGTACCAATTGTTTTGGTAAATCATGATTATTTAATTACTAATTTAAGTACCAATGCTATTGATGCAATTGCTAAAATACCCGGAGTACGTGCAGTAACTACCGGCCCCAATATTTCTAAACCTTTTATTAGAGGATTAGGCTATAACCGTATTTTAACTTTATACGATGGAATTAGGCAGGAAGGTCAACAATGGGGCGATGAGCATGGGGTAGAGGTAGATCAGTACGCAATAAACCGCGTAGAAGTAATTAAAGGACCGGCCAGCTTAAGTTATGGTTCCGATGCATTGGCGGGTGTAGTTAACTTAATTCCTACGCAACCTGCCCCCGAAGGAAAAGCAATTGGCAATATTATTACCGATTACCAAAGCAATAATAATATGGTAGGAACTTCGGCAATGCTGAGTGCTACCAAAAATGGGATTGAGTGGTTGGCAAGATTTTCTCATAAGCAAGCAGCCGATTATCAAAATAAAATTGATGGAAGAGTGTTTGGAACTGCTTTTAACGAAACCGATGCAAATGCTTCGCTGGGCATTCATCGAAAATGGGGTTATTCTCATATAGATTTTGTTATGTACGATGATTTGCAAGAAATACCCGATGGAAGTAGAGATAGTAGTTCATGGAAATTTACTCGGCAAATAACTGATATTGATACAGCTCGCCAAATAGTTTCGAATGCCGATTTGAAAAGTTATCGAATAGAAAAATTACATCAGTATGTACAGCATTATAGAATCTTTTCTTCTAATAACTTTATTTTAAATAATGGTGGAAGAATATTGTTAAATGTTGGATACCAAAGAAGTATTCGAAGAGAATTTAATCATCCGGATTATGCAACTATTCCGGGATTATATTTACAGCTTAATTCTTATACATACGATATAAAATATAGCTTGCCCGATATAAAAGATTGGAATGTTACTTTAGGTTTAAATGGAATGTATCAAAACAATATTGTTACTAATGGAACCGAATTTATTATTCCATCCTATCATCAATTCGATATAGGTCCTTTTATAACAGCAAAAAAAACTTTCAATAAATTAGATATTTCTGGAGGATTGCGTTACGATTTTCGATCGTTTAATAACAATGCATTATATACTAAAAAAAATCTGTCAACTAATTTAGAAACTGCTGCTTTTGGAATTGATACTATTGGAGCACAAAAAATATTTTCGCAGGTTAATAAGCTATTTTCGGGCTTTTCGGGAAGTATTGGTGCTACATATAATTTCACCAATCAATTTGCAATAAAAGCAAATATTTCCAGAGGATTTCGTTCTCCCAATATTTCCGAAATATCTTCTAATGGCTTGCATCCCGGAACTAATATTTATCAAATTGGTAATCCTAATTTTAAATCAGAATTTTCTTTGCAAGAAGATATTGGATTTGTATACTCATCAAAATTTTTAGCAATAGAATTTAACTTATTTAATAATACCATCAGCAATTATATTTATAATCAAAAACTAATAGCATCAAATGGGCAAGATTCGGTAATAATTCCCGGCAATCAAACATTTCAGTTCCAATCATCTCGTGCTAATTTATATGGTGGAGAATTGAGTATAGATATTCATCCTTTTAAAAACCTTCATTTCGAAAATAGTATTTCAACTGTTTATGCACTTAATAAAGGTGTAAATGGTAAAGCCGTTAGCGATTCCGAAAAATATTTGCCATTTATTCCGCCTTTACATGGAACATCGGAATTGAAATTAGAGTTTAACTGCAATGAATTGCATATACAACATGCTTTTGCTAAAATAGGGTTAGAATATTATGCAACGCAAAATAGAGTATATACTGCTTTTAATACCGAAACTGCAACTCCTGCCTATTCTTTAATTAATGTAGGTATTGGTGGAAATATTATGAGTAAAAAAAATAAACCTATTGTAAATGCTTATTTAATGGCTAATAATGTATTTGATGTTACGTATTGGGACCATTTAAGCAGGCTAAAATATTTTACTTCCTATCCAAACGATCCACGCGAGCATGGTATTTATAATATGGGTAGAAATATATCATTGAAATTGAGCTTCCCATTCAACTATGATTTAAAGAAAATATAAGTTGATATAAGATGTATTTTTTAGTTTTGAAAAATGAATATCACAATTAATACACCTGCACTATTGTTTCCTGCTATTAGTTTGGTTATGTTAGCTTATACTAATAGATTTTTGGCATTGGCGAGTGTTGTTAGAAATTTGCATGATAGATATAAAAATAATGATCAAAAAAATGTACTACATGGGCAAATAAAAAATTTGCGATATCGCCTAAAGCTTATTAAAAATATGCAGGCTTTTGGCGTAATTACATTTTTAGGATCGATACTTAGCATGTATTGTATTTATATTAATGCAATGATTTTTGCCGATATTACTTTTGCATTAAGTTTAATTAGTTTTGTTATTTCATTATTACTTTCTTTTTGGGAAATTCAATTAAGCAATAGAGCATTGGAATTGGAATTAAGTGATATGGAAGGATTAGAAGATCCTACGGTATTAGAGTATATTAAAAGTAAATTCGATAAAGAATAAAACAACTTACATGCTAAGGGTTAGCAATTAGTTCATTACGCTCGAAAATAAAATTTTCCTTTCACCAATTTGTTGCCTCCACATTGCATAATATAAACCTTTCTCTGTAAGCAGTTCGGAATGAGAACCCGTTTCAATAATTTTTCCCTTTTCCAAAACATAAATCCTATCTGCATGCATGATGGTGCTTAGCCTGTGAGCAATCATTACGGTTATTTGTTCTTTTTCTTGCGATATGGTTTTAATGGTATTTGTAATTTCTTCTTCGGTTATAGAATCTAATGCAGATGTTGCTTCATCGAAAATAAGTAAATGCGGATGTCGTAATAATGCACGAGCAATGCTTAAACGTTGTTTTTCTCCACCACTTAATTTTAAACCACCTTCACCAATAACAGTATCAATTCCTTTTTCTGCTCTGCTCAATAAATTATTGCAACTTGCTTTTTCTAATGCAAGTCGTAAATCGGCATCGGTTGCATCGGGGTTAACAAATAATAAATTTTCTTTTATAGTTCCGGCAAAAAGTTGTGTATCCTGCGATACAAAGCCAATCTGATTTCTTAATTCATCAAAATGTAAATCATCGCCATCAATTCCATTATACAATATTTTTCCCTCAATCGGTCTGTATAAGCCTACCAATAATTTTACTAAGGTACTTTTTCCCGCACCGCTTGGTCCAACAAAGGCAATAGTTTCTCCTTTTTCAACATTAAATGAAATAGCATCTAAAGCATTAAATTGTGCAGTTTGATGTTTAAATGTAACATTGGTAAATGCTAACTTTTTAATAGTGCCAATATGTTTGGGTGATGCAGGTTTGGGTTCGGGACTTTTTTGCATTAAGATATGAAAATTATTAAGTGAAGCTTCTGCTTCGCGATAGCTTAAAATAATATTACCAATTTCTTGCATAGGGCCAAATATGAAGAAGCTGTAAAACTGAAGTGAAATTAATTGTCCTGTGGTTAATACATCTTTGTATATTAACCATAATAATGTAAACGTAATTACATTGCGTAGAAAGTTGACTATTGTTCCTTGAATAAAACTTAAAGAGCGAATGCTTTTTACTTTTCTTAATTCTAATCCTAATATTTTATAAGTATTTTTATTTAATCTATTTACTTCCTGATTGGTTAAGCCTAAGCTTTTTACTATTTCAATATTGCGTAAGCTTTCGGTAGTAGATCCTGCCAAGGCAGTTGTTTCTTTTACAATATTTTTTTGTATAATTTTTATTTTTTTACTGAGTAAATTAGTAACAACTGCTATTAATATGGCTCCGCCTAAATATACAGGCATAATACTCCAATGTAATCTAAATGCATAAATACTTACAAAAATTACACCCACTAAAATGCCAAATAAAACATTAATAAAATAGCCAATAAATTTTTCTGTATCTGTTCTTACTTTAGTTAAAATAGATAATGTTTCGCCGCTACGTTGATCTTCAAATTCTTGAAATGGCAATTGCATAGAATGTTGTAATCCATCGGTAAAAATTTTAGCTCCAAACTTTTGTACAATTACATTTACAGCATAATCTTGAAACGCTTTAGCAATACGGCTTACCATAGCAGTAGCTACTAAAAGCATTAAGAAATAAATAAGGCCATGTTCGGTTGCATAGCCAAAAAGAAATTGCGATTCTGATCGAAACAATTTTCCGGCTTTATCGAATGAATGTGGATGACCGGCAAAAAGATCTATTACACGACCTATTAAATACGGGTCGAACATTGAAAATACCTGATTAATTGAAGCAAGTAATAAGGCAAAAACAATTAGCCAACGATAAGGCTTTATATATTGTAATAAAATTTTCATTTGTAAAGATTGAGTAGTGTAGTACACAAAAATGGTACAAACTGTTTTTTAATGCCAAAGAGTCATCTTTTTACAACTTATTTATCGGATTTATAGATAATGCCATTTTTCATTACCCATTTTATTTGTTGTAATAGTTGAATATCTTTTGTTGGATCGCCATTTATAGCTATTAAATCTGCTAATGCACCTGTTTTTATTTCTCCAATTAATCCTGTTTTTCCTAATAATTCTGCGGCGGTAATAGTTGCGGTTTGTATAGCTTGTGTAGTGGTCATTCCCCATTTAACCATATATTCGAAATCTTTTGCTTGGGGTAAATTCCAATCATAACCACCAATATCTGTTCCATAGGCTACTTTAATGCCGGCATTGATGGCTAGCTTAAATGTGGCAGGCATTGATTCTTTAAATTGCATATTAATATTACTTCCGGCTTTAGCTCTTCCTTCGGCAACATATTCATTTACAAAAATGGTAGGGCACCAATATATTTTTTTATTTACCATTAATTGTACACATTCTTCATCCATTCCACTGCCATGTTCTATAGAAGTGGCACCTGCATTAATGGCTGCAATAATTCCGTCTCTTGTCATAGCGTGAGCGGCTAATTTTTTTCTCGATTTAATTGTTTCATCACCAATAGCATTTATTTCATCAGTAGTAAAATTGGGTAAGCTTTTATATGTTCCATCATCTAATTTGTAATAGTTTCTATCGGCATATATTTTTATCCAATCTGCACCATGTTCTATTTGTTGGCGAACAGCTTTTCTTGCTTCATCGGCTCCGGTTATTTCTTGTAAACCTTTAGGCAAGTTTAATTCCCATGAATATTCTGAAGCTTTAATAGGATAATGACCGGTGCTATTTATGGCAAGGGTTGATACAAACATTCTTGGTCCGGATATGTATCCTTCTTCAATAGCTTTTTGTAAATCAACATCGGCAAAACCTGCACCTTCGGTACCTAAATCTCTAATGGTTGTAAATCCGTTTTGTAATGCTTTATAACAACTGCTTACAGCACGAATAGTGCGAAGTGGAATGGATTGTTTTAATAATTGCATATTGTAATCTTCTGCGGTAATATCTGCTTGCAATAAAACATGTGTATGGCAATCTATTAATCCGGGAAGAACAAAATAGTTCGATAAATTGATAAGCGTATCGGTTTTTTGTTTGAATGATGAAGCAGGTATAATAGATTCGATAGTATTGTTAGTAATTACAATTACTTGATTAGACAAAATTTCTCCTGTTCTTACGTTTAGCAATTTGCCACATTTAACTGCAATAGTTTTTTGTGCCAATGTAGCGATGGATAAAATTTGTATCAACGCAAATAATAACAACAAATGCTTTTTCATTTTGTATATCTTTTGTTGTGATAAAAGCTATTGTAGGGTATTTTTATATACTATGCCGGCTTTCATAACAAATTGAACATTTTCTAAACTACTAATATCTGTAAGTGGGTCGTTGGTAACAGCAATAATATCGGCTAATTTTCCTTCGGTAATTGAACCAACTTTTTCCTTAATACCCAATAAGTCGGCTGCACTAATAGTTGCTGCTTTAATAGCTTGCATGGGGGTTAATCCATATTGTACCATCCATTTAAATTGTTTAGCATTCCATCCGTGAGGATATACGCCTGCATCGGTACCAAAAGCAATTTTTACACCTGCTTGAGCGGCTTTTTTAAAATTTTCTCTTTGTGCTTTTCCAATCATTTTCTCTTTGTTTAATATTTTTTCCGGAAACCCTAATCTGGCATACTCACTCATAATATATTCATCATTATAAACATCACTTACTAAATAAGTGCCATGTTCTTTCATTAAAGCAATTCCTTCATCATCTAATAAACTGCCATGTTCAATAGAAGCAACACCTGCTTTTACAGCCATTTTTATAGCTTCTGCACCATGTGCATGTGCACAAGTTTTCTTTCCCCACATTTTAGCTTCACTAACAATGGCATTCATTTCTTCTTGTGTAAACTGTGGTGCGCCTACACTTTCTTCTTCGGTTAATACACCTGCACTGGCACCAAATTTTATTACATCGGCACCGTATTTAATATTGTAGCGAACTTGCTCTCTTACGCCTTCTACACCATTGGCAACACCGCTCATTCCTTTAGGCATATCGAAGTTGAGATAAGGAGAAAAGCCATTCAAATCGCCATGGCTGCCTGTAGATCCAATAAACATTGTTGCTACTAACATTCTGGGACCGGGAATATCGCCATTGTTAATTGCATTGCGTAGTGCTACATCTACCAAGCCCACTGCACCCACATCTCTTACTGTTGTAAAACCGGCATCCAGTGTGCGTTTGGCATAAACGGGAGCTACAACGGCCATATCAACTGGTGATTTTCTAAATATATCTCCATAATAATCTCCACTGGGTTGGCCCGTTAAGTGTGTGTGGCAATCTATTAATCCGGGTAAAATGGTAGTGTTAGATAAATCAATAATGATAGCGTCTTTTGGAATTGATAATTGAGCACTTATTTTTTGGATAGTATCATTTTTAATTAAGATAAATTGATTAGTTAAAATTTTTTCATTTTCTATATCAATTAATTTTCCTGCTTTTATAACTATTATTTTTTTGTTTTGGGAGAAGACAAATATTACTGAACAACAAACTGCAATAAACAATATAGTTTTCTTCATCAATTTTGTTTTGAGGGAAGATACAACTATTGATGAAAAAATGAGAAAAGAAAATTAGTGTTTATCAAAAGCCGTATTTGGTTTGTGGTAGTTTTCATACATCAAAAAACTTGAATAGGGTTTTATCATGAGGAAATGAATTCATCTACTTCAATTTGTTGCAGTTTTTCATCTTGCTTTCTCATTTTTTGAGTGATAAAACTTTATAAATACTTTACTTTAAAGTTTGTTTCGCCAACCACGTTTTCAAACTCATCATCGCCTGTAATTAATGTAGCTTTCTTCGCAATGGTTAGCACCGCTGCAAAAGCATCGGCATAACTCAGTTTGTATTTTGCTTTTATTTGTGCTGCTTTAAAAGTAAAAGGCAAATCCACTTCATGAATATGAATAGGAAATTCTTGCAAAGCCTTCCAAACAAGAGATGCTTTTTCTGCACCGTCTTTTCTGTAACTCATATAATACACTTCGCCTGCATTAATGCAGCTCATATGTAATTCATGCTTACCTGTTGCAGTTTCGTTTAATAGCTGTGCAATTTTTTCTGCACCGTCTTCATGCCTAAAATAAGATAGCATTGCATAACTGTCTAAAACGAAATGAGCCATAATTTACCTTTTATGTGATTTTAATTGCAGTCTTTTTGTCTCAGATTTTTCTTCTTCTGCCTTCATTTTTTTTATTTCTTCTTTCAAGTTACCTGTGCTTTTCAAAATACCCATAAACGATTTAAAATACTGCTCATCCATGGGTTTTATTATAAGCCCGTTGGGTGTTTCTTCAAAAATTATTTTCACACCGCTTTTAATTCCGTATTTATTCCTTAGCCGCTTGGGTACCAACAATTGTCCTTTTGATGTTAATACAGAAGTTTCCATATTTTTTAATTTGGATACAAATATAATAAAGTGTTACTAAAATAAAAAGTGTTACTTTTAATAATAGTGCACCATTATGCTGTGGAAAGTTCTAAAATCAAACATCATAAGCGGTTTATCCTGCCCAACCTTCTCTGTCTAAACTTCTATATTGTATGGCTTCTGCTAAGTGTTGTGGTTGTATGTTCTCGCTAGAACATAAATCGGCAATGGTTCTACTTACTTTTAAAATTCTGTCATAAGCTCTAGCCGAAAGATTTAAACGTTCCATTGCTTTTTTTAATAAGGCTTCACCAGCTTTATCAATCATACAAATTTCATGTAATTGTTTGCTGCTTATTTGTGCATTGGCATAAATACCTACTTGGTTTTTATAGCGGTTAGCTTGTATTTCTCTGGCTTTAATAACTCTATCTCTAATTTGCGAAGAAGATTCGGCTTTTTTAGTAGTGCTTAATTCGCTAAAAGCCACCGGTGTAACTTCTACATGTAAATCAATTCTATCTAATAGCGGTCCCGATATTTTATTTAAATATTTTTGAACAGTTCCCGGGGCACAAGTGCATTCTTTTTCGGGATGATTATAATAACCGCAAGGACAAGGATTCATTGATGCGATTAACATAAAATTTGCAGGAAAATCTAATGCAACTTTTGCACGTGATATGGTTACTTTTCTTTCTTCCATGGGTTGACGCATTACTTCTAAAACAGTTCTTTTAAATTCGGGTAATTCATCTAAAAACAATACTCCATTATGTGCCAAAGAAATTTCGCCGGGTTGCGGAACGCCGCCACCACCTACC
>DAHXOT010000031.1 GCA_027364735.1 Hydrotalea sp. | reverse complement strand
ATTAAATACCATGTGGAATAGTATAAGATATCCAAAAGATGGCGAAATATACATTGACCCCGAAACAACAAATTCATTTATTTATTTAGCTGAATATGGAGAATGGATTGAGTGTGAAATTGAACAAATTAAGAAAGCAGTAGATAAGGATGGAAATAAAAAAAATATAATTTCTGTTTGGGGAAATACTATTCCCGAATTTGGTATGGCACCTTATTATGGTAATTATTCAATTCCTAATTTCCAGTTTCAGGTACCCAATCTTTCTTGTAGACCATGTTCAAAAATTGGCCACAATAATTGTCCTAAAAAGCATTTCAATTGTATGGAATTACAAAATATTGATACGATTATTGAAAACAGTTATATATTGCTTAAAAATAAATAACTTCTGCCAATAGAATATTAACAGAAGTTATTTACAGCACCAATATTTAATTATCCTTTAATTCTTTTACTTTCACTTTCTAAACCTGTTGCTCTTTGTCTTGCCGATTTAATTTGATTACTTCCAAAACGATATGTAAAATTAACTCTAATGGTTTGGCTTTCCCATGAGCCATGACCATTTATGTATAATCCACCAAAATTACTGCTAGCATACCATGGTGAAGTATGAAATATATCTGTTGCCGAAATTTTTAGAGTAGCTTTCTTGTTCATTAAAAGTTTTTGAATGCCAATATCAAGTCCTCCTTGTGGTTTAGTAAACCACGTTGCAGCCCAAACACTCGGACCATTAAACCATCCACTTACTTCTGCTGTATAATCTTTCCCTAATGTAAAAGAATGTTGCATATAAGCTCCATAAAGCGGAATGGTTGTATGCACAGGTTTTGAGCCAATGGTTCCATCAAATATTTGATAATTATACCAAATATTGGCAAATCCATTCCACCATGGTTTTATAGGTAATGGCGAACTTATACTAAAGCTTATTATTTGCTGAGTTGCTAAATTTTGTTGTTGCACATACGTAGCATTGCCTGAAGTATCAGTAACTTGGGTAGCATAATCTTTAATGTGGCTATATCCAATACTAGTGTTAATGGTATTCATAAAAACATGTGATAGTTCAACATTATCGGTGTATTGAGGTCTTAAAAACGCATTTCCTTTTTCATAGGTTAATTCATCTAATTTATTTTCAAACGGATTTAAATCTTGATAAGTTGGGCGATCAATTCTTCTACTATAGGTTAGATTAAGGGTATTTTTTTTGTTAATGTTCCATGAAATGGCTGTACTTGGAAAAAAATCGAGATAACTTTTTTTCACATCATTATCGGCTTGTAATACACCATCTGCTCTGGTTAATAATCCTTCGCTATTAGTTTGCTCCATTCTTACACCGGTTTGAATACTCCATTTTTCATTCAATTGCCGTTGATAATTAATATATGCTGCATTTACATTTTCTTTATACAAAAAGTCATTACTTCTATTCAATTGCTTAAAAGCTGTTGCTCCTATTACATTGTAAAAGTCGAATGTATTGGTAGTTGTTACATAAGAAAATTTAGCACCATAGCCTAACTTACCTTTCCATGCTTTTTGCTCAACATCAACCTTGGCAGTATATATATTAATATTGGTGGGCGTATAGTTTTGATTTATTACACTATAGAGTGGATTATTATTTGCATCAACATAAAAATTGGGTTGATAACTACTTCCTCTTCCACTAAATAAACCATAATCGGCATCAAAATTAATTTCTTTTCCACTGGTATCGGCATAGCGGTAGTTTACATTAAAATCTGCATTGGTTCTATTGCCGGTAATGTTATTAGAGGCTTGTAGTTTTTTAATAAATTGTTGGGTTGGATTATAATAAATATTGGTATAGTTGCCGGTGGTAAAATTACTGGTTGCAACATTGGTAGTAGCCATAACACCAAATGTATTTTTACTATTTACAAAAAAATCGGCACCTACTTTTGCATTAATACTTTTGGTATAATCGGCATTAATACCATGCTGATCATAAGCCGAATCTTTTTGGATTCTATATAAATCTAATTTGTTTTCGTATCTGCCAATATTTCCTCCAATATTACTAAAGATGTTTATTTTCTTATCGCGATAATTTAGGTTAACTGCTGCATTTCCTTTTGGTGTAACGCCTTGCACTATACCCAATGTGGTACTACCATTGGTGCCAAACTTTTTATTTTTCTTAAGTTTAATATTTATAACACCGGCGTTACCGCTGGCATCGTATTTAGCACTTGGGTTACTGATCATCTCAATAGACTCTATATCGGAGCTATTGATGCTTTTTAAGTATTCGGCTAAATTTTTTGCATCTAATTGAACCAGTTTTCCATCTATATAAATTTTAGTACCGGTTTTTCCTTTCATGCTAATATTATCATTATTATCTACTTGTACACCCGGACTTTTTTGTAGTAATTCCAATGCATTACTTCCTGTTGCATTAATACTGCTTTCCACATTAAATACAGTTTTATCGGCCTTAATTTCAATCATTGGTTTTTTAGACGTTACAGTTACGCCTTGCAAATCTTTTACTGCAGGTTTTAAAATAACATCCTGCATTTGCAGTTGGCTATTTTCTTTTAACACAAAAGATTTTGAATATACTTTTTCAAAACCCAAATTGGTATAACTAAGCAGGTAAGTTCCGGGTAATTTAACTGGTAGATTATAATTGCCTTTTTCATCGGTAATCTCTGTTTTTATTAGATTACTGTCTTTTGATTGTAATAAAGAAACTGTAACACCCGAAATTGGTTTGTTTGCACCATCTTTTACTACACCATTTACATTAATTACGCTTTGAGCTTTTACCTGAAAAGCCATTACTAAGTTTAAAAATAAAATTGCAATTGTTGGTCTCATATAATTAGTTGTTTTTTACAAGTACATCACAAAGATTGGTACTTTGTTTTGCATAGTACATGTTTTTGTATTTAACGGTTTTAGTTGCTGATAAATGGTTAGTATAAGGCAATAAGTTGCTTTAAGAGGAACGAAAACAATTGATAAAGGTTACAAAAACACCCTACTTTAGTTAAGAATAGCTTTTAAACAGGATAAATGGTACTGCCTGAAAATAAAAATCCCGATTACAAGTATAATCGGGATTTTTTATAATTAACAACTACTATTATAAGGTTTTCAGAACCTCATTCATATTTCTTACGGCTTCTGCACTTTTATTAAATGCAGCTTGTTCATCGCTATTCAGTTCAAAATCTATAATTTTTTCCCATCCATTTTTACCAAGAATCACCGGCACTCCCATACAAATATCTTTTTGTCCATATTCGCCATCTAAATAAACGCAAGCTGTAAACAATTTCTTTTCATCACGAACAATAGCTTCTACTACGGCGGCACCGGCTGCACCAGGAGCATACCATGCAGAAGTACCTAATAATTTGGTAAGTGTAGCACCACCAACCATTGTATCGGCTACAATTTTATCTTGTTGCTCTTTAGTTAAAAAATTGGTTACCGGTACGCTATTCCAAGTGGCTAAACGAATTAAAGGAATCATGGTAGTATCGCCATGACCACCTACTACTACGGCATTTAAATCTCCGGCACTGCAGCCCAAAGTTTGGCTTAATTGGTACTTAAAACGAGCACTATCCAAAGTTCCGCCCATACCAATAATTCTATTTTTAGGTAATCCTGTAGCTTGCAAAGCAAGGTAAGTCATAGTATCCATTGGATTAGAAATAACCACAATAATTGCTTCGGGAGAATATTTTAAAATATTTTCGGCAACACCTTTTACTATACCGGCATTAGTGCCAATTAACTCCTCACGTGTCATACCGGGTTTACGAGGAATGCCAGAGGTAATTACAACAACAGAACTTCCGGCAGTTTTAGAATAATCGCCGGTAGTTCCAATTACTCTAGTATCAAAACCCAATAAAGCAGCTGTTTGCTGAATATCTTGCGCTTTACCTTCAGCAAATCCTTCTTTAATGTCTAATAAAACCAATTCACTGGCTAATTCTTTACGGGCAATATTATCGGCTGTGGTAGCACCTACAGCACCTGCACCTACTACGGTAATTTTCATAAAAAAATTATTATTTAGTTTGAATATTTTGATGTGCTAAGGTACAGCAAGTTGGTATTAAATATTTGCAAAGGTTTATGATTTGCGTCAGCTATTTTAAGGCTTGTAATAACTCATCGGCCGAAGCACCTTCTCTAAACTCCTTTACAAAAATTCCTTTGTTGTTATAAATAGCAATGAATGGAGTAAATGCTACTTTATATAAAGACGGGATATGATAAAGAGGATCTCTTCCAACAATTATATTTTGAAACTTATCTAACCCAAACTTTTGTTGAAATGCGTCTATTTCTTCTAATGGATGATAGCTTACCCAAATAAAAGAAGTATTGCCAAAGCTATCAATATGATTAACTATTTCTTTTGCTTCGTGCTGGCAATGATTGCAATCGGGGCTAAAATAGATAATTACCAAAGATTTATTCGCAGGTAAACTATCATTGGTGTACCAATAATTTTTGGGACGTAGAATTTTAAAGCTTGGAATAGTAGGATTTTTTTTATAGATAGGAAGTGAATCGGTATTTACTTCTTGAGAAAAAGATATTGAAGAAATACATACAAGGGCAATTAGTAGAGAAAATAATTTTTTCATTCCGTATTTTTTACTCAATTACACAAACATTTTTATTTCTATTGAACTTTATTTTTTTTATCCAAATCTTCTATCATACGCATTTGCTTGGCATCTTGCAAAAATTCCGATGCAAAAATAAATCGGTTCAAGAGTTCATTTTTACTGTAAATAATATCTTTATTACTGCCTTCCCATTGCTTTTTTCCTTCATGTAAATACACAATATTATCGCCAATTTCCATTACACTATTCATATCGTGTGTAACTACAATAGTGGTAATTTGATATTCGGTGGTTATTTCTTTAATAAGTTTATCAATAAGCAAAGAAGTTTGCGGATCTAAGCCAGAATTTGGTTCATCGCAAAAAAGATATTTAGGGTTTAAAACAATAGCTCGTGCAATACCTACTCGTTTCTTCATACCTCCACTAATTTCGGCCGGGTATTTTTTATTGGCATCAACCAAATTTACCCGTTCTAATACTTCATTTACACGTTTATGTTTTTCGGGCAAGGTTAAATTGGTAAACATATCTAATGGAAAAGCAATGTTTTCTTCTACGGTCATAGAATCAAATAAAGCCGATCCTTGAAATAACATTCCTATTTGTTGCCTTAATTCTTTTCGCTCATGCTTATTCATTTCAAACATACTGTTGCCATTAAAAATTATTTCGCCCGAATCGGGTTGAAATAAGCCAACAATACATTTAGTTAACACCGTTTTTCCGCTTCCGCTGGCACCAATAATTAAATTACATTTACCCGGAAGCATTTCGGCACTAATGCTTTCGAGTATTACTTTATTATCAAAAGATTTTCTGATATTTTTTATTTCAATCATACTACTTTATTAAACTTCAATTTGATGGTTTAATAAATCACTAAATTCATCCCTTCGTCTAATTAAAAAGAAATCATCTTTTGCAAACATAACTTCGGCAGGCTTAAATCGGCTGTTAAAATTACTGCTCATTTCAAAACCATAAGCGCCGGCATTGTAAAATACTAAATAATCTTCTTCGCGTACTTCGTTTAATTTTCTTTCCCAAGCAAATGTGTCGGTTTCGCAAATATTTCCTACAACAGAATATTTTTTCTCGATACCGAAAGAATTACTGATGTTTTTTATTCGGTGATAGGCATCGTAAAACATGGGCCTAATTAAATGATTAAACCCACTATTAATACCAACAAAAGTGGTAGCAGAAGTTTCTTTTATAACGTTTACTTGTGTAATAAAATAACCACATTCGCTTACTAAATATTTTCCGGGTTCAAACCAAATTTGCAAATCTTTTGCTACAGGATGTGCATCAAAAGCTTCTTTTACTTTTTGAGCCAATAATACAATATCGGTGGCATCATCGCCGGTTTTATAAGGCACTTTAAAACCACCACCTAAATCAATAAATTTTAATTCTGTAAAATGCGGAATTAAATCGAACAATACCTCAATTCCTTTTACAAAAACATCGGCATCTTTTATTTCACTTCCGGTATGAATATGTAAACCTTGTATATGCAAATTATATTTTTCAATTAGGCTAATTACTTGGTTAATTTGATCGGTTGGAATACCAAATTTACTTTTATCGTGCCCGGTAGATATTTTTAAATTTCCACCAGCCAAAATATTTGGTCGTAGTCTTATTCCTACCGGATAAGAATGGCCAAATTTTTTTCCAAATTTTTCTAAATTAGATAAGCTATCAATATTAATATGAATACCCAATTGCTGTGCTTCTTCAATTTCGTTAAAAGCAATTCCATTAGATGTATACAGAATACGATTGGAAGAAAAACCTGCATGTAATGCCAATTTTACTTCGTTAATAGAACTACAATCTATATTCGAACCAAGTGAGTGGAAATGTTTTAAAATATTAATATTGGTTAATGCTTTGCATGCATAAAATATTTTTACATCGCTATTTGCAAAGGCCTGAGTTAGTTTTTGATATTGCTCGGTTATTTTTTCTATATGATATACATACAAGGGTGTACCAAATTTTTCTGCTGCATGAAGTAGTTGCTCAGTAGTTAATTGTTGCGACATACTGCGAAGATAATTGTATGATGATAATTAAATAGTAAAATTCGGAAGGTTATTTATAAGAATTGAAGCATTTTAGCTATTAATTTAAGCTCTGCTTTTACTTGGTTTCATTTTCAGTGGAAGCGGTATCGGTATTATCTTTTTCTTTATTTTTCTTTATAGTTAACTGCCCTTCTTCATCAACAATTAAATTAGAATTTTTTTCGTTAGCGATGGAAGAAGTTTCTTGAGAAGAACCAAAATCTATAGCATTCATCATAGTACCTTCTACCAATTTATCTGCTAAAACTTCTTTTATTTTAGGTAAATCATCGGTACTGTTTATTCCAAAATAATCCATAAAATTTTTAGACGTTCCATATACCAAAGGGTGCCCTGGCAATTGTTCATTTCTTCCAATAATTACAATTAGTTCTTTTTCCAATAATTTCTGAACACTATAATCGCTGTTAACACCACGAATTGATTCTATTTCGCCTTTGGTAATGGGTTGTTTATATGCAATAATGGCTAAGGTTTCTAATGCTGCAATAGATAATCTTTTTAAAAATTTATCGCCATTAAGCTGTGCAATAGTTTTATGAAATTCTTTTTTCGATAAAAATTGCCAACCACCGCCACTTTCTTTCACTTCAAAAGGATAAAATTCCGAACTATATTTTTCGATGATTCCGTGTATGGCAGCTTCTACCCGATCAAGTGTAACACGTTCTTCCATAAAGCCAAAACTGTTATTAATAAGTTCAACAATTTCTAAACTTGTTAATGGCTTTTCGCTGGCAAAAATAAGCACCTCAATATGTGGTATAATACTGCTTAGTTCCAATAGTTGTACGTTTTAGGTTTGCTATTTAAAGTTTGTTACCCTTGCAATGCAGATGCACCACTTACTATTTCGGTTAGTTCGGTAGTAATAGCTGCCTGACGAGCTCGGTTGTACGAAATTTTTAACGACTTTAATAATTCGTTGGCATTTTCACTCGCTTTATCCATAGCAGTCATTCTTGCACCGTGTTCACTTGCATTACAATCTAATACCGCTTTAAATAATTGTGTATTTAAAATTTTAGGCATTAATTCTGCAATTAAAATATCTTTTTCGGGCTCAAATATAAAGTCAGATTTTTTAGCTCCTTTTATTGGCGCTGTTTTAGGAATGGGTAAGAATTGTTCAGCAACAAAACGCTGAGTAGCTGCATTTTTAAATTCGCTGTATACAATTTCAATAACATCAAACTCTTTATTTTCAAAAGCTTTAATTGCAGCTTTTGCAGCTTTTTGTACAGTTTCGAAATTAAGATGATGAAAAATATCTTTATACGCATCATTGGTATTAAAGCCGGCTTTGCTCATACTTTCAAAACCTTTTTTACCAATATTCCATATAAATACATCGCTTTTTTTAAGTTGTGCAGCATATTTATCGTGAATGGTTTGTTTAGCCAATTTAATAATGTTGGAATTATATGCACCGCAAAGTCCTCTATCGCTGGTAATTACAATTAATAACACCTTTTCAATTGGTCTTGCTTCAGCTAATTTTATAGCCGAGCCGCCTTCGGTATTACTTACAATATTGCTTAATAGCTCTTGTAATTTTTTTGCATACGGCCTCATTTGAATAATAGCATCTTGTGCCCTACGCAATTTTGCGGCACTTACCATTTTCATGGCTTTAGTAATTTGCTGCGTACTTTGCACACTTTTTATTCGGTTTCTAACCTCTTTTAACTGACCTGCCATTTTTTATTATTATTTATAAGTTGATAGTTCAAAATTTATTCAAAAGTGATACACACTTCTGTATGAACCATACTTTTTAAACCTTTAATTGGCTGCAAAAGTAGCAGAAATGCCCATAAATTCAATTAGTTTTTTAAACCTAAAAATCTTTTTTATACCCTTTGGCAAAGAAAAAATAATTACAGCCATTCAATATTTGTTTTTTAGTTACGCTCCGCAACCAATAACTGTTTACGAAATTATAGAAGGTAAAATAGGGTTAACGCTCAAATTCTTTACCTTTGGCGGCTCAAAAACTGCTGCCAATATGGCCATCTATAAATAACAGCACTGTTTTTGAAATAAATCTTATTCATTTTAATACATTATACAATATCAAATTCCAGATATGATCAAGTTTTTATCGAAGATTTTAGGCGGAAATAAGAGTGAAAAAGACGTAGCTAAAATTATGCCTTTAGTTCAAAAAATTAATCAGTTTTATCAGCAATACCAATCTTTATCAAATGATGAACTGAGAAATAAAACAAATGAATTTAAACAAAGAATTAAAGATCATTTACAAGATATTGATACCGAAATAGCCGCTCAACAATTACAAGCCGATAACCTTCCCTCTGAAGATATTCATTCAAAAGATACCATTTACCAACAGGTAGATAAATTAAAAAAAGATAGAGATAAAAAAATTGAAGAAATTTTAGCAACACTTTTACCCGAAGCATTTGCTGTTGTAAAAGAAACAGCTCATAGATTTAAAGAAAATACGCAAGTTGTTGCTACTGCCACAGAATTAGATCGTGAACTTTCTGTAAAAAAAGATTATATAAAGATTGAAGGCAATCAGGCTATTTATAAAAATTCTTGGACTGCCGCAGGAGGAAATATTACTTGGAATATGCTACACTACGATGTGCAGTTAATTGGTGGTATTGTACTTCACGAAGGAAAAATTGCCGAAATGGCAACCGGAGAAGGTAAAACACTGGTTTCTACTTTACCATCGTATTTAAATGCTTTGGCAGGAGAAGGAGTTCACTTGGTTACCGTAAACGATTATTTGGCTCGCCGTGATAGTGAATGGAATGGAACTTTATTTGAATGGTTGGGATTAACAGTTGATTGCATTGATAAACACGAACCCAACAGCGAATCTCGCAGAAAAGCCTACCTCGCAGATATAACTTATGGCACTAATAACGAGTTTGGTTTCGATTATTTACGCGATAACATGGTGCATAACCCCAACGAAATGGTACAACGCAAACATCATTTTGCTATGGTAGATGAAGTTGATAGCGTATTAATTGATGATGCCAGAACACCCTTAATTATTTCGGGACCAATTGGAAAAGATGATAATACCGAACAATTTTTTGAATTAAAACCAAGAATTGAAAAATTAGTAGAAGCACAAAAACGTGCCATAAACCAATTTTTAAATGAAGCAAAGAAAAAAATTGCAGAAGGTAATGACGATCCAAAAGATGGTGGTTTAGCCTTATTTAGAGCACAACGCGGCTTGCCTAAAAACAATGCACTAATTAAGTATTTAAGCGAACCCGGAATTAGAGTAAAACTGCAAAAAGCAGAAAACTTTTATTTGGCCGATCAGCAACGAGAAATGCCTACCGCCGATAAAGAATTATATTTTTATATAGATGAAAAAAACAACTCTGTTGAATTAACCGATAAAGGAATTCAATTAATTACCAAAGCTGGCGAAGATCCCAACTTTTTCATCATTCCGGATATCAGTATATCGCTGGCAAAAGTTGATTCAGACATATCCGTTTCATCGGAAGAAAAAATTCAACTAAAAGAAAATATTATTAACGAGTATGCCGTAAAAGCCGATCGTATTCACACTGTTCAACAATTATTAAAAGCGTATACTTTATTTGATAAGGATATTGAATATGTAGTATTAGATGGTGCGGTTAAAATTGTTGACGAACAAACTGGTCGTATTCTCGAAGGCCGCCGTTATTCCGATGGTTTACACCAAGCTATTGAAGCAAAAGAAAACGTAAAAATTGAAGCAACTACACAAACCTACGCCACAGTTACTTTGCAGAATTATTTTCGTATGTACCATAAACTTTGTGGTATGACCGGTACTGCCGAAACCGAAGCTGCAGAACTATGGGATATTTATAAATTAGATGTAGTTTCTATTCCAACAAATATTTCCTGTATTAGAAAAGATGATGAAGATTTGGTATTTAAAACAAAGAGAGAAAAATATAAAGCCATTATAGATGAAATTGAAAAATTGCGTGCCGAAGGAAGGCCTGTATTAGTTGGTACAACCTCTGTTGAAGTAAGTGAATTATTAAGCAGAATGTTACGCCAAAAACAAATTCCGCATAACGTATTAAACGCCAAACAGCATGCACGAGAAGCACAAGTGGTTGCAGAAGCAGGTTTATCTGGCGCTATTACAATTGCTACCAATATGGCCGGACGCGGTACCGATATTAAAT
>DAHXOT010000028.1 GCA_027364735.1 Hydrotalea sp. | reverse complement strand
ATGCATCGGTGGCAATATCGTTGCTGTAGTGGCAGCTAGCGGTTCTAAAAGCATTTCCTGCAGGGCCATGACCGGCTGGTGTATCTTCGATTGAAATTTTTTCTATTACCTGAAAATAACCATCTTCTTTACCTGCCCATTTGATTGGTACAATTTTTTTTGTTTTAAAATGCGGAAAACCTATCCATGAAAATATAAATCCGCCCGTATTAACGATAATATCGCAGAGGTTGTCAAAAATTTCCTGCTGTGTAGTAGCATGTATAATAAGATCGTTTATTTTACTGCTAAATTCATACAATCTCTTTTGTTTTTTTATTTCATCTTCGGCTTTTTTGCTGGTAGTAATATCTTTTAAATAAAATGAAAGTCCTTGTGGCGATGGGAATATATTTACTCTATACCATTTATTGGTACGAAGATGTGAAAAGTTAAAAGATTTTTTTTGTTGAAGGGCTAAACAAGTGCCAATTAATTCTTTATAATTATTGCCGGTTATTAGTGTAAATATGGTAAAAATCGATTCGGTTTCAATGGGGCTATCCACAAAATTGGTAAGTGGTTTAATAGTAGCATTGGCATAGTTAATAATAAAATTAGTATCGGTAGCAATAAAACCATCTTGTACTCTTTCAAAAGCTTCTTTAATAATATCGGTTTGTTCTTTTACTCTTTGTTCTAATTGTTTATTTAAAACAGCTAAACTAATAGAAAGTTGTTCGGCTTCTTCTTGTGCTTTTTTAACGGGAGTAATATTGGTACTGCTGGCAAAATAATATGCAATTTTTCCTTGAGCATCTTTATTACTATCAATGGTGGTGTACATATCAATAAAATTACCTTCGGCATCGGTATGGGCATTAATACCTTGCCAATGCCCCGTTGTAAGTAAGCTGTTGTATTTTTCTTCTTTTTCTTTTTGCGAAAACCTTAAACCAAAAACATCGTCGGGCATTTTACCAATTATATCTTTTTCTTGTAACTTATATATTTTTTTTACGGCATCGTTACAAAATGTAATATGCAAATATTTATCGCAAATAACTATGGCATCCGAAGTGTTGGTAATAATATTTCGGTACAAAACATTATCTTTTATTATTGTGTCTTTAGCAATAATAGTTTTATTCAATAGTATTAACGAAGTGAGTATAAGCAGCATTAAAAGTATTATGAAAAAGGAAATATTTCTATAATTTTTATCTGTATTATTCAAGTCTTCCGCTAAACTCTTTTGTCTTGAATTTTTTGCATCATCATAAATAGATTTGTATTTATTTAAAAACGCAGTAGTAAGTATTTTTTCAGCAATGCCATTATGTAATTTTATAGCAATATCAGGTTTGTTTTGCAAGCTTAGCGAAATAATAATTTTAGAAAGTTTAATTCTTTCTTGAACAATTGAATCTAAGGTTGCAATATCGAAAGACTTAAAATTTGGGTGATTTATTTTTTTTATAGAAGCTATTGCTGTAGTGGCGATAAGATAGTTATTGGAAATATCATCCTGATTTAATTTATTACTAGCAATTACAAAAGGCTTTTCGAAATTTTCTATTCTGCCCATTGCCGTATTTAGATTATCTAAGCTGCGTAAAGTATTAAAATAGTCTAATTCTAATTTTGTTTTTGATTTGGTATCAATTAAATCCTTATGTGCAAAAAAGTAAAAAGCTGTTAATGTAACTATACTACTTATTGATAAAAAATATAAAATAATTTTTGAGATACTAAATTTCATACAGGACAGGTTAAGGATAACAGATTTTTTTGCCGTTTTGAATAACGCAAAAATAATACCTATAATTCAGTTGCAATAAACAAAACAGTAGTGTAATTTATTGGCTTAATCGCTATTTTCCAAATGTAACTTTTGGTGATGTGCCCCTGCTGCAATATGTAAAGCAAATAAAGCAATTACAGCATCTTTCAATAAATTAATAAAAGCCAATGTTCTCATTTCTTTATCGCCGGCATATAACGTATTGGAGATATGTATAGGAACAATAAATACCAATAATAATACAGCCAAAATATAACCGGTAAACTTTACCCAAGTATTTAAAATAAACGATACACCTACCACTATAAATGCAATACCAACAAAGTAAGTCCATATAATTCCGCCCGGAATAGAAACAGGAATATATACTACTAATTCGTGTGGTTGACTAACATGTAAAATACCTAAAATAATTAAAACCACTGCTAATGCATAAATGGCAATTCGGGATATAATATGATAATGTTGCATAACAAATATTTTATAGACGAAAAGTTATGTAATAAAGTTTTGGTAAAAAATGCTTTTAATCATGTAAATACTATTGATTGATGAATAATGAATATAAGAAAAATTTTGAAAAAAGGAAAATATTATTTGAATAGAAGTAAATCGTTACTTTTACTTTTAATAATAATTGCCCATCATTTTGCGACCCGATTATCCCAATAAAATTTTCTCCGATAAACGTACCAATTATATTTTGTTGGTACTAACCTTAGCTATTGATTCGGTGAAATAATACTCTACCATTTATGCAATACACTATTTGCAGTAAATAGCAGCAATAAATAAAAATCATACAGCACGCTCTGTATAGGTTTAATTATTATTTCAATACAAGTTTCAATAAAAAATTATGGCAAAAACAACTTTAAAAAAACGTTCATGGGCCGAGCCATTTAAAATAAAAATGGTAGAGCTTTTAAAAATAACCACTCCCGAGCAACGCTTGGCAAGTATTGCCCAAGCAGGGTATAATACATTTTTATTAAAATCGGAAGATGTATATATAGATTTATTAACCGATAGCGGAACCAATGCCATGAGCGATAGGCAATGGGCCGGTTTAATGTTAGGCGATGAAGCCTATGCCGGCAGTCGCAATTATTATAATTTAGAAAAAGCAGTTAAAAAATTTTATGGATATAAATATTTAATACCTACCCATCAAGGGCGAGGTGCAGAAAATATTTTATCGAAATGTATGATTAAGCCCGGCGATATTATTCCGGGAAATATGTATTTTACCACTACGCGGCTGCATCAGGAATTGGCAGGTGGTATTTTTGAAGATGTAATTATAGACGAGGCGCACGATTCCATTAATCCTCATCCTTTTAAAGGCAACGTAGATTTAGCGAAAGTGGAAATACTGATTAAAAAACATGGTGCAAAAAAAATTCCTTACATCTGCGTTGCTACCACGGTAAACATGGCCGGTGGGCAACCTATTTCTATCGAGAATTTAACAGCACTGAGAAATCTTACTAAAAAGCATGGCATTAAAATTATTTTAGACATGACCCGTGTTGCAGAGAATGCTTATTTTATTCAGCAACGCGAAAAAGGCTATGCAAACCAATCTATTGCAGCAATTGTACACCAAATTTGTTCTTTAACCGATGGTGCAACCATGAGTGCTAAAAAAGATGCTTTGGTAAATATTGGTGGATTTTTAGCAATAAACGATAAAACCATTTTTGAAGAAGCCAGAAATTTAGTAGTAGTATACGAAGGATTACATACGTATGGCGGGCTTGCCGGTCGTGATATGGAAGCCATGGCAATTGGGATAGAAGAAAGCTTACACGACGATCATATAGCTGCAAGAATTGGCCAAGTTATTTATTTAGGAGAAAAATTGCAAGAAGCCGGAATACCCATAGTAGAGCCCATTGGCGGGCATGGTATTTTTATTGATGCCAAAAAATTTTTACCGCATGTGCCACAAGATAATTTTCCGGCACAGGCATTAGCTGCTGCTATTTATGTAGATAGCGGAGTGCGTACTATGGAGCGAGGTATTGTTTCGGCAGGAAGAAAAGCCAATGGAGAAAATTATTATCCAAAATTAGAATTGGTACGTTTAACCATACCACGCCGTGTGTACACACAAGCACACATGGATGTAATTGCCGAATCTATTGCCCATGTGTTTGAGAATAGAAAAAAAATAAAAGGTTTGACAATGATTTATGAGCCAAAGTATTTAAGATTTTTTCAGGCACGATTTAGGCCTTTATCCTAAATTTTTACGTGTGTTTGCTGATTAAAAGAATACCTCGAAAAAATAGAAATTATTTTCGGGGTATTTTTAAAAAATATTATAAGGTAATTACTTCTTTATCGTCATTACTTTTAAATGCAGCTTCTATTAATTTCATTACATTAATTCCATCATCGGCAGTAACAGCAGGAGTTGTATGTTGCGTAATAGCTTCGTACATATTGTTATAATAGGCTAAGTAATTTCCTTGTAAAGTTTCAATTGTTTGTTTAACTGTTTTTCCATTGTCATCGGTAACCAAAATACCCGCTTCATCGGCAGGTTCGATACCCCAATTGTTGGCATTGGGTAATAAACCTTTTTGTAAATCGGCTTCTTGCACATCGGCTCTCGATTTTATAAAAGAGCCTTTTGTGCCATGAACAATATAAGCCGGTAAAGCTTGTTTTACTATATAACCACTTTTTAGTCGAATGCGTGTAGCAGGATAGTACAACAATATATCAAAATAATCGTCTATAACAGAATGTGGCCGAGTAATTCGTATATCGGCAAAAATATGTTGTGGCATACCGAATAAAACCAAAGCTTGATCGATTAAATGCGGACCTAAATCTTTTACAATTCCTGCCCCCGAATTTGGAGCTTCTTTATGTTGCTTAGAGCTAAGTTCAATTCTAAATCTATCAAAATGAATTTCCATTTCATTAATGGTGCCTAAAACCTTACTATCAATAATTTGCTTAACGGTTTTAAAATCGCTGTCCCATCTGCGATTTTGATACACCGAGATTATTTTATTTTGTTGTGCAGCCAATTGTTTTAGTGTTACAGCTTCGGCTACCGAACTAGTAAAAGCTTTTTCAACTATCACATGTTTATTGGCCAATAAGGCTTTGGAGGCATAATCGAAATGTGTGTAAGTAGGTGTATTTACCACTACTAATTCAATAGAGGAATCGTCTAAAATTTCTTCGAAAGATTGAAACGATTTTGTGTAAGGATATTTTTCTTGAATACTTTTTTTACTTCTTTCCCAACAACCGGCCAATTCGAATTGGGGTTGTAAATGAATAAATGGCGCATGAAAAACCTTTCCACTCATGCCATAAGAAAGTAAAGCTGTTTTAATTTTTCTCATATCATCAATACCTCTTCCAAAGAAGAATATTTTATTTCAAAGTTCTTTTCTAAAAAAATAATAAGCAAATAAATATAGCAGCCAATACACAAATTAAATCAACCAATAACATGGTAGAAAGTGTGTATCGGGTATTTTTAATTTTAATACTTCCAAAATAAACTGCAATAACATAAAAAGTGGTTTCGGCAGCACATTGAAAAACAGACGATAATCTTCCCGTAAAAGAATCGGCACCATAAGTTCGCATAGCGTCAATTAAAAATCCTCTGGAACCTGCGGCATTAAAGGGTCGCAGAATAGCAATAGGCAATGCATCTACAATTGGTTTTTGAATGCCAATGGCTAAAAATAGTTTTCCGATGTAAGAAGTAATTATTTCAAAAACACCACTGTTTCTAAACAAAGAAATAGCAACCAACATGCCTAAAATATAAGGAAAAATAGTTTTGCCGGTTTTTAATCCATTATATGCACCATCAACAAAAGAGGAAAAAATATTTTTTCCATTGGTTTCAAAATATTTTTCTTTTGTAAAACTATATACCACAATGCTAAGAATAATGCCCAATAAAATAACATTAGAAATATTATTGGTAAAATGATTTTTGGCAATCAAATCTAATCGGGTAATATAAACTAATAGTGCTGCAATAATAGCAACAATGCTGCTTAATGAAAGTAATAATGCAGTGCTTTTAAAATTTATTCTTTGCCTAAAACCTACAATTATTAAAGCCGCAACGGTACCAACAAAAGAAGTAATAATGCAGGGCAGCATTACATCGGCAGGGTTTTGTGCATTTTGTGCTGCACGATAACCAATGATGGAAGTTGGAATTAAAGTTAATCCGGCAGCATGTAAACACATAAACATAATTTGCGAATTACTGGCCTTATCCTTATGGGTATTAATTTCTTGTAAACTTTCCATGGCTTTTAAACCAAAAGGTGTTGCTGCCGAATCTAACCCTAAAAAATTGGCTGCAAAATTTAACATCATATACGAAATAGAAGGATGATTGGCGGGCACTTCGGGAAAAATTTTTATAAAAACCGGACTTAAAAAGGTAGCTAATTTTTCTGATGCACCGGAATCTATCAACAGTTGTAAAATGCCCGAAAAGAAAGACAGGTAAGCAATTAGAGGCAACAATAAATCGAAAATAGTATTTTTAGCCGTAGGTAAAATGCCATCGGTAGCTTGTTTACCAACAGCAATTTTTACAATTTTATTATCGAGTATAAATAAAGAATCGGCTTTTGCATAACGGTGATCTTTGGCTTTTTGTAAAGTATCTTGTAAAAAAGGAGAGAGCTTATTGAGGTATAATTCTTTTTTAATAAGTGGATCATCTTTTTTACCATTAACTACATAATCAATAGAGTAAGAAGCACCTGAAAAAAGTAATGCCAAAATATAAGCAATAGAAACAATAATTATCGATAACCAAAATCTGCTTAATGCCATGAGGTAAGTTTATGAAAGCAATTTATTTCATGTTGATGATACCTGAAAGTTTTATTTATACCATAAAAAAAATCCTCATGTTTGTATGAGGATTTTTTATAGTTGTATCTTTTACTTTCTTTATCCGGCAACTTGTTTTCGAATAATATTTAAAGCACCACCGGCTTTAAACCATTCAATTTGCTGA
This sequence comes from Hydrotalea sp., assembly GCA_027364735.1. Lineage (GTDB taxonomy): Bacteria > Bacteroidota > Bacteroidia > Chitinophagales > Chitinophagaceae > JAKAJX01. Next base: position 56,929 of record DAHXOT010000028.1, on the reverse strand, counting down.
TTATTGTACGTATGATTAGCCAAAATTTCTTCTCTGCTACCATCGTTATGTGTTATTACTAAAGTTAATGGTTGCCCTGGTGTAAATGATGTTAAACCTACTACATCAAAGGTGTCATCTTCTTTAATTTTATCATAATCGGCTTTGTTGGCAAATGTTAGTGCCAGCATACCTTGTTTTTTGAGGTTAGTTTCGTGAATACGAGCAAAAGATTTGGTAAGTACTACACGAACACCCAAATGACGTGGTTCCATAGCCGCATGTTCTCTTGAACTACCTTCTCCATAATTTTCATCACCTACAACTATGGTTCCAATGCCTGCAGCTTTATAAGCACGTTGTGTGGCAGGAACAGTACCATATTCGCCTGTTAATTGATTTTTGATATTGTCTGTTTTTTCGTTAAAAAAGTTAACAGCACCAATTAGCATGTTATTCGAAATATTATCTAAGTGTCCTCTAAATTTTAACCATGGGCCAGCCATTGAAATATGATCGGTAGTACATTTTCCTTTGGCTTTAATTAATAATTTTAATCCTTTTAAATCGGTTCCTTCCCATGCTGCAAAAGGATCTAATAATTGCAAACGATTAGAAGTAGGAGATACTTCAACAACAACATGGCTTCCATCTTCTGCGGGTGCTTGGTAACCTGCATCTTCAACAGCGAAACCTTTAATTGGTAATTCATCGCCAGTTGGTGGGTCTAATTTAACTTGTTCTCCTCTTTCGTTGGTTAATGTATCGGTTAGTGGATTAAAACCCAAATCGCCGGCAATGGCTAATGCAGTTACAATTTCAGGACTTGCTACAAACGCATAAGTATTTGGATTACCATCGGCACGTTTTGCAAAATTTCTGTTGAATGAATGAACAATGGTATTTTTTTCTTTTTTCTCGGCACCCATTCTGTCCCACATACCAATACAAGGGCCGCATGCATTGGTAAATACTTTGGCACCAATTTGATTAAAAATATCTAAAAATCCATCGCGATTAATTGTGTAACGAATTTGTTCGCTACCCGGGCTAATAGTAAATTCTGCTTTAGCTTTTAGTTCTTTTGCAGAAACTTGTTTTGCCAAGCTAACGGCACGAGAAATATCTTCATAAGAGCTATTGGTACAAGAGCCAATTAAACCAACTTCTACTTTTGTAGGCCATCCGTTGGCTGCAGCCACTTCTTTCATTTTAGAAATAGGCGTTGCTAAATCGGGGGTGAATGGTCCGTTTAAATGTGGTTCTAATTCATTTAAATTAATTTCAATTACCTGATCGAAATATTTTTCGGGATGCGCATATACTTCGGCATCAGCGGTTAAATATTCTTTAATGCCATCGGCTAATTCGGCAACATCGGCACGTCCGGTAGCTTTTAAATATCTACTCATACTTTCATCATATCCAAAAGTAGAAGTAGTAGCTCCAATTTCGGCACCCATATTACAAATAGTTCCTTTTCCTGTGCAGCTCATGCTGGTAGCACCTTCTCCAAAATATTCAACAATGGCACCGGTACCACCTTTTACGGTTAATATGCCTGCTACTTTTAAAATAACATCTTTAGGGGCAGTCCACCCGCTTAATTTTCCTGTAAGTTTAACGCCAATTAATTTAGGCCATTTTAATTCCCAAGGCAAACCAGCCATTACATCGCAAGCATCGGCACCACCAACACCAATGGCAATCATACCCAAACCTCCAGCATTAACTGTATGAGAGTCTGTGCCAATCATCATTCCGCCGGGGAAAGCATAGTTTTCTAAAACAATTTGATGAATGATACCCGCCCCCGGCTTCCAAAAGCCAATGCCATATTTATTAGAAACTGAAGCTAAAAAATCATACACTTCTTTACTTTCTTTATTAGCAAAAGCTAAATCTTCGTTAGCACCATTTTTAGCAGTAATAAGATGATCGCAATGAACGGTAGAAGGAACGGCAACTTGGGGTCTGCCGGCTTGCATAAATTGTAATAAGGCCATTTGTGCAGTTGCATCTTGCATGGCAACACGGTCTGGTGCAAAATCAACATAACTTTTAGCACGTTCAAAATTTTGTAAAGATTGATTAGCGTGTAAATGGGCAAAAAGAATTTTTTCTGCAAGCGTTAAAGGTTTATTCAAGGCAGTACGAACTGCATCAACTTTTTTGGGTAATTGTTGGTAAACCTTTTTAATCATTTCAATGTCGAATGCCATGGTTGTTGGTTTAAAATTTATTAAATAAATACTATTTATGTTAGTAAAAGTTGGTATTTGTTAATTTTTACCGAAGAGGCATTATCTTTTATTGCACCTGCTATGGTAGTCAGTTATATGTATAAATTTAATAAACGAAAAGTCGTTTTTCAATTCATGAACTATTAACTGCGCTGCGAATTTAAGGCAAACAAAGGCTTAAAAAAACTCTTTTAAACTTTTCTTAGCTTGTTTTGTTATAACTTGCATTAACATTACGATACCTTATTACAACTAAACCATTTTATGCAAAAAATAAGAGAATACTTAGAAATGCATGCATTTGGAGTATGTGCTGCATTGGGTGACAAGTTAGGTATTGCAACCTCCAGAATTAGAATGTGGTTTATTTACATATCATTTTTAACAATAGGTTCTCCGGTCATTATATACATGGTTTTGGCATTTATGCTGAAAATTAAACATTATATAACGGCAGCTAAACGAAATCCATTCTGGAATTTATAACCTTATTGCAATAATGTTTCTATTCAATTATTTAATTGAAAATAGTTTTTCGGATAATTATTGTTTTTGATAATCTAATTTAATATTATTAGTTTGTTAGATTTTTTTCAACTATCGGTTGTTAGTTTTAAATAAAATAAAAAATTAGTTGGAACATATTTAATGCTTTTTTACATTTGCAACCGTTATGAAGATATTAGTAAATACATTCTTTTATTTTTTCTTTTATTTCTACTTTGAAAACAGTAGCCGGGTTGTATTTGCAAAACAGTAATTAAAAAACAAAAATCAGCATACAGTCCCGGCACAAAAGCCGGGATTTTTTTATTATGGCAGTTAAAGTTTCCATACAAGGTTATGAAGGCAGCTTTCATCAAATGGCTGCAAGACAATTTTATGGCAAAGAAACAGAAGTAATATCCTGTGCCACTTTTAGAGAAGTAATTAAAATTGCTTCAAATAGAAAAGAAAGTAATGGCGGCGTAATGGCTATTGAAAATTCTATTGCCGGTAGTATTTTGCCCAATTATACTTTATTGCAGAAAAGTAATTTAAGAATTATTGGCGAAGTATATCTGCCAATAAAACAACATTTATTGGTCAATCCGGGTGTGTGTTTAGAAGATATTAAAGAAGTGCACTCTCACCACATGGCTATTCAGCAGTGTATGGAATATTTAGATAAATACAATTGGAAGTTGGTAGAAACTGAAGATACCGCATTAAGTGCCAAACATATTCATCAGCATAAAAGCAAACATATTGCAGGTATTGCCGGAAAATTGGCAGCCGAATTATTTCAATTAACCATTATTGCCCCCAATATACATACACAAAAAAATAATTATACTCGATTTTTGATACTACAACGTAACGAGGAAGCAATGCTAATACATGATGCCAATAAGGCATCTGTTAATTTCGAAACAGATCATTCACGTGGTAGTTTAGCCAAAGTATTAACCAAAATTGCCGAGGGTGGAATTAATTTAAGTAAACTGCAAAGTTTTCCTATTGCAGGAACTAATTTTAAATACAGCTTTCATGCCGACATGGAATTTGAAAATTTACATCAGTTTAATACTGTATTAGAAGCAATTAAGCCATTAACTGCTCAAATTAAAGTTTATGGAGCATATAAAAACGGAAAAGAGTTATAAAATGCAAACAACAAAACGATTAGAAGGTATTGGTGAATATTATTTTTCTCAAAAATTGAGAGAAATAGACGAACTAAATAAACAAGGAAAAAATATTATTAATCTTGGAATTGGTAGCCCCGATTTACCACCTCATCCCGATGTAATTAAAGTACTACAGGAAGAAAGTGCTAAACCCAATGTGCATGCCTATCAATCCTACAAAGGATCTCCTGTATTACGAAATGCTATCAGTAATTGGTATAAAACATGGTATCATGTAACCTTAAATGCCGATACCGAAATTTTGCCATTAATGGGAAGTAAAGAAGGAATTATGCATATCTGCATGACTTATTTTGAGGAGGGAGTAGGTGTATTGGTGCCCAATCCGGGATACCCAACTTATACCAGTGCTGTAAAACTTTCAGGAGCAACTCCACTTTATTATGAATTAAAAGAAGAAAATGAGTATCATCCAAATTTTGTAGAATTAGAAAGAATAATTAAAGAATATACACAATTAAATTCTAAAGGGGTTAAAGCACTTTTTCTCAATTATCCGCACATGCCAACCGGGCAATTACCGGCAAAAGATTTTTTTGTAGCGATAGTTGCATTTGCCAAAAAAAATAATTTATTGCTTATACACGATAACCCATATAGTTTTATTTTAAATGATGAACCACATAGTTTATTAGAAGTAGAAGGGGCAAAAGATGTTGTGATAGAACTAAATTCTTTAAGCAAATCGGCTAATATGGCCGGATGGCGAGTAGGAATGTTATGTGCCAATAAACAACATATTGATGAGGTATTACGCTTTAAAAGTAATATGGATAGCGGTATGTTTCTTCCGCTGCAACTCGCTGCTGCTAAAGCTTTAAGCTTAGATAAAGATTGGTACAATAGTATCAATAAAATTTATGCCGAAAGAAGAAAGAAAGTTTTTGAGTTGTTAGATTTATTGAATTGTGTTTATTCAAAAAATCAAGTGGGCATGTTTGTTTGGGCGGCCTCCCCAACCCCTCTAAAGGAAGGGATTGAAGAAAATCATCCATTAGGAATTGGTGGTGCTTTGAGTGATAAAATTTTATACCAATCAAATGTATTCATCACACCGGGCGGAATTTTTGGTAGTGCGGGTAAAAATTATGTGCGTGTTAGTTTATGCGGAAGCATAGAAAAATTTGAAGAAGCAATTAATAGAATTAACGAGAAAAATAAAAACTAAAGTGATGTTTAATAATATTACAATAGTAGGCGTAGGTTTAATTAGCGGCTCATTTGCATTGGCAATGAAAAAACATGGATTTGTAAAAAATGTAATTGGTGTTAGCAGAACCAAAGCAAGTGAAATTAAGGCATTGGAACTGGGATTAATTGATGAAGCTCTGCCATTGGAAGAAGCAATTAAAAAAAGCGATTTAATATATGTGGCTATTCCGGTTGATGCAACAGTGCCTATCATGCAACAAATAATGGATGCTCTTGCCGATAACCAAATAGTAGTAGATGCGGGCTCTACTAAATTTGTTTTGTGCGAAGCAATAAAAAACCATCCCAAAAGAAAACAATTTGTAGCCACTCATCCAATGTGGGGTACAGAGTATAGCGGACCCGAAGCTGCAGTTCATAATGCTTTTGCAGGAAGAGCTTGTGTAATTTGCGATAAGGAAAAAAGCGACAAAAATATTGTGGCAAAAGTTGAAAAAATATATACAACATTAGGAATGAACTTGGTATATATGGAGGCCGCTGCTCACGATATGCATGCTGCTTATGTAAGCCATATTTCACATATTACCTCGTTTGCATTAGCCAATACTGTATTGGAAAAAGAAAAAGAAGAAGATGCTATTTTTCAATTAGCCGGAGGTGGTTTTGAAAGTACTGTTCGGTTGGCAAAAAGTAATCCTGCTATGTGGGCACCAATATTTATGCAAAACAGAGAAAATGTATTAGATGTTTTAAATGAACATATTTCTCAATTAAGAAAATTTAAAAGTGCCTTAGAAAAAGAAAATATGGAATTTTTAAATGAGTTGATGCAGAATGCAAATAAAATAAAGAGGATTATTAAATGATAATTTTAGCGTCATTTCGAACGGAGCAAAGCGGAGTGAGAAATCTGTTATAACAATTACGAGTGGATTTCTCGCTATGCTCGAAATGATGAAAAATTTTTGGAACGTTGAAGTGAGTGACACAACCGACGATGCCATGAAAACCTTTGCTGGTAACACAATTAAAACAAATAGCTGTGAAGGATTTTAATAAATTACCTTTGCGGCAAAATTTAACAAGTAATGACAACATTTAGTGAGTTAGGATTAGATGCTCGATTGGTTCAGGCAACAGAGGCATTGGGGTTTGTGAACCCAACGCCAATACAAGAGCAGGCTATTCCGGTTTTATTAAGCGGTACAAAAGATTTAGTAGGGTTAGCCCAAACAGGCACAGGTAAAACAGCGGCTTTTGGCTTACCATTATTGCATTTGGTTGATGAAAAACAACGCTTTCCTCAGGCATTGGTAGTTTGTCCAACCAGAGAACTTTGCATGCAAATTGTAACAGAGGTAGAATTGTTTAAGAAATTTATTCCGGGAATGAATGTAGTAGCCGTGTATGGCGGAACCAGCATAGGAATGCAAATACGCGATTTGAAACGAGGTATTCAAATTGTAGTGGCAACTCCGGGACGGTTAATAGATTTAATTGAACGCAAAGCCATTAATTTAGAAAAAATAAAATACGTTGTTTTAGATGAGGCAGATGAAATGTTAAACATGGGCTTTAAAGATGATATAGAATTTATTTTAGAAAATACACCAGAACGTGAAGCAACATGGTTATTTAGTGCAACAATGCCTCCCGAAATAAGGCGAGTAAGTAAATTGTACATGAAACACCCACATGAAGTAACCGTGGGTAAAATGAATACTGCCAATAAAAATGTTGATCATCAATATTATGTAGTAAATGCACATCATCGGTATGAAGCATTGAAAAGGTTAATTGATTTTAATCCGGGTATTTATGGTATCATATTTACTCGTACTAAAATAGATGCTCAAGGTATTGCTGAGAAACTAACAAGAGAAGGTTATGATATTGATGCCTTACATGGAGATCTTACACAACAACAACGCGATAAGGTAATGGGCGAGTTTAGAGATAAAACATTACAACTTTTAATTGCAACCGATGTAGCAGCAAGAGGTATTGATGTAAAAGAAATAACACATGTTATAAACTACGAATTGCCTGATGATATTGAAGTATATACTCACAGAAGCGGAAGAACAGGACGTGCAGGGCATACAGGAATATGTATGAGTATCGTTCACAGTAAAGAAACCTATAAACTACGGTCAATTGAAAAAATGGTGCAAGTGCCATTTCATAAATTAGAAATTCCGAGTGGTAAAGATGTTTGCAGAAAACAATTTTATGCTTCTATGGATAAACTATTGCAAACCGATATTAGTCATGGCGATTATGAAACCTATTTACCCATGCTCGAAGAAAAGTTTGCCGATGTAAGCAAAGAAGAAGTATTGCAAAGATTAGCAGCATTAGAGTTTGATAGGTTTTTAAAATATTATGAAAATGCCGAAGATTTAAATATTCGTGAACAGCCTAAACGAAATGAACGAAATAGAGACCATAATCAAGGCATAAGAGATCAAAGCAGAGGAAGAAGAGATGATAGAAGCGATTTTAATGGAAACTATAAAAGATTATTTGTTAATCTGGGAACAAAAGATGGTTTTTATAAAGCAAGCTTTTTACAGTTTATATTAGATATGAGCGATTTGAAAAAAGAAGTATTAGGCCGAATTGATATGAAAGAAATGAATAGCTGGATTGAAGTTGATAGTAAAGCCGCTACTCAAATGATTCGTTCTATCGATGGAAAAAATTATCGTGGAAGAAGAATTAGAATGAATGATGCTAATTCAAGATAGTTGTAAGCGGTAAGTTGTAGGTAATATCTATCAATTTATCATCAACACTTAAAACGTATAACTTATAACATAAAACTCAATGGAACAGACATTGCAACTAAACAAAACAATTAACGACGTATGGAGTAAACGTCCACTTATTATTAGCGGTCCTTGTAGTGCCGAAACAGAAGAACAAGTTTTAGAAACAGCTACACGCCTTGCAGCAACAGGTAAAGTTGATATGTTGCGTGCCGGTATTTGGAAACCTCGTACACGCCCCGGATCTTTTGAAGGTGTTGGTACCAAAGGCTTACCATGGATGCAAAAAGCTAAAGAAATTACAGGATTACCTGTTACTGTTGAAGTAGCAACAGGAAAACAAGTAGAAGATGCTTTACATTTTGGGGTAGATGTTTTATGGATTGGTGCACGTACTACTGTTAATCCGTTTAGTGTACAAGATGTGGCAGATGCTTTACGTGGTGCCGATATACCTGTATTAATTAAAAACCCTATTAATCCCGATTTGGAATTATGGATTGGTGCAGTTGAACGTGTTGCTAAAGCAGGTATTAAAAATATAGGACTCATTCATCGTGGATTTAGTTCGTATGGCAATACCGAATATCGCAATGCTCCTATGTGGCATTTAGCCATTGAAATGAAAAGAAGAAATCCGCACATGATGTTAATTAACGATCCATCACATATTTGTGGTAACAGGCACATGTTGCAGGATGTAGCTCAAAAAGCTATTGATTTAGATTATGATGGATTAATTATTGAAAGTCATATTGATCCGGATAAAGCATGGAGTGATGCAAAACAGCAAATAACTCCTGAAAGATTAGGAGAATTAATAGGAAATATACATTGGAGAAAAGAAGATATTTCCAGCGAAGAATATCATGCTGCATTAGAAGCATTACGCCAACAAATTAATCATTTAGATGATGAGTTAATGCAAATTTTAAGTCAGCGTATTAAAATTGCCGAAAAAATTGGGCAATACAAAAAAGAAAATAATATCACCATTTTACAAACCAATCGTTGGAACGAAATTTTAGAAAGAGCTTTTGCTAAAGGCGAAAAATTAGGCTTGAGTAAAGAATTTATTACTAAATATTTTGATGCAGTGCACATGGAAAGCATTAATCATCAAAATAAAATCTTCAATTCATAAACTTCTGTACAATTAGTTTTAGTTAGTATGAAACAAACATTTAGGTTTAACAATAGCTCAACCGATTTTTATTTCTCATCTAATATCAATCAGCTAAGAGATATTATTGAACTAAAAAATAGCATATTTATTACCGATGAAAATGTATATGCTGCTCAAACAGGGAAGTTTAAAAACTTTAAAACTATTATAATTAAAGCAGGTGAGCAGCATAAAACACAAGCTACTGTTAATATAATTATTCAAAAATTAATTGAATTTGAAGCCGATAGAAAAACAGTTTTAGTAGGAGTTGGCGGGGGTGTTATTACCGATATAACAGGATATGTAGCCAGTATTTATATGCGAGGAATTCGGTTTGGTTTTATTCCTACCACTTTATTGGCATTAGTTGATGCAAGCATAGGTGGTAAAAACGGAATAGATATTGGCATGTATAAAAATATTGTTGGAGTTATTAAACAGCCGGCCTTTATTCTTCATGATTTAAATTTCTTAAAAACATTACCCGATAGCCAATGGAGAAATGGTTTTGCAGAAATTATTAAACATGCTTGCATTAAGGATAAAGAGATGTTGAAGGAATTACAATATCACTCAATAGATAATTATAAAAATACACGTAAAAATATTGATCAGCTTGTGCAACGCAATGTAAAAATTAAATTGAAAGTTGTGCAGCACGATGAGTTAGAACAAGGGGAGAGAAAGCTTCTAAATTTCGGACATACATTGGGTCATGCGTTAGAAAATCAGTATCAATTAATGCATGGAGAGGCAGTAGCAATAGGAATGAGTTATGCCGCTAAAATTTCGGAAGAACTTATAGGTTTTAAAGACGCTGCAATAGTGCATGAAGTACTTACTATTTATAACTTGCCAACCAATATTAAGTTTAATAAAAATAAAATTTTTGATGTAATGAAAATGGATAAGAAGAGAGAGCAAAAGGAAATAAATTTTATTTTATTAGAAAAGATAGGAAAAGGAATAATTTATCCAATTGCCTTTAATCAGTTAAAAGAAATCATTCAATCTTTATAATTGTGATTGCAACCATACAACCTTCAGAATTAATAGGAAATATTTATGCACCTGCTTCTAAAAGTTCTATGCAACGTGCTTGTGCTGCAGCTTTAGTTCGAAAAGGTATTTCTGTAATTCATAATCCCGGAATATCAAATGATGATAAAGCTGCCTTAAATATTATTAAAAATTTAGGTGCCACCATACAAGAATTAAACAATAACATTATTATTGAAAGTAAAGGAGTTCATCCGGTTGATACAATAATGAATTGTGGCGAAAGCGGATTAAGCATTAGAATGTTTACACCTATAGTTGCTGTAAGCGAACAAGAAATTACTATCAATGGATTGGGAAGTTTAATAACAAGACCAATGAATTTTTTTGATGAAATTCTCCCGGCATTAAATGTAAGTATTCATTCAAATAATGGTAAACTTCCTTTAAAAGTAAAAGGTCCATTGCAGCCAAAAAATATTGAAATAGACGGTTCGTTAAGTTCTCAATTTTTAACAGGATTATTATTGGCGTATGCAGCATCGAATGCCGATGGTGTAAGTATTTCGGTAAAAAACTTAAAAAGTAAACCTTATATAGATTTAACTTTAAAAGTGATGCAGGATTTTGGATTGAATGTACCTGAAAATAAAAATTACGAAGAATTTATTTTTAATAAATCAGACATCAGACATCAGACATTAACAATAAATTATACTGTAGAAGGCGATTGGAGTGGAGCTGCTTTTTTATTGGTAGCAGGTGCTATTGCATCGGTAAATGGAGTTGGCATAAAAGGATTAGATATTCATTCCACACAAGCCGATAAGGCAATAGTGAAAGCAGTAAAAGATGCAGGTGCTAATATTTTAATTGAGAGTGATGAAATAAAAATTGCTTCTTCCAATCAGCTTATTCCTTTTGAATTTGATGCAACCGATTGTCCCGATTTATTTCCACCATTAGTTGCATTAGCCGCTTATTGTAAAGGCACTACCGTTATAAAAGGCGTATCAAGATTAGCACATAAAGAAAGTAATAGAGGATTGACTTTGCAGGAAGAATTTGCAAAAATGGGTGTGCAAATTGAATTGCAAGATGATGTGATGATGATAAAAGGCGGCAATGTAAAAAGTGCCAGAGTACATTCACACCACGATCATCGCATTGCTATGGCATGTGCTATTGCTGCATTAAAGGCAGATGGCGAAACCATTATTGAAGAAGCAGAGGCGATAAATAAATCGTATCCCAATTTTTACGAGCACATCAAACTATTGGGTGCTTCTGTATCAGTATAATTGTACTTCTACGTTTTCATTACTAACCCAACTTGGTTGAAATTGCACTTTAAAATTCTTTGAATTTTTTGATGATTGAAATGTAATCCAACCTCTTGCTTTTTGACCAGGATTTAATGTTCCATCGTGCAAATTAGGTTCTTTCACACTATTCATGTCCATTTCATAATTATAGCCATCACTGTCAATAAGTTTCCATTCGAATGGATTATAATTAAGCTGTTTATTATTAGTTCGGTTTTCATAAAGAACTTCAATTGCTGTAAATTTCTTTCCTTTATCTGGAGTAGAAAATTCATCAGGTGCTGAAACATTATCAATAAACTTTGTTACAGTTATTACATAATGTCCTATTTGAATGGTTTCGTTTAATTTAAACAATAAATCTTTACGAGCCTTTGCTTGATTGTCAGTTGTTGGAGCATTAATTTTTTGTGCAGTTTTATCAATGAGTGTTCCATCTGCTCCACCACAAGAACTGAATAATATGGTAATCATTAAAATTGTGAGAATCGTTAACTCTTTTTTCATTGTTTTTATTTTAATTTATGTAAATAGTATTTATTTTTTAGGTCTTGTGAGTAATGTTAAAATGCCGAGAATAGTTGCACCAGCTACCCAAATAAAAATTATCACAATGGCACCAATGCCTGTTCCTATTGCAGCACCAGCTTGCTCTGCATCATTACCTGCCTTTACAATCTCTCTCGAAGCACTACCTACGCCACCGACAAGCCAAATCAACATTAAAATGTTGAACCCAATAAAAGTCCATTTGATAATTTTTCCGAAAAAACTTCTTTTTGGTTTTTGTAGAGTTTGTGTGTTCATACTTTAAGTTTTTATTTCATAGCTAAAATAATTAAAATTTCAATAGTAATCATATTTGTTTACCATAAAATTTTCAATCTCCTTCAACTTGCATTTATCTAAACAATAGATGACCAAGCAAGAATTTCAAAAAAAGTTAGGTGCACAAATTGCAAAACTCAGGAAAGAAAAAAACCTTTCTCAAGTAGAGTTTTCTGATTTGTTAGATAAGGAAAAGCAAAACATCAATAGATTAGAAAGCGGTGGTACAAATCCTTCTTCATGGTTAATTTATGAAATTTCGGAAGTTTTGGGTGTTCACCCAAATCAAATATTCGATTTCATTTCTAAAAAAAAATAGCGGTTATACTATTTTGTATCTGCTCTTATTAAAGGCAAATTGTTTAAATTTGTTGAAACTTAAAGTTATGTCGGTAGAATATTACGATAATGAGATTGTGGTACGAATACCAAAGAAAGCATATAATAATAACGTTCAGAAATTGATTGATGCTCTTGAAAAAAATAATGAATCTGATTTTTTCTTTGATGTTGAGAAAGACTCGGAATTAGAAAGTGTATTAAAAATAATGAACAAAGAAAGAAGTGAAGCTGTAAAAGAATTATTGAATAAGACTAAAGCGTAATGAATGAATATTGTTGTTGATTCAAACATTATCATCAGTATTCTTATAAAACAAGATGGCATTACTGCAAAACGTTTTCATCAATTAGCTGAACACAATAAATTGTTTATTCATTCTTATACTTTAACAGAACTTACTAAGCATAACAATAAAATAAAGAAAGCATCAAAGTTGAACGATACTGATTTTAATTCTTCAAAAACAAATATTCTCAGCAGCTTTACAATACTAGAAACAAATGCAATTCCGCCTTCTGTTTATCAGCAAGCGTTTAATTTAGTAAAAGGCATTGATGAGAATGATACAGTGTTTATTGCTGTTTGCATATACATTGACGGTATACTTTGGACAGGGGATAAAATTTTGTATTATTCTTTAAAAGAAAGAGGGGTTAGTAATATTTATAATTCTTTAGATATAGAAACTTTATTACAATGAATTCATTCGGACGCATATTTCGTGTACACATTTTTGGCGAATCGCACGGCGAAAGTGTAGGGATTAATATTGATGGTATTCCCGCAGGCTTGCCTTTAACTGTGGATGATTTTTTAATTGATATTGAACGAAGAAAAGGCGGTACCCAAAAAGGAACTACACCAAGACAAGAATCGGATACTCCTATTTTTAAAAGTGGAATATTTAATAATAAAACAACCGGAGCACCGATTACTATTTTATTTGAAAATAATAATACACGCAGTGGCGATTATCAAAAACAAAGAGATTTTCCTCGTCCCGGACATGCAGATTTTGTTGCAAGTAAAAAATTTGCAGGTAATGAAGACTATAGAGGTGGTGGGCATTTCAGCGGAAGATTAACTGTTGCAGTAGTTGCTGCCGGTGTTATTGCAAAAAAATTATTGCATAAAATAAAAGTTGAAGCAAGCATTATAGAAATTGGTGGAGAAAAAAATATTGAAATTGGATTACAAAAAGCCGTAGATGCCAAAGATTCGGTTGGTGGTATTGTTGAATGTAAAGTTGTAGGGTTACCAATTGGATTGGGAGAACCTTTTTTTGATAGTGTTGAATCTGTACTCAGTCATGCAGTTTTTGCCATTCCTGCAGTTCGTGGTATTGAGTTTGGAACAGGCTTTTTGGCAGCAAAAATGTTGGGTGTTGAGCATAATGATTCAATTGTAAATGCTGATGGTGAAACTAAAACTAATCATGCAGGTGGCATTGTTGGTGGCATAACCAATGGTAATGAATTGGTTTTTAGAATTGCAATTAAGCCAACTGCCTCTACACCCAAAGAGCAAGAATCTTTCAACTGGACTACAAATACAATAGAAAAATTTTCGGTAAAGGGAAGACACGATTTATGTATTGCCTTGCGTGTGCCTGTTATTTTAGAAGCAATAACAGCAATGGTTTTAGCAGATTTTATGTTATTAGAACAAAGAATACCAAGAGTAATTTAATAGAGAAATATTGTGCGTTTAATTTATCATATAACTACAAAAAAAGAGTGGGAATTTGCAAAGCAAAATGGATTGTATACTGCACCATCATTAGAGATGGAAGGCTTTATTCATTGCAGTAAAGCAGAACAAGTGAAAGCTGTGATAGATAGATATTTTAAAGGGAAAAATGAGTTAATACAATTGGTGATAGATATAGATAAGTTGAGTAATAAATTGCAGTTCGATTTTTCGCCATCGGTTAATGAAACTTTTCCGCATGTATATGGTGTTATTAATTTAGATGCAGTTACTGAAATAATTGAATTAGATTGATGCCATAGTGTTTGTGCTAAAAGGGTGCGACGCAAGGAACGATGAGTAATAACCTTTAGCTGATACAATAAAAATATTTATGCATAATTATATTATTAATGCTTCTATTCAGATAGTGCCTATCGTTAAAGATAAACATCCTTACGAGTGGGTAGATGAAGCAATAGCAGTAATACAACAATCTGGGATTAAGTATGAAGTGGGTGCATTTGCTACTGTTGTGGAAGGTAAATATGTTGATGTGATGAAAGTAATTAATGATGTAAATGATTATTTATGTCATAAGCAATGTAATGAATGGATTAGTAATGTGCAAATACAAATACGAAGTAATGGTGATATAACCGGGGAAGAAAAAGTTGAAAAATTTAGGTAGTTAATAGTATTGTGTAAGTTGATTTAATGTTGTAAAACGTACGTTAAGAATAGCATGTTGTTCAGAATCCTCAAAACTATAATGCCACCACTCGGTATTTAATTTTTTAAAGCCGTATTTTTCCATGATGTTTTTTAGTAGCCACCGATTATTTAAAATAGTTGTTGAAAATGCTGTAAAGTTGTGATGGGCCGAATCGGTAAAATTATCGAAACCAGTCCCCATATTTAATTCTTCATGGGTTGTTAAGTTAATGAGTGTAACATCAATTGCTGTTCCTCTGTTATGGCCACTTCCTTTTATTGGGTTGGCAACATATCTTTCATCATGTACTAATTTCCAAAATTGTTTTGTAACAAAATAAGGTCGGTAGGCATCAAAAATTTTTAGTCCTAATTTATTTTTATTTAATTCTTTCTGAATCTTGAGCAAGGCATTGGCAGCAGGTAATTTTAAAAAAGTAGTATTGGTAGCTATAGGATACATAGCTTTTTTCATGAAATTATTGGTAGTGGCATAACGTAGGTCTAACTGTATATTAGGAATTTTAGAAAGAATATTTACCATTTGTTCATTAGAATCCTTACTAATTAATGTTAAATACTGCTTTTTGGTAGATATAGTAACAGGTGTAGAATTTTTTTTGGTACAATATTTGGCAAAATAGAACAGCTAAGCATAAAAATGGAATAAGTAAAAACACCTAATATTATTAAGTATGTATTATATTTCATTTTTAGCAAGTTAATTTTACTCATCAAAATACAAACTTACCCAACATGAAACATATAATTAGCATGATTGTAGTTTTTGTTTTGCATACTACATTACATGCACAAAATAGTATTGATAGTGTGGTTAGTTTGCCTAAGCCTAAAACGGTAATAGGAGTGGCCAGCTTTTATAGTAAAAGTTTAGATGGCACAAAAACTGCAACCGGCGAAACGTTTAAAAATAGCAATATGACGGCCGCTAGCAATAATTTTAAGCTAAATAGTTGGGTTAAAGTAACTAATTTAAGAAACGATAAATTTGTAATTGTTAGAATCAACGATCGGATGCATAAAAAAATGGCCAGAAGAGGAAGGGTAGTTGATTTAAGTAGAATGGCAGCAAAAGAATTAGGGTTTTTAAAACGCGGTATTACCAAAGTAAAAGTAGAAACTGTTAATCAACCCGAAATATCTGAAACAAATAATTAGTCGGAGTAGCTATAAAATCTTATTTTCATAAAATGAGAATCAACGTATATTTTTGTTAAACTAAACAACTACTTATGAAGAAAATATCTTTGTTCATTTTAATGTTAGGCGTTTTTGCTATTTCAATGGCTCAAACCAATAACCTTAAAAAAAAGCCTACGTTAGGTGTTAATTTCTTTTTTAAAGATTTTAAAACTCCTGATTTAATTGGTAATAGTTCAATAGGAACTGTAATACAAAATGGTAATTGGAGCCAAATTGGTAATATGTATCCCGGATTGGGAATTCAATACTTTGATGGAATATCTGATTATGTAGATTATACAGCCAATTTAAATGGATCCTTTTTTAATTATCCTTTTTTAAATGGATCAACTGCCGGGCAAGTTAAGTTTTTATTAGAGGCTACTGCGGGCTTAAATTTTAAATTATTACCCGATAATTATTTTATGGTTCCTTATTTACATACAGGAGTAGGTGTATCTATGTTGGGCGGTAATTATTTTGGTGCTTTTATACCTGCCGGCGGTGGTTTTCAATTTAATTTAGGCGGCGGAAATTTTTTAAACCTTCAATGGTTATATAATTTAAAAGTTACCGATAACACCAATTATCATTTTCAATATTCTTTAGGATTTGCTGCTCCTTTAAATGCTAAAAAAGCAGTTGAGTTAGCGCCACCACCTCCACCACCTGCTCCGGTTGAAGTTGAAAAAGATACGGATGGTGATGGTATTGTTGATAGTAAAGATAAATGCCCTACTGTGGCAGGATTGGCTAAATATGATGGATGCCCAATTCCGGATACAGATGGCGATGGTATTAACGATGAAAATGATAAATGCCCTACTGTAAAAGGTATTGCTAAATATAATGGTTGCCCAATTCCGGATACAGATGGCGATGGTATTAATGATGAAGAAGATAAATGTCCTACTGTAGCTGGTGTAGCACGTTATAATGGCTGTCCAATTCCCGATACCGATAATGATGGTATTAATGATGAAGAAGATAAATGTCCTACTGAAAAAGGTACTGCCGCTAACAGTGGTTGCCCCGAGTTAAAAGACTTAAACTTTAATGCAAAAAATGTTCAATTTTTAACCGGAAGTGCAGAACTAACTAAAGTTGCTACTACCGAATTAAATAAGCTTGTAGCAATTTTAAAAGAACATAATTCTTTAAATATTTCAATTGATGGGTATACCGATAATAAGGGAAAGGCCGATAAAAATAAAGAACTTTCTCAAAAGAGAGCTGTAGCAGTAAAAGCATATTTAGTAAAGAATGGAGTAGCTGATAACCGATTAACTGCAACAGGTTATGGTCAAGAAAATCCTATTGCCGATAACCATACCGAAAAAGGAAGGGCTGAAAATAGGCGAGTAGAGTTTAAAGTGAAGCAATAGTTGAATAGCTAATAAATAATTAAAGCCACACTTACAACAGTGTGGCTTTTGCGTATAATAATAGAATTAAGTAAATTAAATAAGTTCTTTTAGTTTCGATACTACATAATCAATTTCATCTTTCGTGTTATACTTACTAAATGAAAAACGAACTGCAACGCGGTTAGGATTATTATTAATGGTTTTTATTACATGGCTACTTACATCAGCCCCACTGGCACAGGCACTTCCGCCCGAAGCACAAATATGATTGATATCTAAATTAAATAGTAGCATTTCACTTTTTTCTGTTTTAGGAAGATCAACGTTTAAAATAGTATATAAACTTCTTCCAAAAACATCTCCATTAAAATTGCAATCGGCAATCTGTTGTTGTAAACTGTTTGCCATATACAACTTTAAGCTGTTGATATATGCACTATCATTTTTATAGTTAAGTGTTGCTAATTCTAAAGCTTTTGCAAATCCAACAATGCCATAAACATTTTCGGTACCGGCACGCATATTTCTTTCTTGGGCTCCGCCGTTTATAAATGGTTTAATCTTTATATTTTCATTAATGTACAGCATGCCTACGCCTTTTGGTCCGTGAAGTTTATGAGCGGCACCTGTAATAAAATGAACATACATATTTTTTAAGTCAATTGGAATATGACCAACAGTTTGTACAGTATCGCAGTGAAAAATGGCATTATGTTTTTTGCAAAGCTCACCAATGGTATTAATATCTATAATATTACCAATTTCGTTATTGGCATGTAAAAAAGTTACTAAAGTTTTTTTATTTGAGGAAGATAATAAG
Source organism: Hydrotalea sp. (assembly GCA_027364735.1). GTDB lineage: Bacteria > Bacteroidota > Bacteroidia > Chitinophagales > Chitinophagaceae > JAKAJX01. The sequence goes on along the minus strand of DAHXOT010000028.1, from coordinate 38,634 downwards.
TTGCTTAAATCGTTTAAATCTATATGTCCATTGGGTAATAGTTTCACAAAGTTTACAGTAACTGCCCCATTGTTAGCAAGCTCATCAATAGTGTGCAATGTAGCATGATGCTCTATGGCCGATGTAATAATATTTGTGCAACCCAAATCTCGTACTGCTGCAGTAATGGCGGTATTACTACTTTCTGTACCACCCGATGTAAAAAATATTTCTGCAGGATGTGCATGTAAAATTTTTGCAATAATTTTTCTTGCGTTTTCAATGCCTAATCTGCTTTCTCTGCCATAACTATAAATAGAAGAAGGATTACCAAATTGATTGGTTAAATAAGGCATCATAGTCTCTAACACTGTTGGATCGAGTGGAGTAGTAGCAGCATTATCAAAATAAATTCTTTGCACTTTACTTTGTTTTGGGGCAATTCATAAATTACATTACTTCTTTAATATCGTTCATTAAACGTTTAGCAATATTATTGGCTGTGGTTTCAAAATTACTTTCTGCATAAATACGAATAATAGGTTCGGTGTTGCTGGTGCGTAAATGAACCCAATCTTTTTCGAATTCAATTTTTAAACCATCTTCTGTGTTAATTGGATTTTTATGATATTTTTTTTCAATTGCCTGAAATATTTTTTTTACATTGGTTTCTTTATGTAACTCAATTTTGTTTTTACTGATGAAATAATCGGGATAGGTATTTCGTAATTGTTTGGCCGATTTTTTTTCTCTTGCCAAATGGGTTAAAAATAGTGCTATACCTATTAAAGCATCTCTTCCGTAATGTAAGTCGGGAACAATAATTCCGCCATTTCCCTCACCGCCAATTACTGCATTTACTGCTTTCATTTTGGTTACAACATTCACTTCTCCAACAGCCGAAGGAAAATATTCGCCACCATGTTTTATGGTAACATCTTTCAAGGCCATGGTAGATGACATATTGCTAACAGTGTTTCCTTTAGTTTGACTTAAAATATAATCTGCCACTGCTACCAATGTATATTCTTCGCCAAATAAACTTCCATCTTCACATACAAAACATAAACGATCTACGTCCGGATCGACAGCAATACCCAAACTGGCTTTTTGTTTATTTACTTCATTGCACAGTTGAGTTAAATGTTGTGGTAACGGTTCGGGGTTATGTGCAAATTTTCCGTTTATTTCTTCATTTAATACAATAAAATTTTTTACGCCTAAGGCTTTTAGTAATGCAGGAACTGCAATAGCACCTGTACTATTAATAGCATCTATAACAATTGAAAAATTTGCTTTTTTAATTGTACTAATATCTACTAATGGATAATTTACAACAGCATCAATATGTTGTTGTAGGGAAGTATTGTTGGTGGTGTAAGTGCCTAATTTTTCAACAGGTGCAAAAAGATATTCATCTTTCGATGCTAATGTTAAAACAGTAGCACCATCTTCTGCACTAATAAATTCGCCTTTACCATTTAATAGTTTTAGGGCATTCCATTCTTTTGGATTATGGCTTGCAGTTAATATAATTCCACCTGCTGCATTTTCAAAGCCAATAGCCATTTCAACGGTGGGTGTTGTACTTAATCCAACATCAATTACATCTAATCCTAAAGCAATTAAGGTGCTAACTACCAGCCTTTGTACCATTTCTCCACTAATCCTTCCATCTCGTCCTATAATTATTTTTTTATTATCCGATTGATGAGAAAGCCATGTGCCAAATGCTGCAGTAAATCTAACAATATCTACCGGACTTAGTGTTTCACCAACTTTTCCTCCAATAGTACCACGAATGCCCGATATACTTTTTATAAGTGCCATATTACATAGTTAAACACTGCAAACATAATTTAAAATTGCACTTGTTGCCGAATTTAAATTTAATATAACTGTAATAAAACTATTGTAAACTTTAAAAGTTGTGAGGTTTCGGATACAAATTTTATCTTTATTCTTCTATGATAAATTCAATTAGTTTATTCGATTTTTTTAACAAAGTTTGGCAGCTTATTAATTTATGGGATACTGCAATTTTTTTAAAAATTAATAGAATATGGACTAACCCTTTGTTGGATACAATATTGCCTTTTTGCAGGCATGCAAATACTTGGGCACCATTGTATCTTTTTTTAATTGTTTTTGTGTTTGTAAATGATAAGCAGAAAGCTTGGGTATGGCTCTTATTTGCTTTAGTTAATGTAGTTATTACCGATCAGGTGAGTAGTCATTTAATAAAATTTTTTGTACAACGGCCAAGGCCTTGTGCCGATCCGTTTTTGCAATATCAGGTAAGGTTAATGGTAGATCATTGTTCTGGTGGATATAGTTTTACATCTTCACACGCAACCAATCATTTTGGTTTTGCTACGCTGGCATTTTTTACTTTTCGGGGTATTTTAAAGAAATGGAGTTGTATATGGTTTTTATGGGCAGCTATAATTAGTTACTCGCAAGTATATGTTGGCGTGCATTATCCTTTAGATGTAATTTGTGGAGCATTATTGGGCTTAGGTATTGGATATGGAATGGCAACTTTGTATATCCGTAAATATGGATTGTTACAATTGAATGCCATTTAAAATGATAAAGATTTATGTTATATAGTATTTAGATTGATAATTTTTATTTACAGTAATAAATGATAAAAAAACATACAGCTTTAGGTATATTATTACTTTGCGGATTTACCTATCTATTAGGTATGTTCTTCATTCCGCTAATGGATATTGATGCAGCTCAATATGCTTCTATTTCTCGTGAAATGTTAGAAAGAAAAACGTATCTACAATTCTTTGATTTAGGAACCGATTATTTAGATAAACCACCCATGTTATTTTGGCTATCGGGGTTAAGTATGGCAATCTTTGGAATACACGATTGGGCATATCGATTACCATCTTTCTTTTTTGCCTGTATTTCTGTTTATAGCACATACAGGTTAGCAGCACTATTTTATAAAAAAGATATTGCTTTATTAAGTGCTGTTATTTTAGCTTCATCGCAAGCCATGTTTTTAATTACACACGATGTAAGAACCGATACCATGTTGATGGGCTGGGTAATTTATAGTATATGGCAATTAACTGAATGGTATAGATTTAAAAAATGGAAAAACTTTTTTCTGGCTTTTATAAGTATTGCAGGGGGAATGATGACAAAAGGGCCTATTGCACTAATGGTTCCTGTATTTGCTTTACTGCCTCATTTTATTTTACAAAGAGAATGGAAACAATTGTTTAAATGGGAATATATTATAGGCATTATTGTTATTGCAGTATTATTAATTCCCATGAGTATTGGTTTGTATTTGCAATTCGATTTGCACCCCGGTAAATTAATTAATGGCGAACCTATTCAATCGGGATTAAAATTTTATTATTGGACACAAAGCTTTGGCCGTTATACCGGTGAAAATCATTTTAAAGAAATGAATGATTTTACTTTTTTGCTGCAAAATATGTTGTGGAGTTTTTTGCCATGGATTGTTTTTTTTATAATAGGATTATGGATGAATGTGGTTGCTATTGTTAGAAATAGATTTTTGCTTACCGCTAAAGAGGAATGGATAACTACCGGTGGATTTATTTTTACTTATATTATTTTAGCAAAAAGTCAAGCTCAATTACCACATTATATATTTATTGTTTTTCCTTTAGCAGCAATCATTGCAGCTAAATGGCTATATCAACTTTTATTTACAGAAGAATTAAAGTATTGGCGAAAATTTTTATCAATTTTTCATCTTATAGTGTTTGCTCTTTTATGGGTAGTGGTTATAATTTTAATGGCATATAGTTTTAATACTACTTCAAAATTGGTGGTTGTTGTAGCTGTAGTAGGACTAATTATTTTATTTATACTTTATTTTAGTACAATTAAACTATTACCAACAATTCTTTCAATAAGTATATTTACTATCATTGGCATAAATATAATTATTGATACAGCTTTTTATCCAAAGCTATTGTTATACCAAAAAGGATATGCGTTTGCAAACTATATAAATCAAAACAAAATAGATAAAAATAAAGTGGTAATGCTTAGCGAAAATGTAGGCCATTCATTAGCCTTTTACTCGCAGCATATATATCCAATTCAATCTTCACAATATCTTCAATCCGGCGAAATAGTAATTGCCAGAAAAGATAGTTCCTATCACATTCAACAGCTATTTCCAAAAAGTAGGGTAATTACTCAAATAAATAGCTTTGGCGTAACGGGTTTAACATTGCCTTTTCTAAATCCGGCAACCAGAGAAAAGGAATTAACACCTTATGTTTTAATGCAAGTAAACTAATAATGTATTTATGGTAATTTTTTAGCATTATTTTAATAAGTTAGTTGTACTAATACTACCAATTAAATGCAGCATAATTTTTAGGATTATCTAACCTATAACTCTTTTCATTATCATTTACTTTTGCATGAATAATGTTAATTTGTTTTTCCTGATAGTCATATAAAATGGAAGTAGTTAGTTCTATTTTTTTTAAAGAAATGATAGCAGGTATTTGAAAATAACTCCATGTACTTTCTTGTTGTTGTTCAAAACCAATAAATTGTAAGGGCATAATTTTATTATCAACCTTAATGGATAAATGGTTTAATAAATAAGTTCGCACTAATTTTTCGGTACCAGCTTTATCTGAAGGATGCGTAAGATTAACTTTTGCAGTGCTATATTTTCTGAGTGTATTCTCAAAATCGTCTGTAAAAATTCTTACACTTATTTCCAGTTCCTTATCTTTAGCGTTATGGTTAATATCAATAATGGAAATATACAGTGGGTGAATTGCGGAGAATACAGATACTATTAACCATTGAAATAAACTATTTGCCATTGACCATCTTTTTTTTGATGACCTAAATGTCTGTAATTATTTTCAACTATAACACATGGATGCTATTAAGATTTATTTTGACATTGGATTTGCGCATATTGTAAATTGGACTGCATTAGATCATATTCTATTTATTGTAGCATTGAGTTTGCGATATCAATTTGCCGATTGGAAAAAATTATTAGTTTTAATTACAGCATTTACAATTGGACATACTACTACATTGGCATTGGTTGTTTTTAATGTAGTGCATTTAGCGAAAGCATGGATTGAGTTTTTAATTCCAATAACTATTGCAATTACGGCACTAAGTAATTTTTTTGTAAAGAAGTTTACATTTAAATCGAAATTTCCATTAATTTACTTTTTTGCTTTAATTTTTGGATTAATTCACGGATTGGGTTTTAGTAACGATTTAAAAAGTTTAATTGGCAATGGCGATGGTGTAATTATTAAATTATTATCTGCCAATATAGGTATCGAAGCGGGTCAAATTTGTTTTGTAATAGGAATATTGTGTATAACATTTGGTGCAATCAATATTTTTAAAATAAATAGAAGAGAGTATTTATTATTTGTGAGTAGTGGCATTTTTGCATTGGCTATTGAAATGGCTGCTGAACGAATTCCTTGGTAAAAATATTGGTACAATAACATTTTGTAGAAAGTACATTTTTATATAGCAATAAAACAGGCATCCATATTTGTAAACTTTTTGAAACGTATTGTTTAATTAATAAACCTTTTAAAAATACAACACCGATGAGAAGATTACTTGTACTATTATTAGCAGTTACGGCTTCTGCTATTGATGCACAGGATATTAGAAACAATCCTACATCAAATCATGGTAATAAGTTCGAACAGTTGGGCACCATTCTTCCTACACCCAACGAATATAGAACAGCAAGTGGAGCACCAGGTCCAAAATATTGGCAGCAAAGGGCCGATTATGTTATTAAAGCAGAATTAGATGAAAAAAAATTACAACTTAACGGTAGCGAAACAATTACCTATTACAATAACTCGCCAGACGCACTAACCTACATTTGGTTGCAATTAGATGAGAACGAGCATAGCACAATGAATAATGCGAATTATCAGGAAAATTCAACACTTAATAATCGAGTATCAACAATGATGATTGATAGGTTAGAAAACGAAAAAATAGATAATGGCTATGGCGATAAAATTACTAAACTAACCGATGCTACAGGCAAACCTTTACAATATACCATTAACAAAACAATGATGCGTGTTGAATTGCCGATTGTATTAAAGCCCGGTCAGAAATTTATATTTAATGTAGACTGGAATTATAAAATTTCTGATAGAATGAAAATGGGCGGCCGCGGTGGTTACGAATATTTTCCGGACGACGGTAATTATTTATTTACCATTACACAATGGTACCCGAGGTTATGTGTGTACAGCGATTTTCAAGGATGGCAAAATCATCAGTTTACCGGTCGCGGCGAATTTGCTTTAACTTTTGGAAATTTTAATGTTAGTATGACGGTGCCTGCAGATCATGTTGTAATGGCAACAGGGCAATGTCAAAACTATCAGCAAGTATTAAATACAACTCAATTAGGTCGTTGGCAGAAAGCACAAACCTCTAAAGAGCCCATAGAAATAGTAACCTTGCAAGAAGCTGAAAAAGCAGAATCAACAAAGAGTTTAGCCAAAAAAACATGGGTATTTAAAGCAGAAAATGTAAGAGATTTTGCATGGGCATCTTCTCGTAAATTTATTTGGGATGCATTAGCAGCAAATGTTGAAGGGAAAAAAGTCATGTGTATGAGTGCTTATGGAAAAGAAGCGTATGGGTTGTATAAAAAATTTTCTTCCAAAGTAGTAGCACATACTATTAAATCGTATTCAAAATTTTCAATTCCTTATCCCTATCCTGTAGCACAAAGTATTGAAGCCAGTAATGGTATGGAATATCCAATGATTTGCTTCAATTTTGGAAGAACAGAAAAAGACGGAACATATAGCGAAGCAGTAAAAAATGGAATGTTGGGCGTAATTATTCATGAAGTTGGGCATAACTTTTTTCCTATGATTGTTAATAGTGATGAAAGACAATGGACATGGATGGATGAAGGATTAAATAGTTTTGTTGAATATTTAACTGAAGAACTATATGACAATAAATTTCCTTCTCGAAAAGGTGCAGCATGGGCAATTGTAGATTATATGAAATTGCCAAAAGATCAATTAGAACCTATTATGACCAACAGCGAAAATATTGTAAACTTTGGTCCTAATGCATATACAAAACCTGCTACTGCTTTAAATATTTTACGAGAAACAATTATGGGCAGAGAACTATTCGATTATGCTTTTCGTGAATATGCTCGCCGTTGGGCATTTAAACATCCAACACCAGCCGATTTATTTCGTACTATGGAAGATGCAAGTGCCGAAGATTTAGATTGGTTTTGGAGAGGTTGGTTTTATGGCATTGATCCGGTAGATATTGCTATTGATACTGTAAAACATGCTGTATTCGATTCTACAGCTTTCTCATCTAAAATTAATTCGGCTACAAAAAGTTTGGATAAGCCATTGATTCCTATGTTCGATGATATTTCTAAAATTAGAAATAGACAAGATAATAAAATTGTTTTTTTAACAGATGCAGATACTTCTTTACATGATTTTTATTGGAAATACGATCGTGGAATAATTAAATACGATTCTTCTATCAAAGTTTCTGCTCCTTCATTTGCAATGCCTACAGAGCCTTTAACTGCAGAGGAGAAAGAAAAGTATAAAGATGTAAATTTATACGAAATAACTTTTAGCAATAAAGGCGGATTGGTAATGCCAATAATTATTGAATTTAAGTTTGAAGATGGCAGTTCTGAAATAGAAAGAATACCTGCACAAATTTGGCGGAAGAATGAAAATAAAGTAACTAAAGTATTTTTAACGCGTAAAAAAGTAATTAGTTTTCAATTAGACCCATTAAAAGAAACTGCCGATATTAACACCGAAAATAATTATTGGCCAAAATTTGAAGAGCCAACAAAATTTCAGTTATTTAAATTGGGTAATTTTAATAGAAGAAATAGAGGAAGTGTAACCAATCCAATGCAAAAATTGAATAACTAATTTCGGAAAGTAATAGTTGTAAAAGGTCAACTGATTTAATCGGTTGGCCTTTTTTTAATGATATGGTAGGAATGAAGTAATCAAATTATCCTCCGGTTCGCCCATCTCTAATCATATTCTTTTTCTTTTTCGAGCTTTTCTTTTCGAAATCTAATACCGCTTTTGGCTTGTTGTTGATTGTATGATTTGTATTAAGCGAATCGGTAGTATTTACTTCTGAGCTAATGGTTTTAGATGGATTAGTTGAAGTAGCACTAACAGGTGTATATAGCGAATCTAAAATATAGTTTTCTGTTTTCATTATTTGCATAGTTTCTGTATTATAATATTTCCATTCGCCATGCTTTACACTATAGGATTGTACTTTAATAACTTTCCTTTCCACTTTATATGGATCAAAAAGATCGGGTACATCAATTGTATCGTACTTCTTTTTCGGGTCAATGGCTAACCAGCTTTCTTCATGTTCGGGCCGATTTCTGTAAAAATATTCTTGTTTCCCATTTTTTTCGCCCCATGCATAATTTTCAATAACTAATAAATCTCCTTCTAAAGAATATTTTCTCCATTTCCCCTCTCGTTTATTATTCTTAAAAATGCCTTCTTCTTCAAATCCAGGTTCTCCACGCAATTCATCTACATGAATAACCCATTTGCCTTGCCGTTCTCCTTTTAAATCGGTGCAATTCAATGTATCGCCATTACTTAATAAACGGTAAGTTTTACATTGTGCATTTGCCCCAGAGTATACTGCAGCATACAATAGCGTGAGTAGTAAAAATTTCATTTAGCATCTTTCTATAAAAATACTGGTTAAAAAAATAGCGAATAGTAAAAACACCCATTTTTAACATGGAATATAGAATGTGTGTATTTTACACATTAGTTTGTACTTTTGGTATCTAAAACTTTTGATTATGCGATTGCTTAAAAACATGCTAACGGTAATTGTGATATTTTCTTTTCAAATATCATACGCAAGTGATACAACCAAAATTGATGGACATCCGAAATGGATTTTACAAGGAAATATTTATGAGGTAAATGTACGCCAGTATACACCCGAAGGAACTTTTAATGCATTCTCTAAGCATTTAACCAGATTAAAAAATATGGGTGTACAAACTTTATGGTTTATGCCTATTAACCCAATTAGTAAAGTTGATAGAAAAGGTACATTAGGAAGTTATTATGCTGTAGCCGATTATACAGCCATAAATCCCGAATACGGAACCTTAAATGATTGGAAGGAAATAGTGAAAAAAGCACATGGAATGGGAATGAAAGTAATTATAGATTGGGTGCCTAATCATACAGGAGCTGATCATTATTGGTTAAAAAAGCATCCCGATTTTTATGTAAAAGATAAAAGTGGAAATGCTATGATGGCTGCCGATTGGGCTGATACACGAAAATTAAATTATGCTAACGCAGAATTACGTGATACTATGATTGCCCAATTAAAATATTGGATTAAAGTTTCTGATATTGATGGTTTTCGTTGCGATGTTGCCGGAGATGTGCCAGATGATTTTTGGAAAAGAGCAATTAGTGAATTGAAAAAAATGAAAAATATTTTTATGTTGGCCGAAGGCGATAAACCGGAGCTAAATAAAGATGGCTTTGATGCAACCTACTCTTGGTTCGATTTTGCATTGTATAAACAAATTGCTAAACAGCAGCGGAAAGCATCCGATTTTGATAGTGCCCTTTTGCGAACCAATACATTATTTCCAGCCAATTCATTACGCATGTTTTTTACCAGTAACCACGATGAAAATAGCTGGAATAAAGCCGATTATGCAACTACGCCCGGAGAAATTCACGCCCCTTTTGCAGTAATGACGCAAACTATTCAGCGTAGTGTGCCATTAATATATAGTGGTCAGGAAGAACCTCTATTGCGTGCTATTCGATTTTTTGATAAAGACACTATTAATTTTAAAAATTATACAAGAGAAAAATTCTATACTACCTTATTACATCTTCGAAAAAATAATCCTGCTTTAGCCGCCAATGCTGAATTTAAGAAATTAAAAGTTGGTAATGAAGATGCAGTGTATGCCTATTTAAGACAAAGCGGAAAGAATAAAGTGGTAGTTATTTTAAATTGGAGTAACAAAAATGAAACTATAAAGATGAATGATGCCAATTTATTAGGAGATGTGTATAATGTTTTTGAACATAAAAAAGAAAAATTAACTGCTAAACCATGGGCGATAAAGCCTTGGGGTTATGTGATGTATACCTATTAAATTAAAACTACAAACTGTTTTATTATTGAATAAGCTGCCTTAACAGGCGGCTTATTTTTTTCCAAGAAATGGATGAAAACTCTCAAATTAGAACTATAACGTTCCTGCAATAAATTATTAGGTAATTGATTATCAATAGTTTAATAAAGTAAACTTATTTGGTACAATTATGGAATTATTGTTTATGGCTCAATAAAAATCCAATTCTATACTATAAAATCTTGTGTTATGTTATCTAAATTAAAACTAAATATTGCATTTGTAATAGTAGCTGTTTCTTTAGCAGCAATTACTGCACCGTATACCAATATGTTTGGTAAACATTATAATAACCGATTAGATTATACTTGCTGTAAAGGAGATCAATTATATATTCATCATTATTACACAACTCAATTTTTTTGGGTAGATGTGAATAAGGGATATACCGTTGAAGCGATAGGTAAGCCTACCCCCAATGGCTGTAACATTCAATGTAACGATTAGTTACTGAGATTGTTTTGATGTGAATGGTTCTGTGAACCTCCGGTTGATTAAGCCGGAGGTTATTGATTTGCTACAACTATTTTTGTGAGATGATAATATTCCTTTCTTTTAAATGATTCATTGCGTAATTGAAGCAGGTTGCATCTTTTCCTACAAGTTCTGGTGGAAATACACCTTTTTCTGTAAAAAGCTTTTTAGCAATTAAATTAACAGCAGCAGTACAAGTATAGCCTGTTGTTCTGCTCATAGATGATATTTTTGTAACAGCATCGTATCTGTCAAGTAAATTATATTCAAATCTTACTTTTTCTTTATTTTTTTCACCTTCCACAATAACTTTTAATACAGTTAATTCTTCTTCTTCTGCCTCTAATTTCCAATCTTTAAACAGTATGGCCGATGTAAAATCTAAAGGAGAAATAGTTGTATGTTCTTTTATGCTTATTTTTTCATCACTAAAAAAACCGGCTTCTTTTAGTGCAATAATTAAATCAATATGTCCGGGGTATCTTAAAGTTTGTTCTTTTATTGAAGGAATATGTGGCATGGTTAATAGAATGCTGCGTAAGCCATCGGTATTAAATGCTTCTAAAGTTCCTATTTCATCAAAATAAATATGTCTTCTATCGGTTAATGCGGGTTTACTAATTATGAATCCGTTTTCTTTTAAGCGAGCGGGCCTTGTGTATTCTTCAATAACATCAACAGGCGAGAAAGGTGCTTTATATTCAAAAGGCTTTTTTCGTAATTTGGGTAATCCGCCAACATAAAACTCAAAATTTTCAATTGTCATTTCTTCATTTAATCTTCCTAAAATTAAATTAGGAATGCCCGGAGCTACGCCAATATCGGTAATAACGGTTACGTTTTTTTCTTTAGCCAAATTGTGTAATTGCAAAGCATTTTCGGGAAAGAAAGAAATATCTGCCACATTTTTTTCGCACTCTATCACTATTTTTAAAGTTTCAAATCCCATAAATCCGGGAACAGCCGTAACTACCAAATCGAAATTGTGCAGCCATTCTTTATATTGTACATACTGCTTTAAATCTACTTTTTTTGTTTGAATAGAAGGATTTCTGTCATTCAAAATTTTCAGGTTTTGTTCATTCATATCAAATGAAGTAATATCAAATGACGCTGCTAAATCTAATGCTATAGCTCGCCCAACCATACCACTGCCTAAAATTGCAATTTTCATATTTGGTGTTTTAATGAGTTGATTTAATGAATGGATAAATTTATGTCGAAATCTTTTAACTGCATTGTATTTTCGCAGCATGAATAAAATGCAATTAATAGAAAAAATTCAACAAAAAAAATCTTTTCTCTGTATAGGATTAGATACCGACATTCAAAAAATTCCTAAACATTTACAAACAACCAAGCATCCTGTTTTTGAATTTAACAAGGCAATTATTGATGCTACGAAAGATTTTTGTGTGAGTTATAAAATTAATACTGCATTTTATGAATCGCAAGGTTTAAAAGGATGGGAAGCGATGGAACAAACTTTGCAATACATTTCATCTGAGCATTTTACCATTGCCGATGCTAAGCGTGGCGATATTGGTAATACTTCTGCTCAATATGCTAAAACATTTTTCGAAACTTTGCCATTTGATGCGGTTACAGTTGCTCCTTATATGGGAGCAGATAGTGTTAAACCGTTTTTAGAATATACCAATAAAACAACCATTTTATTGGGTTTAACTTCTAATAAAAGTGCCAATAATTTTGAGTTGCAAAAAATAGGAAATAGTTTTTTATACGAGAAGGTATTACAAACTGCTATTACTTGGGGTACTGAAAATAATTTAATGTTTGTAATTGGTGCAACACAAGCAAGTGAACTGGCAAATATTAGAAAAATTATCCCTAATCATTTTTTATTGGTACCCGGTGTGGGGGCACAAGGTGGTAGTTTGCAAGAGGTAAGTAAATATGGAATGAATAAAGAAGTAGGCTTATTAGTAAATGTTAGTCGCTCAATTATTTTTGCAAGCCATGGCGAAAATTTTGCCGAAGAAGCTGCAAAAGTTGCTCGTCAATATCAAATAGAAATGAGTAACTATTTAGAGGAATATTTATAAGGGCGAAGGTGCAGTAGCATGTAAAAATTCGTTTTCACTTTTTGCAATGATTAATGTTGCGGCTCCATTGCCAATCAAATTAGTTATGGCTCTTGCTTCGCTCATAAATTTATCAATTCCTAATAAAAATGCCAATCCTTCTATAGGAATTTTATGCAGTGCTGCTAAGGTAGTAGCCAATGTTATAAAGCCGCTTCCGGTAACACCCGCAGCACCTTTCGATGTAAGCATTAAAATTAAAATAATCATTAATAGTTCTCCAAAACTTAATGGCACGTTATATAACTGTGCTATAAAAATAACAGCCATAGATAAGTAAATAGATGTGCCATCCAAGTTAAAAGAATAGCCGGTAGGTATTACCAATCCAACTACCGATTTGCTGCATCCCATTTCTTGTAATTTTTTCATCATAGAGGGAAGAGCAGCTTCGGAAGATGAAGTGCCAAGTACAATCAGCAATTCGTCTTTAATTTCTTTTAAATAATGCCAAATATTTATCTTATAATATCTTAAAATACTTCCCAGAACTACAAAAACAAATACAATACAAGTAATATAAATACAGCCCATTAATTTAGCCAATGGAATAAGTGTATGTAAACCAAATTTTCCAATAGTAAATGCCATTCCGCCAAAGGCCCCAATGGGTGCTAAATACATAACATATTTTAATGCAAGAAAAACGTAGTGAGCTATTTTTTCTAAAAAGCGAATTATTATTAAGCGTTGTGAAATATAGTTTATAATAATACCAATTACAATAGCAGCCAATAAAACTTGTAATGTAAGGTTTGCTTCAAAAAATTGTATCCAATTAAAATGCGTACTTGCTGCTTCTGTAAACTTCGAAGCATCGCCGGCTTGTAAATTTGTTTTTTCAATTTTGCCGGGTTTAAAAATGTATCCAACAGCAATGCCAATGAATAAAGAAAAAGTTGTAACAACTTCAAAATAAATTAATGCCTTAATACCAATTCTTCCTACTTTTTTCAAATTTCCAATACTGCTAATGCCTAACACAATTGTGAGGAAGATAATTGGATTAATAAATAATTTGATAATATCAACAAAATATTTACCCCAAAAATCCATCTTAATAGCCGTTGATGGATAAAAATGTCCCAATAATATTGCAGTAATAATAGCTATTAAAACATAAAACGTTAAATGGGTAATAACGGCATGCCACCATAATTTTTTAGAACCGGGTTGATGTTGGTTTACCAAATGCATGTTAGGTAGTTGGGGTTATGTATAATCATTTTTCCTTTAAAATAAATATACACTGATTTGATGAAGGCTGTATGCTTCGCATTAAATTTGTTGATTAGATAGTGGCAACTTTACGAATCGCAAAAAATTATTAGTATCAAATTATAAATTTTAAATAATATGGCTGTTAAAGCAGATTTATTTCAATCACCCGATTATTATTTATTAGATGAATTATTAACCGAAGAACATAAAATGGTTCGAGATGCCGTTCGTAGTTATGTAAAACGAGAAATATCTCCCATTATCGAGGATTATGCCCAACGTGCCGAATTTCCGCAGCAAATAGTAAAGCAATTGGGAGAGTTGGGATGTTTTGGACCTACAGTCCCGGTTCAATATGGTGGTGGTGGTTTAGATTATATTAGTTATGGATTAATGATGCAAGAATTAGAGCGAGGCGATAGTGGCATTCGTTCTACAGCAAGTGTTCAGGGAAGTTTGGTCATGTTTCCAATATATGCGTACGGAAGCGAAAAACAGAAAAATCACTATTTACCCAAATTGGCAAGTGGCGAAATGCTTGGTTGTTTTGGTTTAACCGAGCCCAATCATGGGAGCGATCCATCCAGCATGTTAACCAATATTAAAGATGCCGGTGATTATGTTATTTTAAATGGTGCTAAAATGTGGATTAGCAACGCACCATTTGCAAATATTGCAGTGGTATGGGCTAAAGATGAAGCTGGCGTTATTACAGGATTAATTGTTGAAAGAGGTATGGAAGGATTTTCTACTCCTACCACACATGGTAAATGGAGTTTACGAGCCAGTGCTACCGGCGAATTAGTGTTTGATAATGTAAAAGTTCCGAAAGAAAATATATTGCCCGGCGTACGAGGATTGAAAGGACCATTAGGTTGTTTAACCAAAGCTCGCTATGGTATTGCATGGGGAACTATTGGTGTGGCAATGGATTGTTACGATACGGCTTTGCGTTATGCCAAAGAAAGATATCAATTTGGTAAGCCTATTGCAGGTTTTCAATTGCAACAAAAAAAACTCGCCGAAATGATAACAGAAATTACTAAAGCTCAGTTATTGGTTTGGCGTTTAGGCGTTTTAATGAATGAAGGAAAAGTAACTCCGCAACAAGTAAGTATGGCTAAAAGAAATAGTTGCGAAATAGCAGCGAATATTGCACGAGATGCACGCCAAATGTTAGGCGGAATGGGCATTACAGGAGAATATAGTATTATGCGGCACATGATGAATTTAGAGAGTGTTATTACTTATGAAGGAACACACGATATTCACTTATTGATTACAGGAATGGATGTAACAGGATTAAATGCTTTTAAGTAATGTGCAGATGAAAATTGTATTACAGCTCAGGAAAATTTGATTGTTAACTTACCTTTTCAATATCTTACTGCTTGAAAATTTCTAATTCAAATAATCTGCACATGCACACATCTGCACATCCACGAATCTTCCTCATTGGTATGATGGGAAGTGGAAAAAGTTTTTGGTGCAAACAATTATCTAAAAAACTTGCATGCAGCGGATACGATTTAGATTATTTAGTTGAAATGAATGAAAAAAAATCTATTGCCGATATTTTTTCAAGCGATGGAGAAACTTATTTCCGCAATGCAGAATCAAAAATGTTGAAATGGGTTACAGAAAATCAATCATTTGTATTAGCTACAGGCGGCGGTACTCCTTGCTTTCATGATAATATGAAATGGATGAATAAGCATGGTATAACGATATGGATTGATGAAGCAATAAATATTTTAATTGAAAGATTGAAGCCAGAAAAAACTCATCGTCCGTTAATAAAAAATTTAACCGACGATGAATTGAACGATTTTCTTTCAAAAAAGTTAGAAGAAAGAAAGCCCTATTATTCACTATGCAAAATTCATTTACAGGGAAACGAAATTAATTTAAAAAGTATTTTGCAATTGTTGAATGCTTAATGTTCCTTCAACTTTTAAAACTCTTAAACTTTTCAAACTTCTTTATGCATAAAGGCTATTTACGAACCGCTACATTTCTTGGTGCATTAAGCGTTGCACTGGGTGCATTTGGTGCACATGGCTTAAAACAATTAGTAGACGATAATTCATTAAAAATTTTCGAAACAGCCGTTCGGTATCAGTTTTATCATGTATTTGCATTGGCACTTGTTGGAATATTGTATAAAGATTTTTCAGCAAAGCTGTTAAATTATGCCGGTATTTTTTTTATAATAGGCATTTTATTATTCAGTGGATCTTTGTATGTACTTACCTATAAAACAGCCACTAATGTTAGCGGATTAAATTGGGTTGGCCCCATTACACCTATTGGCGGATTGTTTTTTATTGCAGGCTGGATTTGTTTATTGCTAGGAATTAAGAAATGAAAATGTTATAAAAATGATTTTTAAAAGAAGCTTGAAAATGAGCTTTAAATTTTATTGCTGGAGCAAAGAACCTAATCTAAGCAGCTTTTAATTTTTCTGCGTTGTTATTAATTATATCGTTTAAAGAATTCATCAATTTCATTTCGTAGTTCAATTCCAACTCTCTCAAAGCAGTCAAGCAAGTTTTGATAAGCACCAACACCGCCAACAAAATCCCAAAATTCATTTGCAACTTTCAATTCTTTTTCCAAATCTAACATGCCTCGCATTGTCCAACGGTTGTAAGGTTCGGGTTCGTATGGATTATATGGAATTGCAATTATCGTATTCACTTTTACTTTCGGATCTGCTGCAAGACTAGCAGCAACCCACTCTAAAAGTGTTCGTTTAAATTCTTTGAATCCACCTGCGTTTGGCTTGGCTGTCTTGATATCAAAGAGAAAAATCTCATTATCCTTGCTAACTAATTTCAAATCAACTTTTGTTGGCTTTACTTTAATCATGTTTCCTTCTCTACAAACTTTCCGAATCTTTTTAATCTCCTCTGGTTTGTTTGGAGAACTAACTGCGGTTGATAAGCCATCCATGATTTGTTGAATAACCCTTTGAGCACCTTCGCTTATTTCTGTTCCTGCTGTTGCTTGCGATTCAGCACTTAAAAAAGTTGTTGATGCAAGTGATAAAGCAACAGGTTCAAAAATTATTGTTCCAAAGTTTGTGTTCAACGAATGGATAAAAGCGTAGAGAGCCAAACGGTCTTTACCTAAAAGCCGTGTGTGAAAAGGCATGTATGCTGGTTCTGGATTGTAAGTTTTGAATCTCTTCCTTAAACTTTCACGAACTACATTTTCCGTTTGTTTGATTTGTGTTTCTGTTAGAGCCACTCTTAAATATTTTTTAGGTGAAAAATAATTTCAGAGTAAGCCGCTTTGTCTTTCTCTGTTCTGTTTAATACTGGTCGCTTGAATTGATTTACGATTTTCATTCCTGCATTCTTGGCAATGGTTGGATAAAGATTAAACTTGTCATTGGAAACAAGAAACACATTATAATCGTCTATTAAAAATTGCTTACAATTATTTAGCACGGCAGAAATTCCGTCAACATAAAGTCGCTGTGCTTCTTTGGACTGCTTCTTTGCGAGCGGTCCAATTTCTAATTCATCGTGTCTTTCAAAGCCAAACAAATCGTAAGCATAAGCATGTTGTTCGTGGTAGTCAATGAGTCCAACATAAGGCGGAGAAGAAAAAATTCCATTGATTTTTTTCTCCTTTGCAAGGAAAGCGAATGAAGGAAATTTATTTTCCAACTGTTCAAAAATGTTGATGCTTCGAGAATCTCCTGTCAAGCAAAACTGATTTGTATTTGTTCGCAACTTGTCAAACTCAACCAATCTTTTCACAGTGTCTTTGCTGTATCGTTCCCACCAACTGTAAATTGAGAACAATGGCTTGCAAATTTTTCCATGTTTGCTGCAATAGTATATGTTGCTGACTGGTTGAAGCAATGTTGCAAGGTCGGCATGAGTTGTTGCTCTGCAAGTCCGAACAGTTCTGCTTAAAATTATACTGACGATTTTTTTTGTTGATGGATTTTCAATTTGTTTAACCAAATTGAAAACAAAATCAATTTCGTTTCTCACTGGCTGCAAATACCAAATGTCCAAAAATGTTTTCTGCTCTTTCTGATTGATTTGAATTTTGAACTCAGCAACTAACTTGTCAAAAGTTGGTTGAAACATTTTCACTTTCTCCTCAGCGTATTCATACTCATTTACTTTTTTGTCTTTAAGCCAATGCTTGAATTCAGGTGAAGGGAAATATTTGCTGTTAAGAATATTTAATTCCTCAAGTAATCTTTCTTCAAACTTTATGTTTGAGCTGTTAGCAATAAACTGTTTCAGTTTATTGCTAATGATGTTCAACTCTAGTTGAACATCTGACAAATTATACTTGAAAATTTTTGCGTTAGAAATTTGTGCATTAAATGCAGAAACATCAATACCAACTGCATTGATGCCAAGTTCGTTTGCTTGCACAAGCGTTGTTCCGCTACCGCAAAATGGGTCAAGAACTATGTCGCCTTTTTTAAAATAAGTTTCTGTTTTGAACTCATCTGTTTTGTTGTCAAGAAAATATTCAACTAACTGTGGAATATATTTTCCTTTGTAAGGATGAAGTCGGTGAATGTGTTTTGTTGTGTCTGATTCTTTCAAATAATCAAACGAAAGATGCCAATTTAAATCACTTCCCAGTTGTTCTTTCCAATTGATTTCTCGCTTGCCATAAAATGATGCGTAGTATTTTTCTAAGTCATCTTTTTTGATGAGTGAACTGCCGTTGTCGCCTATCTTCCTTATCTTTCCGTAACTCACCAGATAAGAAATGTTAGAAGTTGTTATATCCTTTTTGAGATGCTCTGAAGCCCATACACTTGCTTCTTTTATTGTCAAAAACTCACTCATGGCTTTTTAATTTCTATGTCGCTAAGGTAGGCAAATTTCGTTGTGAGAATTAGTTGAAAAGTCAAAAGAATGTCACATTGGATAAAAGTTGTACGGTCGCCAATTTATTGCTTACAACACGCTAATTTATGCTAAAGCTGTTACTAAGCAAAAAATAATAATATTTAAAATCCATATTTTGAGATTGAATTTTTCATTTCGGTAAAACATATATCCTGCTCCCATAGTTATCCACCGTACAAGTGTGCGACGCAACCGCAGGTGAGAAGAAATCCACATGCCGGTACAAAAACAAAACTCTTTCTACACTTAGCTTATATTTGTTTTCATGGCAAACCGTTTAAAACAAAAAACGCCACCACCTCCCAATCCCGATAAATTGTCGGAGGATAAAGTGGAGCAAGTTTCTGTTACGGAAGTTGTAAAAGACGAGCGTACCACCAAAATTATGGGGGTAATAAGTTTATTGTTATCGCTGTTTTTGTTTGTTGCTTTTACATCGTATTTATTTACCTGGCAAGAAGATCAAGATAAAGTACATCAATTCGGTATTAAAATATTTTCAACCGATGATGTTAGAGTAAATAATTTATTAGGTGTATTGGGTGCATACGTTGCGCATGTTTTTATTTATAATGGTTTTGGAATTGCATCGTATTTATTTTGTACACTTTTTTTTGTGGTAGGCATTAATTTATTGTTTGAAAAGAAAGTTTTTTCGGTAGTAAGAAATATACGCTACGTTATTGCCGGATTACTTGTAATAAGCATGACTGCCGCCTTTTCCACAAAAGGAAACGAATTTAGTTGGGGTGGTGCAGTAGGCGAATTGCTGAATAGTTGGTTTGTTAAATGGATAGGTAATTTTGGTACGGCTGCTTTGTTACTGATAGCTGTTGTAAGTTATTTGGTTTGGCGATTTAACCCAAAGTTTACTTGGCCTGAAAAGAAGCCTAAAACAATTATTGCAAAAGCAGAAGATGAAAAAGAATTTATAAAAGCTGCAGATGAACAGCCTGTATATGGCGAATGGAATATGCAAGAAAATGAAGAAGGTGGAAAGCTTTTTATTCACGATGAGGTAGAACAGCCACTTAGTAATAATAAATTGAAGAACGATGATAATAAGTCAATAGTACTTTCGGTAAATGAAATTCAGGAAACTGCCAATCCATTAACCGAATTTAGTATCAGTGAAAAAGACAATTTATCGAAACAAGAATTGGAAGATATTAGCCAATTGCCATTAGATGTAAATGAAAAAGAATTGCAAGTAATTACCGAAAATGAATTTATTGAAAAAGAACATGAAGCTGTAAAGGAAATTTATGAAGATGATAGCGAAAGCGATGATGATATGCAATTGGAAATAAATGATTCTATTGAAGAGAAAAAAATTATTACCACCAATAAAGCGATTGTTGCAGAGAAATATGATGCTACTTTAGATTTAAGCAGCTATCAGTATCCCACATTAGATTTATTAGAATCTCATGGAAGCGAAAAAATTGTACATGATCCTACCGAGTTAGAAACACATAAAAACCAAATAATTGCCACTTTAAAAAATTACGATATTTCCATTCAACGGATTGCCGCAACCATTGGTCCTACAGTTACATTGTACGAAATAGTTCCGGCTCCCGGAGTTCGTATTAGTCGTATTAAAAATCTTGAAGATGATATTGCTTTAAGTCTTGCAGCCCTCGGCATTAGAATTATTGCACCCATTCCCGGTAAAGGAACCATTGGTATAGAAGTACCCAACATCCGTAAGACGGTAGTAAGTATGAAAACCTTGCTGGCCAGCGATAAATTCATTAATAATAATTTTTCTTTACCCATTGCAATTGGTAAAAAAATTGATAATGAAAACTTTATTGTTGATTTGGCAAGTATGCCTCACTTATTAATGGCAGGTGCAACGGGACAAGGTAAATCGGTAGGTATTAATACAGTTTTGGTTTCGTTATTGTATAAAAAACATCCATCACAATTAAAGTTTGTATTAGTTGATCCGAAAAAGGTAGAACTTAGTTTGTACAGAGTAATTGAAAAACATTTTTTAGCAAAATTACCAGGGGAAGATGAGGCAATTATTACCGATACAAAAAAAGTAATTAATACTTTAAATGCTTTGTGTATTGAAATGGATAATCGGTATGATTTATTGAAAGAAGCGCATTGCAGAAACATAAAAGAATACAACGAAAAATTTACCAATAGAAAACTAAATCCCGAAAAAGGGCATCAATATTTACCATTTATTGTGTTGGTAGTAGATGAATTTGCCGATTTAATTATGACGGCAGGGAAAGAAGTTGAAATGCCCATTGCTCGATTGGCACAATTGGCTCGTGCTGTTGGTATTCACTTAATTATTGCTACACAAAGGCCATCGGTAAATATTATTACCGGAACAATTAAAGCCAATTTTCCTGCACGTATTGCATTTAAAGTTTCTTCAAAAATTGATAGCCGAACTATTCTCGATGCAGGGGGTGCCGAACAATTAATTGGCAAAGGCGATATGTTAATTAGCTATAATGGAGAAATTGTTCGCTTGCAATGTGCGTTTGTTGATACGCC
The DNA here is from genome assembly GCA_027364735.1 of Hydrotalea sp. Taxonomy (GTDB): domain Bacteria; phylum Bacteroidota; class Bacteroidia; order Chitinophagales; family Chitinophagaceae; genus JAKAJX01. The sequence continues at coordinate 17,167 of DAHXOT010000028.1, read as the reverse complement.
CGAAGTTGAAAATGTTTGTAAATTCATTGGAGATCAACGTGGATATCCTCAAGCATTTTTGTTACCCGAATATATTGATGAAAAAGATATGGATGGCAGGGAAATAGATGTGAATGATAGGGATCCTTTGTTTGCCGATGCTGCCAGATTAATTGTGCAAAATCAGGTGGGAAGCACTTCTTTAATTCAGCGAAGAATGAAATTAGGATATAACCGTGCCGGCCGATTAATGGATCAATTAGAAGCAGCAGGTATTGTAGGGCCTAATTTAGGAAGTAAAGCACGTGAAGTGCGTTTTAAAACCGATGTTGAATTAGAAAACTATTTACAGTCTATGGGTTAAATGGGTTATAAACTTAAACTATTATTAACTAAGCTACTGTTCTCTCGAAGTATTATATTTGCGGCCCATAAATGATTTAGATGAAAAAAATGCTTTGTTTTTTAGTGGCTACCATTGCCATAACGTATAGCTCTTTTGCTCAAAACGATCCTAAAGCTAAAAAAGTGTTAGATGCTGTTAGCGAAAAAGTAAAAACCTTTAAAGGTATTTCAGCTGCTTTTACCATTCAATCTGTTACCAATAAAGGAAAGGCTAACGGTACCAAAACCGGAACAATTTTTATAAAAGGGTCGAAATATTATTTGAAGCAAGGAAAAACAGAAATTATTTGTGATGGTTCTAAAACATACAATTATGATGGTAGTAAAACAATCACTGTGGCTTCGGTAGACGAAAGTAGCCAAACACTAAGTCCACAAAATCTCTTAACTAATTTTTACGACAAAGATTTTACCTACAAACTAATCGCATCTTCCGGAAAATTTAATGAAGTAGAATTAATACCTAACGATAAAAAGAAAAACTTTCAACAAGTAAATCTATTTATTGATAAAGTTAAAAGCATGATTACTAAAGCAAAAATTATAGATAAAAGCAATAATGTTATTGAATTTAGTTTAAACAATTTAAATACTAACGCTACTATCTCCGATAAAATATTCATCTTTAATAAATCAAAATATCCAAAAGATGTTGAAATTTTAGATTAAAAAAATTACTTAAAGCTGAAGGCCACGTTTAACGTGGCTTTTTTATTGCATCAATTTGTAATTTTATTGCATGAAAAAAATATTTTTCTTTTTTCTGCTTTTAGGTATATCGGTAATAAATGCACAATATACTCTTCGATTAGTAGTAACAAATGTGGCCACTAAAAGTAATGATGCAATATATGTTGCAGGTAATTTTAATAATTGGAATCCGAAAGATGAAAAATATAAATTAAAAGATTTTGGAGCAAATGTAAAAGCAGTTGTTATTAAAGATGTTGCTGCAGGTAATTATGCATTTAAATTTACGCGTGGTAGTTTTGATAAAGTAGAATGTGCTGCCGATGGAAAAAATATTGATGATAGATTAATAGAAGTTACTGAGGATATATCTAAAGAGTGCAAAATTGAAGGTTGGAAAGATGATTATCCGCAAAAACCAAAAAGGTATACGGCCAGTCCGAATGTGAAAATTGTTGATACAGCATTTTATATTCCACAATTACAGCGTACCAGAAGAGTATGGGTGTATTTGCCAAAATCTTATGCAAGTAGTTCTGTTAATTATCCGGTATTGTATATGAATGATGGACAAAATTTGTTTAACGAGCAAACAGCGGCTTTTGGCGAGTGGGGTGTAGATGAATGTTTAGATACTTTACAAAAAAATATTGGTAAAGATTGTATAGTAATAGGCATTGATAATGGAGGAAATAAAAGAATGACGGAATATAATCCGTACGATAATAATCAATTTGGAAAAGGAGAAGGAAAACAATATGTTGACTTTATTGTAAAAAATTTAAAACCTTTTATAGATTCAAAATTTAGAACTAAAAAAAGTGCTGCTTATACCTTTATTGCAGGAAGCAGTATGGGAGCTTTAATAAGTTTATATGCTGTAATTCAATATCCGGATGTGTTTGGCGGTGCAGGAATTTTTTCTCCTGCTTTTTGGATAGTGCCTCAGTTATTTATTGATGTTGAAAAATTTACTACAACTGAATCAGCAGCATCTCCTGCATTTTATTTTTATGCCGGTGGATATGAAAGTGCAACAATGGTAAGTGATATGAATAAAATGGCCGATATTATTCAGCACAAAGCCAATTATAAAATGAGGAGAGTAATTAATCCTTTAGGAAAACACAATGAAAAATATTGGCGAGAAGAATTTCCATCGTTTTATACATGGTTAATGAGTGTTATGCCTTAATCGTAAGTTCTAAGTAAATAAATATCCGACAGATTTCTCGGTTGTTCCTCACTCGAAAAGACGAATAACGTACTTTCGAACGAAGCAAAGCGTCCTTTCGAACGAAGTGAGAAATCTGCACAACAAGAAACCTTACAACATTTATTTCAAACAGATTTCTCGGTTGTGCCAACCTCGAAAAGACGAGTTGAAGCCCGACCTTGAAAAGACGAATAACGTCATTTCGAACGAAGCAAAGCGTCCTTTCGAACGAAGTGAGAAATCTATTTGAATTAATAAACCCAATTTAAGATATTCTATAAGTTACACCTTCAATTGCCGAGTCGGAATTTTCGAAAATAGCTTTTGTTTCATTTAAAAATTCGTCAATAAACTCATATTTACTACTAAAATGCCCAATCAACAATTTTTTTACATTGGCTTTATGGGCAATTTGTGCAGCTTGTTCGGTAGTGCTATGAAAGCGAGCATCGGCTTTATCATTCATATCTTTTAAATAAGTAGTTTCATGGTACAGCATCGATACGTTTTTAACCTTTTCGGCTAATAGTTCATCGTAAAGTGTATCGGCACCAAAAGCATAGCTGCGTGGGTTACTATTCGAAATGGTAACCCAATCATTCTTAATAACAGTACCATCTTTCAAAATATAATCATCACCATTTTTTAAATTGGTATAATAAGCTGCGGGAATATTATATTCAATTACTTTCTCTTTCCAAATTTTGCGTAAATGTTTTTTTTCTCTAAAAATAAATCCCCAGCATTCAATGCGGTGTTGTGTGCTAAAACATTCAACGGTAAATCTTTTACTGTCAATTAATATTCCTTCTTTTTCTAACGTATGAAATTGCAGTGAAAATGGTAATTTGGTAGCAGCAGCTTTAAATTGAAGGTCTAATATTTCTTTTAAAAGGCCAGGTGCATATACATGCAAATCTGCTTCTCTTCCCAGTAAGCCCATACTGGTAATTAAGCCTACTAAACCAAAATAATGATCGCCATGTAAGTGCGAAATAAAAATATGATTGATTTTACTTCTCCTGATTTTATATTTACTCATTTGCATTTGAGTACCTTCTCCGCAATCTATCAAAAAAATATTATCGTGTAGGGTAATTACTTGCGCAGTGGGATGCCTGTCATAAGCCGGAAGAGCAGAATTATTTCCTAAAATAGTAACTCCAAACATAATAGTAGTTATATGTGGTATAAACTCATTTATAGTTCGTTTTATTATATGCAATTAAACATCTTAATGCTTAATTGTAATAATATTTAACTGTTAGTAGAAAAGTTAAAATCATCATTATCCAATAATTCTCTTTCTATTTCTTCCATTTGAACAATATCCCATGCTTCACTTTCCGACGGAGTAATATTCATTAATTCTAAAAGATCCAGCTTTTCAAAATTATTCTCTACTGCTAATTGTAATTCGCAAATAACAAGTGAGGTATTTTTTTCGTAAAAAAATTGTTGTAACTCGGCAATGGTTTTGGCAGCATTATCGTCTACTTCAGATACATTTTTAAAATTTAAAATAATATTTTTAACAGTAGCCGTTAAATATTCTTTACAGGTAGCAGCTAATTCTGCAGCCATATTGTCATAAATGATAGAATCCTGTAGTAATAAAACAGTAAATTTTTCCTTGGTATCAATTTTGACCAACATAGTTTTACTTTCGTTAACAGTTGTGAATAAATGAAAGATAATAAAGGTCAAAAATATTTGTTATAATTGTATAAATCCAAATAGTATGGATAATAATTTTTCAGCACAAGTAAAAGAAATCATCTCTTATAGTCGTGAAGAAGCACTTCGTTTAGGAAATGATTTTATAGGAACAGAACATTTGTTATTAGGGTTAATTCGTGATGCCGATAATGTAGCTATTAAAGTTTTAAAACAGCTTAATGTAGATATACTTGAATTACGAAAAGAAATAGAATTGGCAGTAAAAGATAAAACAGGTAAAAATATTGCTAATATTAACAGTTTGCCATTAACTAAGCAAGCCGAAAAAGTAATTCGTGTAACTGTTTTAGAAGCTAAAGCATTAAAAAGTCCTTTAGTAGAAACAGAACATTTGTTATTAAGTATTTTAAAAAATAAAGAAAATATTGCTACCCAAATTTTAAATCAATTTGATATTGATTATGATATTTTTAGAAATGAATTAGGAATGGTAAGCACTAATAATCCGCCGGCACCTAAAAACGAATTTAGTGATGAAGGAGAAGAAGAATTTGATGAAGAAAAGCAACGTGGTTTTCAGCAATCAAAATCCTCAAAACCTGCAGCAAGTGCTAAAAGCAAAACTCCTGTATTAGATAATTTTGGAAGAGATATTACAAAATTGGCCGAAACCAATGCGTTAGATCCTATTGTTGGCCGAGAATCGGAGATTGAACGTGTATCTCAAATTCTTTCTCGCAGAAAGAAAAATAATCCCATATTAATAGGGGAACCTGGCGTGGGTAAAACTGCCATTGTAGAAGGTTTGGCTTTACGTATTGTTCAACGCAAAGTAAGTAGGGTTTTGTTTGATAAAAGAGTAATTAGCCTCGATTTGGCTGCATTGGTTGCAGGTACCAAATATCGTGGTCAATTTGAAGAGCGAATGAAAGCCATTATGAATGAGTTGGAAAAAAATAGAGATGTTATTTTATTTATTGATGAAATACATACTATTGTTGGTGCCGGTGGAGCAAGCGGCTCATTAGATGCAAGTAATATTTTTAAACCGGCTTTGGCAAGGGGAGAATTGCAATGCATTGGTGCTTCTACGTTAGACGAATACCGTCAATATATTGAAAAAGATGGGGCATTAGATCGCCGTTTTCAAAAAGTATTGATTGAGCAACCAAGTGTTGACGAAACCATTCAAATACTAAATAATATTAAAAGCAAATACGAAGATTACCATAGTGTAGAATACAGTGATGAAGCTATTCATGCTTGCGTAAAACTAAGTGATAGGTACATGACTGATAGACTGTTACCCGACAAAGCTATTGATGTTTTAGATGAAGTGGGAGCAAGAGTACACCTGAAAAATATTAATGTACCTCAGGAAATTGTAGAACTAGAAAAACAAATTGAAGAAGTTAAAAACGAAAAAAATAAAGTAGTAAAAAGTCAGCGATTTGAAGAAGCTGCTGCACTACGTGATAAAGAGAAGCGGTTGGGCGAAGAATTAGAAAAAGCCAAAAACGCTTGGGAAGAAGAAAGCAAACACAAAAGATATCCGATAAGCGATGAACATATTGCAGAAGTTGTAAGCATGATGACAGGCATTCCTGTTAAACGAATGGTGCAAGCAGAAACTGAAAAGCTTCGCCGAATGAGTGAAGATATGCGGGGCATGGTAATTGGTCAGGATGAAGCAATACAAAAAGTGGTTAAAGCTATTCAGCGTAATAGAGTAGGATTAAAAGATCCTAAAAAACCAATTGGCTCCTTTATTTTCTTAGGGCCTACAGGTGTTGGAAAAACAGAATTAGCTCGCTCGTTGGCCCGATATATGTTCGACTCAGAAGATACATTGATACGCATTGATATGAGTGAGTATATGGAGAAATTTACCGTGAGTCGTTTAATAGGTGCACCTCCCGGATATGTTGGGTATGAGGAAGGTGGTCAATTAACTGAAAAGGTACGCCGTAAACCTTATTCCGTAATTCTTTTAGATGAAATTGAAAAAGCACATCCCGATATTTATAATATTTTATTACAAGTATTAGATGATGGTGTATTAACCGATGGGTTGGGAAGAAAAATTGACTTTAAAAATTCGATGATAATTATGACTTCCAATATTGGTGTACGCCAATTAAAGGAATTTGGTGATGGTGTTGGATTTGCTACTGCTACCCGAATGCAAAATCAAGATGAAAATAATAAAGCAGTAATTGAAAAAGCCTTAAAACGTACATTTTCTCCCGAATTTTTAAATAGAATTGATGATGTAGTAATTTTCAATTCACTCACAAAAGAAAATATTTTTAATATCATTGATATTTTAATGAAAGGAGTTCTAAAACGATTATCGAACTTAGGCTTTAGCTTAGAATTAACTGCAGAAGCTAAAGAGTTTATTGCCGATAAAGGTTATGATGTTCAATTTGGAGCCCGACCGTTGCATAGAGCTATTCAAAAATATTTAGAAGATCCTCTTGCTGAAGAGATCTTAAATATGCATGTAAAAGAAGGCGATATACTAATTGCAGCATTAGATAAAGAAAATGCCAAGTTAATATTTGAACTGAAAAAGAAAGAAACGGAAGACGCCAATGTGTAATATTATGAATTAATTTTTTTGAGCGATGATAGAAAATATCATCGCTTTTTTATTTTCCCCAACGAAAACTTGTAATATCAAATCCTGCTAAATCTAAAACCCTATCAACAACAGTTGCAGCAACTTCTTCCACAGTGGTTGGCATAGAATAAAACGAAGGTGTTGCAGCACAAATAATACCGCCGGCTAATGTAATTGTTTCCATGTTTCTTATATGAATAAGATTATAAGGTGTATCTCTCACCATTAAAATAAGTTTTCTTCTTTCTTTTAAAATAACATCGGCAGCACGGGTAATTACATCATCACTTATGCCGTTTGCAATTCTTCCTAAAGTACCCATACTACAAGGCACTACCAACATAATATTATATTTGGCAGAGCCGGAGGCAAACGGTGCATAGAAATTGTTCTTCTCAAAATATTGAACATCATAATTAGCATAATTCGTATTGCCTAATTCGGCTTGCCAAACATCTTTGGCGTTATTACTCATTATTACACTTAATTCATTCCATTGACTTTTTATTTGTAGCAATTTATCTAATAAAACCTTTGCATAAACGGCACCACTTGCTCCGGTAATTGCTACCACCACTTTATTTGGCATAGAATGTTATTTTTGCTTCAAACAAATGTAGCATGCAAAAGGTTTTGTTGTTAGTGTTCCCAATATTATTGCTCAATACTTCTTTTAATACAGTGCCTAAGAAAAAAGATTTATGGCAATCGTGGAAAGAAATTCAAGCATTATCTAAACAAGAAAAGAAGCCGATATTGGTAGATATTTATACCAATTGGTGTGTTTACTGCCATAAAATGGATGCCACTACTTATAAAAACGATTCGGTATATCAATATTTGAAAGAGCATTTTTATAGGTTTAAGTTTAATGGCGAATCGAGAGATACTTTGGAATGGAACAACAAAAAGTTTGCTTTTAATAATAACTATCAGCTACATGATTTTTATGTATATGTGGCTAATGGTAACTTGATGTTACCAACAACAGTAATTATTATGCCCGACGGACAGCCCTTTGCTACTGCGGGTTATATGGATATAACAGCTATGGAGAAGATGTTGAAATATTTTATCACGTCATATCCTGCAGTAAAATTTGCAGATTATAATAGAATATTTAAAGGAAATTGGGACGATAGTAAAAGATAGAATACAGAAAATACTTTTCTGTATTCTATCTTCTTTCAGTATTATAAATTTTCTTCAATAAACTTCGTCATTTTAGTCCATAAATGAAAAGTGGTATTACCTCCATAAATACCATGATTTTTATTGGGATAATAAGCACTTTGAAAATCGATATTATTCTGGATCATTTTTTCAACCATCATGGTAGAATTTTGAAAATGTACATTATCATCGGCTGTACCATGAATAATTAAAAATTTTCCTTTTATTTTATTGGTGAAATTTAAAGGAGAGTTATCATCATATCCTGCAGCATTTTCTTGAGGTGTACGCATATACCGTTCGGTATAAATATTATCATAAAAACGCCAACTGGTTACGGGTGCCACAGCAACTGCCATTTTAAAAAAATCGGCACCTTTGGTAATAGCTAAGCTGCTCATAAATCCGCCAAAACTCCATCCCCAATGTCCAATTCTATTGGCATCAATATAGGGTAAAGTAGCTAAGTATTTAGCTGCATCAATTTGATCTTCAATTTCATATTTTCCCAGTTGTAAGTAAGTTTTCTTTTTAAAAGCTTCTCCTCTAAATCCTGTTCCGGTATTATCAATACTTACAATAATATATCCTTTTTCAGATAGCATTTGATGCCAAAAACTTACCGCACCCCATCTATCAGCTACTTGCTGAGAGCCCGGCCCGCCATAATTACAGAATAATACAGGATATTTTTTAGCGGGATCGAAATATTTTGGTTTTAACATCCATCCATTTAGTATTTCTCCTTTGCTGGTAGGCACTTTAATAAATTCGGGTACACCAATAGCATAATCATGCATAGTGGCAATTAGGGCAGCATTGTTTTTTAAAGTGCGAATTAATGTTCCATTAGCATTGTAAATACTAATAATAGGCGGTTGGGTAATTGTTGAAAAATTATCTACATAATACGTGTAGTCGGCATTGAATTGTACACTGTGAGTACCTTTTCTTTCATCCATTAACTTAAAATCAGTTCCATCAATATTTACCACACAAAAATCTTTATACAATGGAGATCTGTAAGCAGCCGTAAAATAAATTTTCCCATTTTTTTCATCAATAGCTACAATGCTGGCAATATCAAAATTTCCTTTGGTTAATTGTTTTTCTTCCTTTGTGTCAATTGATACAAGATAAATATGTTGGTATCCACTTTTCTCCGATGTCATTATAAAGTGCTTGCCATCATTTAAAAATTCTATATCGGCATTTTCGGCATCAACATAATATTTATTTTTTTCTTCGTAGTACGCCGTTGTTTTTCCGGTTGTTGTATTGGCGGTTAATAGCTTTAAATTATTTTGTAACCTATTAAGCCAAGCAATTGAAAGTTGGTTATTGTTTTTTGTCCAGCTTATTCTTGGAATATAAATATCTGTTTCCTTTCCAATATCAGCTTTAATATTTTTAGTGGTATTTAAGTTGTAAATATGAATTTCAATTATAGAGTTTCTTTCGCCTGCTTTGGGATATTTGTAGGTGTATTGTGTAGGGTATAGCGAATCGTAAATGGCAAATGTATATTGAGGAACTTTGGTTTCATCAAATCGGTAATAGGCTAAATAATCGCTATTGGGGCTCCATTGAAAAGCTCGTGTAAATGAAAATTCTTCCTCGTAAACCCAGTCGCAATTACCGTTAATAATGTTGTTCCATTTGCCATCTTTGGTAATTTGTATTGTTTTGTTGGTTAATAAGTTTTTATAAAAGAGATTATTGTTTTTTACAAAAGCAACTTTAGTATTATCGGGAGAATAAGTTGCATGTAAAATTTTATCTGTATCTATTTTAGTTATTTTTTTTGAAGCTATTTCATATGAGTACACAATTGCTTTTGATGAATGCCTGTAAATATATTCTCTGTTAATAAATAGTAGTATTTTCTTTTCATCATTGCTAAATTTAAAATCGTTGATGGATAGGTTATTGCCCTTTTCATCTTTTACTTCATTTTTATTAACCAATATTTTTACGGTTTCTCCGGTAAGAAAATTTTTTTGAACGATATTACCATAGCTATCTGTTTCTGTGTAAAATTTTCCATCTTTCATGCTGTTAAAACCCGAAACATAATCGGAACGAAAAATTCCTTTTTTAAAAATATCTTCTAATGTGATGGATTTGTTTTGTGCTAACGCAGCTAACGGAATAACAAACAGTAGTAATATTATTTTTTTCATTGTCGATGTTTTGAATGGTAAATTTAAATGATTGATTGATAGTAAAACATAGTAGAATAAAAAAATCCTCCATAAGTTTACGGAGGATTTTTATGATAGAAATTATTATTTTATGAAAGATACATGAGCTTGTAATATTCATCGGCCATGCGATTACTATCGAACTGAAATCTAACATCTCTCATTCCGTTTTTCATAATTTGTCTCCAAGTATCATAATTGTCATAATACAATGGAACAATTTGTTGCTCTAAAATTTCATACAATTTATTCAAATCATATTCATCTTGTTCATGCACACTCATATTTTCATAATCGGCTTTAGGAACAACAAAGCCATTATTGCCTTGATTTACAAATTCCGGAATCCAACCATCATCGGTTGAAAAGTTAACTGCACCATTCATAGAAGCGGTCATGCCACTTGTGCCTGATGCTTCTCTTGGCACACGGGGGTTATTTAACCAAACATCGGCTGCTTGTTTTAAACGTTTGCTTAAAGTCAATTCGTAGCCAACAAGTACTGCAACATTTTTATAGTTTTTACTTAAATGCACTAAATTATTAAATTGGCCAATTGCAGGATAATCAACAGGATACGGTTTCCCTGCCCAAATTATTTGTACCGGATGTTTGGGATGATTTAATAATTTTTCGAAACGTTCTAAATTTTGTGTAAGAAAATCGGCACGTTTGTAGCCTGCAAAACGGCGAGCCCAAACAATGGTTAAAACATTTGGATCGAAAATTTTACCGGTTTGATCTGCAACAATTTCAAAAGCACGTTTTTTTAAATGATTTTTTCTGTCGTCAAAGGCTAAATCATTTCCGTCTTCCATAAATTTATAAAGATGCTTATCGGCCCAATATCTCCAGTTTTGTGCATTGGTAATAGATGTTATTTCGCAAATATTTTCGTATTTACTCCACATTTGTCTGCTTACTTCTCCATGTAAAACGCTTACTCCATTTGCTTTACGGGCAAAACGAAGTGCGGCTAAGGAATGATTGAATTGATCATCATAATTACCTGTAACTTTTCTTACCTCATCTAAACTTAAACCACAGAAGTAGCTCATCTTATGGCAAAGATAAATATCGTGTTTTTCGTTGCCGGCTTCTTCTGGTGTATGGGTAGTAAAAACTAAATGTTCTTTTACTTTTTCAATGCTCTTAAATTTATTTAATAAATAAAAGGCCGATGAAATACCATGTGCTTCATTTAAATGATACACATCTGGGTTAAAATTTAATTCGTCAATCAATTTTGCACCACCTACACCCAATAATATAAATTGAGCTACTTTGGTAGCAACATTCGCATCGTATAAGCGATGAGAAATGGTTTGCGATACATAATCGTTTTCAGGAAGATCGGTGCTTAATAAAAATAATGGAGCTGTTTTAAAAGTTTCCGGATTTAAGTACCATGCTTTAACCCAAACAGGATGATCATGAATTAATATCTGAAACTTTATGCCGGTATCTTCTAAAAACGAGTATTGTTTTTCCATCCAAGATGATTGTAATGATTGGTCTTGATTACGCGTTTGGTCGTAATAACCATATTTCCATAAAATACCTATACCAATCATATTTTGTTTTAGCTCGTAAGCACTGCGTAAATGCGATCCCGATAAAAATCCTAAACCTCCGCTATATATTTTTAATGGTTGATGAATAGCAAATTCCATTGAAAAATAAGCTGCCTTTTTGGAGTATTGTTCGCCGATTGAATAAGGAACCTGAAAACTTCTAAAATTCATAAATGGGTTGTTTCGTTCAAAAATTAAGAATGCAATATAATTGTTTTTTTTAAATGTACTTTTTACACATTAATTAAGTTTAAAGTAGGTGTGTAAAATTGATTATGTTTAAAGGTGCAGAAAAAAGTTGGAAAATTTTTATGCAAACGATTGTTGTTAAATATTTTATGATACAGATTATTTTTTGTGTACTGATTTTATTTCTTTTCTTTTGGTATAAGTATCATCAAAAAAGCAATTCATACCTCTTCTATTCCCGCAACTGCCTTTTTCTTTTACAGTTAATTCGTTTTTTGTAAATATAAAATCAATTACACAAGGATCTCCATTTTCCTGATAGATTCCTTTTGTAGCTGTTTTTAATTGTAGTATTCCTTTTAATTCTCCGGTGCAGGCACCTTCATTTTTTTCGAAATGAATAAAGAAACCGTAGGTATTTAAGTTTTTACCGTCTCTTACCGAAACAAAGTTTCTGTTGTTAATAATATAATTGCCGCTGTACTTGTTTTTTTTGGGTAATGTATCAATGGGGTCTATAATAGCTGTTTTAGCAGGATCTTCATTTCCATCATTAATAACTACCATAAAATTTTTATTATTATATACCCATCCAATTCGGGTGAATAATAATTGCTTATCTGAATTGGTTTTTTCTTGGCTAATTAAAAAAGTAGGTTCTTTATTAATATTTACAGAATGACTGTAATTATCGTTATTAATATTATATAAAAGCGTTTTAGAGCTTAGGTAATTATATTTTTTATTCAATACAAATACAAGTAACTGATTTTTTTTATGGAAAGATATAGTAGCCAATAAATAAATTTCTTTTTCTTTTTCAATTTTGCCTACGGGATGAATAGTAATATTATGCGAAGATGCCGTAGTGGTATGTAAAGCACTATCCGGAATAAATTGAATAAAGGCTTTATAGCCTATAGTAAGCGTATCGGAAAACTTAGTAAAATTAGTATCGGCTGCATTAAAAGGAAGCGATAAAACTGGAAAGGCAGCAATAAAATCGTTTATTTTTACAGGGCGTTCGCCTGAAAGGTCAACTTTTTTTTCTTTGCAGGAAATTAATACAACAGTAGCTATTAAAAATATCCATTTTTTCATGTAGCAAATTTAAGAGGATAAATGTAGTGTTTCTGTTGTAAGTTTAAAATGCAGATTTATTAAAGTTATGTTGCATTAGTTTAAATTAAAATAATGAAATTACAGCGATACCATACCGATAATTCTTTAGCCGATGTACACGAAACGGTTGATACGGTAGCACCCAATAGCGGAATTAAGCGTATGTTGGCTTATATTGGTCCGGCTTATTTGGTAAGTGTAGGGTACATGGATCCGGGTAATTGGGCAACAGATTTGCAAGGTGGTGCTCAATTCGGTTATCAGTTAATATGGGTGTTATTAATGAGTAATTTAATGGCTTTATTATTGCAAAGCTTAAGTGCCCGATTAGGAATTGTTCGAAGAAGAGACTTAGCACAGGCTAATCGGGAAGTATATCCGCCATTGGTTAATTTCTCTTTATACATTTTGGCCGAAATAGCTATTGCAGCTTGCGATTTAGCCGAAGTGTTAGGTATGGCTTTAGGTATTCATTTATTAACCGGATTACCCATTTTATGGGGTGTTGCTATAACCGTTCTTGATACACTGTTATTACTTTGGTTGCAGAATTATGGTATTAGAAAATTAGAAGCTTTTATTATTGCATTAGTTGCTGTTATTGGTATTTCTTTTTTAATTGAAATTATTTTAGCACAGCCTGCTTATAATACGGTAATAAAAGGATTTATTCCTTCGGCACTTAATAAAGATGCATTATATATTGCCGTAGGAATTATTGGTGCTACTGTAATGCCACATAACTTATACTTGCATTCGGCTTTAGTTCAAACACGAAAAATAAAAAATGATTCGGCAAGTATTAAACGTGCCATTAAATTTAACCTTATTGATAGTGCCATTGCCTTAAATGCTGCATTCTTTGTAAATGCAGCTATATTGGTTTTAGCTGCTACTGTATTTTTTACCAGTGGCCATACAATGGTTGCAAGAATTGAAGATGCCCATCAATTGCTTAAACCTTTATTGGGTAGTACATTGGCACCAATTCTTTTTGCTATTGCATTAATAGCAGCCGGACAAAGTAGTACTATTACCGGAACACTGGCCGGACAAATTGTAATGGAAGGATATTTAAAACTGCGTATTAATCCATGGTTGCGTAGGCTTTTAACTCGTTTATTGGCCATAGTTCCTGCTGTTGTGGTAATTATGTTATATGGTAACAATAAAATAGACGAATTGCTGGTATTAAGCCAAGTGATATTGAGTGTGCAATTAGGTTTTGCTATTATCCCATTAATACATTTTGTAAGTGATAAAACCACTATGGGAGAATTTGCTATTAAATGGCATACTAAAATACTTGCATGGTTAGTGGCAGCAGTTTTAGTGTATTTAAATACAAAAATGGTTATTGAACAAAGCTTGCCGGTATTTAGTAGTGAAGGAAATATTTTATGGAAATTTATTATTGCTTTTGCTGCAATTATTTTTATTTGGTTATTTATTACCATGACATTTTTGCCTTTGTTAAAAAAACAAATGAAAAAGCAAAGCTTGCATGGAGAACCGCCTTCTCTTCAAAACCTTTCCATTCAGCATACACAACGTATTGGCGTGGCGTTAGATTTTAGTGTGAATGATGAAAAATTAATTGCACATGCTATCAATCAAGGAAAAAAGAATGCTCATTATGTTTTATTGCATGTTGTAGAGAGTGTATCGGCTAAATTTTTAGGAGAAGAAAGTGATGATGATGAAACAAGAAAAGATAAACAACGGTTAGAGCTTTATGCGCAACAATTAAATGAAATGGGATATCAAACCGATTTTTCTTTGGGATATAACCACCGCGTAAAAGAAATTATACGATTAATTGAGGAATCGAAGGTTGATATGTTGGTAATGGGGGCACACAGGCATTCCGGATTAAAAGATTATTTATTTGGAGAAACCATTGAAGCCGTAAGGCACGAAATAAAAATTCCTTTGCTTATTGTAAATGTGTAATAAGCATTTCAGCGTTATTAGTTGCCATAGTTTTGGGCAGTAATAGTAATAGGTACCAATCCTTTTTTTATTGCTTCCAACACCATCCCAATACGACTTTGCACCTTCATTTTTTCAAAAATACTTTCGCGGTATCCATCAACTGTTCGTTCGCTTACATTCATTTGAGAAGCTATTTGTTTATAAGTTAGTTCGGAGCAGGAAAGTGTAATAAATATTTTTTCTTTTTCGGTTAAATTTAATTCAACATGGTTTTGCTCGGTTTGTAATAATCTTCTATAATTAACATTGATACTATCGGCATTATAATAACCTTTGGTATAAATTTCAGTTAATGCTTTTTCAAATTCTGTAGGATGTGTATCTTTTAATAAATAACCACAGCATCCGGCTTTAATCATGCCAATAATTGTTTTATCATCATCATTCATGCTTAAAGCTATTTTTTTTATTGTAGGATATTGTTGTTGAAGCCAAGTTGCAGTTTCAATACCATTCATAATAGGCATATTTACATCTAACAAAATCATATCGGGTTTTTTATGGCTACTATTTATTTTTTGTTGAAGATCTTTGCCATTCTCAGCTTCAATAATTACTTCATAGTTTTTAAAACTTTGTAACATTAAGCTAAGTGATTTTAGGAAGAGTTGGTGATCATCAACCAATCCAATATTAATTTTCATAAATTCTTCTTTTAAAAGGTATCAAAATGGTTACCATAGTTCCTTTGGTTAAAGCATTTTGCCAGGTTACTTTACCATTTAAAATTTTTACTCTTTGTTCTATATTCAAAATGCCCATGCCTTTTTTAATTATTGAAGTATCTATGCCAATGCCGTTGTCTATAACACAAATTTCTAACATTTGTTCTTGGGCATAAGTAATATTAATGGTAATTAAAGAAGCTTTTGAATGTTTTATAGCATTTTGTAAAACTTCCTGAATAACTCTAAAAACAATAATTTGACTATTATTGGGCAATAAAATTTCGTTAGTATGTGTAAAACGAATTTGCAGTATGTTAGATGAATTAATTCGTTCTATTTCTGTATTTAAGTTTTCTAACAAATTAAATTGTTCTAACCATTCTTTGTTAAATGATTTTGCTAAAGAACGTATTTCTTGAATGGCTTTCCCTAATGTTTCTTCGGCTGTATTTAAAGTGGTTGGTACCATTTCTAAACTTCGTTGCGTTATGCCTATTAATAGTTTGGTACTATTTAAAAGTTGGCCTACATTATCGTGCAGCTCTTTACTAATAATAGATAAGGTTTCTTCTTGTGTTTCAAGTTTAGCTTTTAGTATTTGTTCTTCAAATTCTTTTAACATCATTAATTTATCGCTGAAACTTTTATTAGCCCTATTTCTTTGAATAACTAAAACCGTAAAAAGAAAAATTCCAATTACTATTAAAATAATTGAAAGAAAAATAACAGCTAATATAATTTGGTTTTTTTCCATTTAATTGCCATCAAAAAGGCCATTATAAAAAATATGTATTCAACTAAGTCAAGTACAAACTGAATGTAAAGAATAATTTTTCCGTTTACATCAACTTGTTTAGTTACCATATAATCCCACAATAAAAAATAAGTAATGGTTCCTACAAAATAAAAAAATAATCCTGTATTGATGAGGAAAATATAATTTCTTAATGGATAAACTATTGTTTCTTCTTTAATTATTGAATAAAAATGAAAGATACAGAATAGGATAATGACAAACGATTCTGCATAATAAGTATACGTATTGTATTTAAAAAATCCTTGAATAAAAACACCATTTATTAAAGCAAAAGTGATACTTAAAGATGCAATGAGTATAACAATTTTATGAAGTATTTTATTTTTTTCGGTTGTTAGAAACCAGTAATTATAGAAAAGAAGATCAACCCACATGGATATATTAAAGATAAAGTGATTACTTTTTCTTGTGAAATACGAATAACCAAATCCCATCCATTCTATAAGTAATGAAAACAAAAATAGAATGGAAAATGCCAGAAATATTTTATCTCTCAAAATTGTATAGGCCCAAAATGAACTAACAATTACTCCAAGCATGAAAATACTTGCAATGCCAAGAGCAATAAGTGTAATAATTGTCATGATGGGTTTATATTATAAATTTCCAGTTATTCCGGGGCAGGTTGGTGGGCAAAGCGGTATAGAATCTAATCCCATAGAAGTATAAACAACACTATCTGCTTTATCGGCAGTTGCACCTTCTTTTAATTGGTTAATGCTATTTTCTGGTTTGGGATTGCCGTCATCAACACTATCAACAGTTGCTACAAGAATAACATTATGTAATCCTTCATATTCTAATGTTCCCGTTGCAGCATCTGCAGTAC
>DAHXOT010000012.1 GCA_027364735.1 Hydrotalea sp. | reverse complement strand
TACTTATTTGTACAATTATTGGTTATAAAAAATGAAAAATATGCCTAAGAAAAAAATTGCAACGATATGGCTTGGTGGATGCTCGGGTTGCCACATGAGTTTATTAGATATTGATGAACGAATTTTAGATGTTGCACAATTAGCCGATATTGTTAAATGCCCTATTGTTGACGGAAAAGAATTATCCGAAGTAGATATTACATTAGTAGAAGGCTCTGTTACCAGCGACGAACATTTACGCGAAATATTGCACATAAGAGCTCAATCAAAAACGGTAATAGCTATGGGCGATTGTGCCGTTACCAGCAACATAACCGGCATGCGAAATTACTTTAACTTAAAAGAAGTTTTCGATACAGCCTATGTTAATGCTATTAGTAATGATGCAGAAGGCAAAGTGCCCAACCATACTGCTTTATTAAAGTTGCACGAAAAAGTAGTTCCACTGCAAGAAGTAATTACTGTAGATTTTGTAATACCCGGTTGCCCTCCCGATGCCGATACCATTTTTTATGTATTATACGAATTTTTAAATGATCGAATTCCTAATTTAAGTGAAGCTAAAAAATTGAAATATGGATAATACAGATAAAAAAAGAATTCTAATATCTCCTGTTACAAGAATTGAAGGTCATGCTAAAATTACTATTCAATTAAACGATAATGGAAGTGTAGAAAATGCTTTATTTCATGTAAATGAATTTCGTGGTTTCGAGAAGTTTTGTGAAGGAAGAATGTATACCGAAATGCCCATTATTACACCTCGTATTTGCGGCATTTGCCCAATAAGTCATTCTATTGCCAGTGTAAAAGCATGCGAAATGATTCAAGGTATTCAACCAACTTATACCGGAAATTTATTGCGAAGATTAATACATCTTGGGCAAAATATTTCTTCTCATGCATTATCTTTCTTTCATTTATCTGCCCCCGATTTTTTATTAGGATACGATAGTAACCCAGCTGTTAGAAATATTTTAGGCTTAGCTGCATCGCATAAAGAAATTGCTGTTGGCGGTATTCGTTTAAGAAAATTTGGGCAGGAAATAAGTGAACGAATTACCGGAAAAAAAATTCATATAAGTGGCATTGCTCCCGGTGGTATGGCATATCCACTAACAGAAGAAAACAGACGGGCTTTATTAGCATGGATACCCGAAGCTTTACATACGGTACAAATGGGAATTGAAATTATTAAACAATTTCAGGAAGAAAATGAAGAAATGATTACTTCATTTGCCACATCGCCAACACTATATTTAGGAATGGTTGGAAAACAGGGAGAACATGAAATTTATGATGGCAACCTACGATTTATTGATGCCGATGGCACTATTTTACAAGACCAATTAAATCCTGCCAAATATTTAGATTTTATTGCTGAACGATCTGTTGAATGGTCTTATTTAAAATATCCTTACTACAAACCTTTGGGCTTTGAAAAAGGGATATACAGGGTTGGGCCTTTAGCCAGATTAAATGTTGCATCTGCCATGAAAACGCCCAAAGCACAAAAAGAATTTGAAGCTTTTAAAAAAATAAATAATGGCAAGCCTGTTCATGGAACATTCTATTATCATTATGCCCGATTAATTGAAACTTTAAGCAGCATTGAAGAGGCAGAAATAATTTTAAACGATTCGGAAATAACTTCGAGCAAAATCCAAACACATGGAAGATGGAATAACAATGAAGGAATTGGTTGTTCCGAAGCACCACGTGGCACACTATTTCATCATTATATTACCGATGAAACGGGTAGACTCACAAAAGTTAACTTATTAATAGCAACAGGGCAAAATAATCCATCTATGAATCGTTCTATTACCGATGTTGCAAAACAATATATTAATGGCAATAATATACAAGAAGGAATGCTTAATAGAGTTGAAAGTGCTATTCGCTGTTACGACCCTTGTTTATCATGCTCTACACATGCTATGGGACAAATGCCTTTAGTAATTGAATTTATTAATTCGGAAGGAACATTAATTAATACAATAGAAAGGTTTTAGTTGTATTTATTCAAATCAACAATAAAGCCAGTAATAATATCTACAGCTTCATTGGCAAGTTGTAGTATTTCGGAAGATATTTGTTCGCCAAGTTCAAAATTTTTTCCTTTTATACCACAATAATAAAATTCTGTTTTGTTTTGATATAATTGCTTAGCCAATGCTGCAAACATTTCTGCATTAACATAATGCGATACCGGCTGAAATGCAATTTCAATATTGTTTAACTTTTTAAACACAACACTTTTTTCTTGAACCGCTGCATCAATAATAATTACAAAACTATATTTACACGCTTCTTCTAATAACTCTATTTGCAATTGTTGTTCTGTAAAAAAATATACATTTTTGAACTTTTTGTTTTCAATTGCTTGTACAATAAAAGCACCCACCCCATCATCTGCACGAAGTATATTCCCAATTCCTATAATGCAAACTGATTGATTTTTCATATTTTCTTATTTACAAAAAATCCCTTCCAAAAAGTTGAAAGGGATTAAAATTATTTGAAAGAAAGTTATCTTACTTCTGCCATATCGGGTATAGCTTCTACCTTATACACTCCTGCATCTAATTTAGCTTTAGTTTCGGTAAATGCTTTTAAAGTTAATTCTATTTCTTCTTCATCATGCACTGAGGTTGGAATGAGGCGATAAATAATATGTCCTTTAGGAATTACAGGATATACTACTATTGAGCAAAAAATATTATAATTTTCTCTTAAATCCATTACCATAGCAGTTGCTTCTTCCACACCGCCTTTCATATAAACAGGTGTAACAACCGAATCTGTTTTGCCTATATCAAAACCTCTCTCTTTTAAACCATTTTGCAATTTCAAAGCATTACTCCACAACTTTTCTTTTAATTCGAGCTGAGTTTTTAGTAATTCTAAACGTTTTAAATTACCAATAACAAAAGGCATTGGTAAGCTTTTAGCAAAAATTTGAGACCGTATATTGTATCGTATATAATCAATAATAATTTTTGGCCCGGCCATAAAAGCCCCAATACTTGCCATAGATTTAGCGAAAGTAGAAAAATACAAATCTATTCCATCTTGGCATTCTTGTTCTTCGCCGGCACCGGCACCTGTTTTGCCTAATGTTCCAAAACCATGTGCATCATCTACTAATAACCTAAACTGAAATTTTTGTTTTAGTTCTGTTATTTCTTTTAATTTTCCTTGATCTCCGGCCATTCCAAATACACCCTCAGTAATTACTAAAATACCGCCGGCTTTTTGCTTATCAATTAAAGTCGTGGCACGTTCTAATTGTTTTTCGCAATCTTCCACATCATTGTGTTTAAATACATATCTGTGACCTGGATGTAAACGTAACCCATCAATAATACAAGCATGGCTTTCGGCATCGTAAACTACAACATCATGTCTTCCGCAGATAGCATCAATTGCACTCATAATTCCCTGATACCCGTAATTAAAAAGAATTGCGTCTTCTTTATATTCAAATGCTGCAAGTTCTCTTTCTAATTGTTCATGATACACGCTATTGCCACTCATCATTCTAGCACCCATTGGCGATGCCAATCCAAATTGTGCAGATGCTTCTGCATCAACTCTTCTTACTTCCGGATGATTGGCTAAACCTAAATAATTATTTAAGCTCCACACAATCATTTCTTTTCCTCTAAACTTCATTTTACTTCCTATCTCACCTTCCAATTTTGGAAATGCAAAATAGCCATGTGCTCTTTCTCTATGTTGACCAAGAGGGCCGTAATTCTTCACTAACCGCTCAAAAATATCAGCCATATAATTTTATTATTAATGGTTTAAAATTGCCGCAAAATTAAGGGATACACTACTAAGCAGCAAGCTAATTTATTAACGTATTAAGTTAATGTTAGTTTGTATAATGCAATACATCAACCTGTACATTTGTAAAAAATTGTTTAATGAAAAAGATATATTACTTTGTTTTATTAACCAGCTTCCTTACTAGTATTAATGCACAAACTACTAAAATAAATACAGCAAAAAATACATTAGCCAAACCAAAGTTGGTAGTAGGAATTGTAGTAGACCAAATGCGTTGGGATTATTTATACAGATTTTATGATTTATATAACCCCAATGGTGGGTTTAAAAAATTATTAAATGAAGGTTTTAGCTGTAATAATACTTTTATTCCTTATTTACCTACGGTTACGGCTTGTGGGCATACCTGCATCTATACCGGCAGCGTTCCTGCTATTCATGGAATAACCGGTAATAATTGGTACGATAATGCCTCGCAAAAATCTATGTATTGTGTAGAAGATCCATCGGTTCATACCATAGGAAGCAATAGTATTGCAGAAGGACAAATGAGTCCGGTTAATATATTTACTACAACAATAACCGATGAGTTACGGTTAAACTCTAACTTCCAGAGTAAAGTAATTGGAATTTCAATTAAAGATCGTGGAGCTATTATACCTGCCGGTCATGCAGCAAATGCCGCATATTGGTACGATAGCAAATCAGGAAATTTTATAACCAGCAGTTATTACATGAAAGAATTACCCGTTTGGTTACGAAACTTTAATAACAAAAAAATAGTAGATTCTTTATATGGTTTGAATTGGAATTTATTGCTTGCAAAAAACGTTTACGAAAAATATTGCGATTCGGATAATAATACTTATGAAAGTAAACCATTTGGAAATGATGCATTAACCATGCCTTACAATCTTGCTAATTATAAAGGAAAAGATTACGGCAAAATTGCCAATACTCCTTTTGCCAATAACCTATTAGCGGAATTAGCCAAAAATGTAATATTGAATGAAAAGTTAGGAAAAAGTAATGCTACAGACTTTTTAGCAATCAGCTTCTCATCACCGGATTATGTTGGGCATTCTTTTGGCCCTAATTCATGGGAATTATTAGATACTTATGTTAGATTAGATGAAACATTAGGCAATCTTTTTACCTATTTAGATAAGACTATAGGTAAAAACCAGTACACTGTTTTTCTAACCGCCGATCATGGTGGAGCACAAATACCCGAGTTTTTACATAAACATAATATTCCAGGTAACCGTTGGGATGATGGCGATATAAAGAAGGAATTAAATGATTATTTAAATAAAGAGTTTTCTCATCCCAATCTTATTACTGCTATAATGGAATACAATGTTTATTTTAACCATCCACTAATTGATTCATTACAACTCAATACAAAAAATATTGAACAAACAACCATTCAATATTTAATGAAAAAAAATAACATAGTGCTAAATGTAATTAATACTCACCATGCAGCAGAAGCAACTATTCCATCTAAAATAAAAGAAATGATACTGAATGGATATAACCCACAAAGAAGTGGTGATTTGCAAATTATTGCCAAATCGGGAGTAATGGATGCTTGGAAAACAGGCATGAGCCATGGTGTTTGGTACACTTACGATTCTCATATTCCGTTGGCCTTTTATGGTTGGGGAATTAAACAAGGTAGTTTAACAAGAGAAACATACATGACGGATATAGCTGCCACTATAGCTGCTTTATTACATATTCAAATGCCCAGTGGTTGTAATGGCAAAGTAATATCTGAAGCAATAAAATAATTTTTTTACTTTTCTTTTTACAATTGTTTGCTTAAATTAACACCAACAAAAGCAAATTTTATGAAACAGCTAAAACCTATTTTCACTACTTTATGATTGTCTGTTTCTTGCTGTACCTGTTCTTTGTTAAGTAAAACAACAGCAACCGCAAAAAAAGAAACCATTTAAAAAGAACATAGCTTTAATACATTCTAACTAAAAAAGAATCAAGCATATTATTGTTTGATTCTTTTTTAGTTAAACTTTTTGTTATATTATTTTATATTATATAAATTTGCACTGCTGATTTTATCCGTAGTCCTATATACTTCCCCCTATTTTTCCATATCCGTAAGAATAACCCTTTTATAATTTAATTACTGACAAGCTAAAATTATAGCATGAAAGCTAATATATTAATGTTATTGCTACCACTAATACTAATGAATAATACTGTATCTAATTACAATTATAATTCACAAAAAAATAGTCTACTTCATTTTAAAGAGCCAACCAATACATTATCAATTACCTTATCTGATGTTGATGCTGCTGCCGATAAACTTGCCCCAACCAATAAAATTTATACCTATAAAGAAGCAATAACCTTAAGAAAAGAATTAAGCTATGAGCTTACTTTAAATCCAACCTCTTTAGAACTTAATTGGGCATTAATGAGATTTTATACAGCAGCACCCAATTTTGTTGGTGGCTGCACTGCTATAGCACTACAATATGCAGGCTATATTTTTGATATTAATCAATATATAGGTTGTATGGCATATGAATACGTATATACCCGAAGAAAAGAATATGATAAAGCCGAGTTATGGTATACTCATTCTACCAACTTATCATTACCGGAAGATATGGTATGGAAAGAAGTTTATTACGATAAAACAGTTCCAAAAAACATTAAAATAACCGGCAATTTTAATAATTGGAAATATCAACCTATGTATGAGTCAGAATCGGGTATTTATGAAAGAAAAATAATGATGCGTAAATGTGATAAATGTATTTTTAAACTATTGATTGATTATAAAAATACTGATACGCCTACCAAAGAAAACTATACCATTAATATGAATAATGATTAAATAAGTTTTCCCGTTTTTGCATTAACAAAGTCCTATTAAAAATAAATAACCCCGATTAGTATCGGGGCTATTTATTGAATACCTAACTTAATTTAATTTTCAATGCTTTATCTAATTCATCTAAAAACTCTTCGGTATATAAATAATGTTCCCCATGATTAACTTTATTACCATGAATACATACAGCAAGGTCTTTAGTCATTTTTCCACTTTCTACTACTTCCACACAAACTTGTTCTAAAGTTTGGCAAAAATTAATGAGCTGCTCATTATTATCTAATTTACCTCTAAACTCCAATCCTCTTGTCCATGCAAAAATTGATGCAATTGGATTAGTAGAAGTAGGCAAACCCTTTTGATGATCGCGATAATGACGAGTAACAGTACCATGAGCTGCTTCGGCTTCCATTACTTTACCATCGGGCGTAACTAAAGTTGAAGTCATTAATCCTAAGCTACCAAAACCTTGAGCAACGGTGTCACTTTGTACATCACCATCGTAATTTTTACAAGCCCATACAAAATTTCCATTCCATTTCAATGCACTTGCTACCATATCATCAATTAATCTATGTTCGTAAACAATTCCTGCAGCATCGAATTTTGCTTTATAATCGTTTTGATATATTTCTTCAAATATATCTTTAAATCGTCCATCGTATTTTTTTAGAATAGTATTTTTAGTAGAAAGATATAAAGGCCATTTTTTGTTTAATGCCTGATTAAAACAGGCATGTGCAAAGCCTCTAATACTCTCATCGGTATTGTACATAGCCAATGCTACACCATCGCCTTTAAAATTATATACTTCATGTTCTATAACAGTTCCATCATCTCCAACAAATTTGATAGTTAATTTTCCCTTTCCTTTTGTAACAAAATCGGTTGCTCTATATTGATCACCAAAAGCATGGCGACCAATACAAATAGGTGCCGTCCAATTAGGAACTAAACGCGGAACATTTTTGCATACAATGGGTTCACGAAAAACGGTACCATCTAAAATATTTCGAATAGTACCATTAGGACTTTTCCACATTTGTTTTAACTTAAATTCTTTTACGCGAGCTTCATCGGGAGTGATAGTAGCACATTTAATACCTACACCATATTTTAAGATTGCATTAGCCGATTCAACAGTAACTTCATCGTTAGTAATGTCGCGGTATTCAATTCCTAAATCATAATATTTAATATCCACATCAACATAAGGAATAATGAGTTTGTTTTTTATAAATTTCCAAATGATGCGTGTCATTTCATCGCCATCTAATTCCACTACGGGATTAGCAACTTTAATTCTCTGAAACATATTATTTTGTTTTAAAAGTAGGATGCAAAAATAAGACGAATGAAGATAAGTAAGCTAATGAGATTAACTTACCAAGAAATTATTATTGCTTTTATTTTGTTATCGCTAAACGATTAATCTAACTTCAAAACAGCTAAAAAAGCTTCTTGCGGAATTTCAACATTCCCTATTTGCCGCATACGCTTTTTACCTTCTTTTTGTTTTTCGAGAAGTTTTCTTTTACGGCTAATATCGCCACCATAACATTTAGCAGTAACATCTTTTCGCATGGCAGAAATATTTTCTCTTGCAATCACTTTTGCTCCTATAGCAGCTTGTATAGCAATTTGAAATTGCTGACGAGGTAATAATTCTTTTAATTTTTCGCAAAGTTTTCTACCAAAATCCTGAGCTCGGCTTCGGTGAATTAATGCACTCAAAGCATCTACTTTATCGTTATTTAATAAGATATCCATTTTCACAATATCTGCTTCACGATAACCAATAGGCGTATAATCGAAAGAAGCGTACCCTCTGGTAGAGCTTTTTAGTTTATCGTAAAAATCAAATACAATTTCTGTTAAAGGCATTTCGAAAATTAGTTCAACCCGAGTAGTAGTTAAATAAGATTGATTAATAAGAATACCACGTTTGCCTAAGCAGAGTGTCATAATATTACCAATATAATCGGGTAGTGTAATAATTTGTGCCTTAATATAAGGTTCTTCAATTCTGTTTAACTTGGTAGGATCGGGCATTTCAACCGGATTATTTACTGCTAATTTTTCACCTTTAGAAGAATACGCAATAAACCCAACATTGGGCACGGTTGTAATAACGGTTTGATTAAATTCTCGCTCTAATCGTTCTTGAATAATTTCCATGTGCAGTAACCCTAAAAAACCGCATCTAAAACCAAATCCTAAGGCTTGCGAAGTTTCTAATTCAAATGTAAGCGAAGCATCATTTAATTGTAGTTTCTCCATGCAATCACGTAACTCTTCAAACTCATCTGTATTAACAGGAAATATACCTGCAAAAACCATTGGCTTCACTTCTTCAAATCCATGAATCATTATTCCCGGATTATTTGCCAGTGTAATTGTATCTCCTACTTTTATTTCTTTTGCATTTTTTATTCCGGTAATTACATAGCCAACATCTCCTGCTTGAACCTGATTTTTGGGTGTCATGGTTAACTTTAAAACACCAACTTCTTGGGCTTCGTATTCGGCACCCGTTGCAATAAATTGAATTTTATCGCCTTTTTTAATTGTTCCATTTAATATTCGATAATATACAATAATGCCTCTAAAACTATTAAATACACTATCAAAAACCAATGCCTGTAATGGAGCTTCGGTATTTCCTTCCGGCGATGGAATACGCTCAACAATTGCTTGTAATATTGCCTCAATACCAATACCGCTTTTGCCGCTTGCTAATAAAATATCTTCTTCTTTACAGCCAATTAAATCAATTATTTGATCTTTTACTTCAGGAATCATTGCTCCATCCATATCAATTTTATTGATAATAGGAATAATTTCTAAATCATTATCAATGGCTAAATATAAGTTACTGATAGTTTGTGCCTGAATACCTTGCGATGCATCTACCAAAAGTAATGCACCCTCACAAGCAGCTAATGCTCTACTAACTTCGTAACTAAAATCAACATGTCCCGGAGTATCAATTAGGTTTAAAATATATTCTTCGCCATTGTAGGGATAGTTTATTTGAATAGCATGACTTTTAATAGTGATTCCTTTTTCACGTTCCAAATCCATATCATCTAATACCTGATTCATCATATCCCGTTCGCCAATTGTTTTAGTATACTCTAATAAGCGATCGGCTAAAGTACTTTTACCATGGTCAATATGGGCGATAATACAAAAGTTCCTGATATTCTTCATGGCTGCAAAGATATAGGGCGAGTAGTAATTATAAGTATCTTTGAAAGAATTGAGGAAAATTCATAAAATGTTGGTTATTTTTTGAACTATAAAAGATGGATTTTATAATTGAGCTGATACAAATGCATTTACTGCTTATTTATACTATTATGGCAGTTGCATTTTTAAGTAAACTACTACTTACTTTGCTTGAAAATGGATGGCATTTTGCTCCTATTTTTATCGGTTTAATTACAATTTATAATGTAGAAACAATTAAAAGTAGTCGACGTTGGTTTTTAATGATACTCAATAATTTTTTAAACTACACTTTATATATTTTTGCAATGGCTTT
This sequence comes from Hydrotalea sp., assembly GCA_027364735.1. GTDB lineage: Bacteria > Bacteroidota > Bacteroidia > Chitinophagales > Chitinophagaceae > JAKAJX01. The sequence goes on along the minus strand of DAHXOT010000012.1, from coordinate 29,950 downwards.
AATTTTCTATTTTATTACCACAGCCAATGTGTCGAATTTTTAACTTATTATTTTTCTATATGCTGTAACAAACTCATTGGCTATGGTTGGTATTGAGTATAATTTTTTTGCATTTGCAGCAATACTACCTCTGTTGTACAATTGATAATTATTCATGCAAGTAATAATGGCATCTTTTAGCTGTTCTACATTTTCATTTTCAACTAATATTCCGTTCGAAATATTAACTGCCTCTTTAATTCCACCAACATCCGAAGCTACTATGGGCAATCCGCAACACAAAGCTTCAACAACAACACAAGGAAAATTTTCGTGCTTACTAAACATAATAAATGCCGAAGACTGTTGCATGTATGTTGCCACCTCGCTATGTGGTAATTTTCCTAAAAAAATAACTTTATGTGAAAGTGCCTTTTGATACACCAACGTATGTATAGATTGATATTGCTCTCCTATAATTTGCAATTCCCAATTAACTATTTCGGGCGGAATTTTACTAAATGCTTCAATTATTTTTTCTACATTTTTTAGAGGATATAAAGAGGATACATGCAACCACTTAAATTTTTCATTTTCATTATTGGGGTAATAATTAAATAGTGCTGTATCTACTACATTTCTTATAATCAGAAGTTTTTTAACAGAAAAAAGACTGGCAATTTTTTGATTCATTGCCGCCGAAACATTGATGACAGCCTCGGCATCTCTCAATACTTTTTTTACTTGTTTTCTAAAGTAAATACTTCGTTTATCATACGTATCATTTGCTTTAATATCGTACATGGATGAATGCTCGGAAACTATGTATGGAATTTTCCAAAACTTTGCAGCCTTTCTTCCAATAATGCCAGATTTCATTGGAGCATGAATATGTATTAATTCCGGAATGCCATATTCTCTAATATAATTATCGAGCAATCTCATATAAAAAAGCTGATACTTTATATTGTATCGAAATTTATCTATAAAAGTTATTCCGGTTTTTCTGTATTTAAAACTGTAAATAAATTCTCGAAGTGTTGCCGTTTTATTAATTGTTTCATACTTATTTGTATTTACATTACTGCCTGCTTGTACCACATGAATAACATCAATTGGTAATAATGTTGCAGCAGCTTCGGCATGGCGTTGCACAAAATCGCCGTTTTCTTTTTGATATTCATCGGGATACCAACTTGCTAACCATAACACTCGCATATTACTTATTTAATTGAAATAAGAATTTTTTCAGCCAAATCCAATCAGCTATTTTCCATTTAAAAATTTCAGTTACTTGAAATGCAACTAATTTTCTAAAATAAACCATTGCAAATAAAAAATTAGTGGCATATCCTACACTACTCATTAATGCAGCTTTTTCAATAGAATAATGTTTCATTAAAAATAAATTCCCAATTAATAACACCGCCAACCCTACCAATGCTCCACGCAAATTAATATGAACACTGTTTTTTCCACCAAAAAAAGACGATAATAAACTTAACATTGATAAACAAAATATACCGGGCAATAATATCATAAATGCTCTATTGGCAAGTAAAAAATCTTGCCCTAATAACACAGCAAATATCCAATTCCCTGCAAAAAAGAAAACTATAAATAACAAAATAAATAATTGCATTAACAAGCGAAATAATTTCAAAAGTGTATCAGTTATTAGCATATCGTTATTATACCGAGCAGTTACAGGAAATAAAGTTGTAGCAAAAATTTGAGGAATAAATAAAAAAGCTTGTCCCATTTTAGATGCTTGTATATAATTACCCAAATCGGAAGGTGCACAAAACCTTTGCACCAGCCAATAATCTATTCTATATAACAAAAAGAAAATAATATTGGCACCCAATGCAGTAACTGCAAATTGCATTACTGCAATAATATCTTTTCGATGTAGGTTAATTTTAAAGTACTTTAACTGATTATTTACCATAAAAGCAACCGTTACAATAATTCCTTGCAAGAAGTTGGTTAGAAAAAAAATAAAAAAAATAGTTTCACTAGTTACTCTACTTGCTAATAAAAAAAAGAGCAAAAAAATATTAAGTACTGCACTTAAAAAATTAGGTAAAAAAAAGTTGTTTAGGGCATAAAATAAGGCAGCAAAATAGTTATATAAAATATTGCCAACAATAAACATCATTCCATAAATTATCCATTGCATGCCGGCAACCATTGTTGGCAAATAACAATGATACACATATACCAGTATACCCACAACAGGAATACTGATAATACCCACCCAAATTATTCCCATACTTACTAATGCATCAATCGATATTTTTTTGGAAGAAAGAAAATAAGTAAATGCACTTTCTAAACTTAATCCGAAGATTAATACAAATAATGCAAAAAGATTAGCAAAATAAAAAACCATACCCGAAGCAACAGAATGTAATGTTCGTGATAAAAAAATAGTAACTAAAAAAATTGAAAAGAGATAAAACCCACGCCAGATAATTGTTTGCCGTAATAACTTATCTAATTGCATTAAGAATTTTTTAGTAACAAACTAAAATACGATATTGTTGTTAAAATAGTTGAAACAAACCTTATGGCTATATTTAAAAACTTTAATCGCAAAGCTAAAATTGAAAATGAAACCGGATTAAGCACCAACAGTGCATTAAGCGGCGGCAGGTATTTTGATAAGGATGGCAAAGCCAATATAAGCATAAAGGGAATGCATTTTTTAGAACGCATAAATGTGTATCATGCACTACTTTCCATGAATAGATGGAAATTTTTATTGGTAATTTTTTTATTCTTCATACTGGTAAATTTATTTTTTGCATCAATTTATTTATTTATTGGAATAGATCATTTAAATGGTTTAAATGCTACTACCAATAGCGAAAAATTTGGTGAAGCATTTTTTTTCAGTGCCCAAACATTTACCACCGTTGGATATGGAAGAATTAATCCTATAGGATTTTGGGCAAGCTTTACTGCCTCGGTTGAAGCATTAATTGGATTAATGAGTTTTGCATTAGCGACAGGATTATTATATGGCCGATTCTCTAAACCGAAAGCTTATTTACGTTATAGCAAAAATGCTTTATTTACGCCTTTTAGAGATGGTGTTGCATTAATGTTTCGCTTTGTTCCTTTTACAAGAAATTATTTGGTTAATGTTGAAGTAAAACTAACAGCAGCAATGCGTATATTGGAAGATGGCGTTTTAAAAACAAAGTTTTTTAATGTACCGCTTGATATTTCTAAAGCAAGCACATTGGTTGCCAATTGGACATTGGTTCACATGATTAATGAAGATAGTCCATTATATAATTTAACTAAAGACGATTTGGCTAATGCACAAGTAGAAATTTTAGTTTTTGTACAAGGATTCGATGAAAGTTTCTCTAATACTGTTATCTCCAGAACTTCCTACACCTATGAAGATTTTATATTTGGAGCAAAATTTGTTCCTATGTTTAACCCTAATAACGATAATACAACCACAGTGCTACATTTGGATAAATTAGATGAATATGCCGAAGCCGAATTACCTCTAAATTTTAAGCAACTTTATTCCCAAAATTTTATAGGGTAATGAATGCAATTATGTTCTACCGCTTCTTTAAATACCTCACCCAACTCGTACATATCTTGTAAACTAATTGTTGTTTGAATTAATGGAAACAAATCTCTTTCCTCAAATCGAATATGCTTATTTAAAACAAAGTGCAAATTCTCCAATGCCTTTTCGGAATTTAAAGCATCAACATTTTCAAAAATGCTTTTTATAACCTTATGCTCATCGAACATTTTATCAATTTTCTTTTTTAATACACTGTAGTAAGAAAGTTTAAAAAAATGTTGCTCTTCCATTTCTAAATGATACTTCAACTCTTCTTGCCAAAACTTTATGCAAAAACTTTGCATAATAGTAGTATCAGCATGCTTTTTAAGTCCTTTCTTTAAAAGCAAACAAAATAATAATCCGTTATGGTGTTGCCTCGATAATGGCTGCAATTCAATATTTCTTGTAAGCGAATACATTTATTTTAGTGCATTAATAATTGCTACAAATTCTTGGGCATTTAACGAAGCACCACCTACCAATCCTCCATCTACATCGGGTTGTGCAAACAATTCTTTTGCATTATTGCCTTTTACACTTCCTCCGTATAAAATAGAAATAGCATTGGCAACTTCATTTCCATACTTTGTTGCAAATACCGAACGTATAAACGCATGCATTTCTTGTGCTTGCTCGCTTGTTGCAGTTTTTCCGGTACCTATTGCCCAAATTGGCTCATAGGCAATAACTACTTTTTTAATTTGATCGGCAGATAAATGAAACAAAGATTCTGCTAATTGTTGCCCAACAAAATCATTCTGAGTATTGGCTTCTCGAATATTTAACGCTTCACCACAACAAAAAATTGGTGTAATATTATTGTCTAAACAGATATTTACTTTTTCTGCCAAGAATTGATTGGTTTCGTTAAAATATTCTCTACGCTCGCTATGGCCTAAAACAACCATTTGAATTTCTAATGACTGTAACATATCTACACTTACCTCGCCGGTAAATGCTCCGCTTTTTTTATTATAAACGTTTTGTGCAGCAACAAATACTTGTTGCTTATTGCCTAACTTTTGCTGTGCCATTTGTAAATAAGGAAATGGTACTGCAAATACAGCTTGTTGATTCTCTTTTAGCTCATGTGGCAATGCCAAAATATCGTTTATTAACTGCTCTCCTTGTTGTAAAGTTAAATTCATTTTCCAGTTTGCTGCTGCTATTTGCTTTCTCATGATCATTCATTTACCTCAACCCTAAAAGGGTGAGAATTTTTTTATTATACAATAGTTGTTTGAAAAACTTCATTATTTCCTTCAGACGAGAGGAAATTTCGCCGCAAAGATATATCGCAATATGTCAATTTCCACATCGTTTAGTTGTTGATGTTTTATTTTTTTCCAATTACTAATATCTCTAATGGCTTTATCAAATTCATATTCATCTGATGTTCCCCAAGTAAAATCATTCATTACTTTAGGCAATAACCCATTCCCGAAAATACTACAAGCCACTCCTACAAAGCTTCCCGTATTAATAGATGAATTAATGGAGAATCGAGAATAATCGCCAACTAAAACGCCGGCTTTATTTCCTACTTCATAAAAATTTTTATCAAATGCATTCCACATTTTAATAGTACCGGCAGAATTTTTTACGTTACTATTACTAGTACCGGCACCTACATTACACCACTCGCCTATTACACTATCGCCCAAATATCCATCATGCCCCTTGTTACTGTAACCAAATAAAATGCTGTTTTTAATTTCACCGCAAACTGTACAAGCTGGACCAATAGTTGTTGCTCCCACAATTTTTGCACCCATTTTAACCAACGCATTCTCTAATAAAGCAAATGGACCGCGAATCATTGCACCTTCAGAAACAACTGCGTTTTTTCCAATATAAACCGGGCCATCATTGGCATTAATAAATGCATATTCAACCACAGCTCCTTCTTCAATAAAAATATTTTGTGGCGATTGAATAAAATTTGTTGAAGAAATTTTTTGAGATACTCTGTTTTGGATAATATTAAGAAAATCTTTTCTTAGCCATTCATCGTTCCATTGAAATAATTGCCATGCAAAATCTAATCGTTTAATATGTATTGATGTAGCTTTTTTGAATGATTGAAAAAGATTTTCACATTTACTTATTTTTCTAATTGCAATTAAACCATCATCATTTACTAAAGCACTATCCACTTCTAAATTAAACAAAGCACTTAGCAAATTTTCGTCTGGCAAAACAGTGGCATCAACCCAAAGCAAATCATTCTCCGAAATTTTTTCATACAACCCTTGCAAGTAATTTTCAGTTTGTATAAAAACTTTTTGATTAGTTAATTTCTCCCATCGTTCTTTAATTGTAAAAATGCCCAAACGCAAATCTGCAACAGCTTTTGTTGCAGTAAAAGGATATAACTTTTTTCTATACTGATTATCGAATAAAACTATAGCCATAGTAACAAATTATTGTTTACCGTATTTATACACAAAATAAAGCCACTTAATAATGTTTGGAAGTTTTTCCATATCAACAATTATATCTTTTCTATTTAACCTTTTTATATCTACACTGCCATTTTCATCATTTTTATAGTTTTTTAATTGATTAATGGCTATTAACCCAAAAGCACTTACGCCAGCCATAGAAACAGCAAATTGGATTTTTTTTTTGCTGGGTTTTGCAAAATTTTGCACTACTTGCATGAATTGATTGATTAAATTTTTGAAATAAACTTCAAAAACAAAAATATTTTTCATTCGAGTGGCTAAGGTATGTGAACCATTCTGTAAATCTTTATAAATATCGTATAAATCGTTAGTAAGCTGAATAATTTCGCCCAAAGCATACCAACAATTTTTTTCGAGTACAGAAGCTTCTCTATCGAAATAAAAACTACACAACAATAAAGAAAACCCACCCTTTTTAAGGGTAATGCTTTCTATCTCTTTTTCCGATATATTGGCATTAAACTGTTGTGCAGATTGTTGTTGTATATCGAACAATTTATGGGTAACTTCAATATACTCGTTTGTTTTTTTTACACAACTTTTTAAAAATAAATGAGATCCAATAAATAATTTTTCGCTTATTGATTGTGCAGCATACGTTTCGGGCTGAAAAGAAATTTTATACAACTCTTCTTCACCCAATAAATTCCAATCAATAAAATTATCAAAAATAGAACTACATATAAAATAATGCAATATTCTTATTCTTTCATTGCGATTGGTTTTTCTTGCATTCAACAAGCTAAATGCATCGCAAATTACAGGAGTAAATATGGCATAACTATCTACAATTTTATAAAAAGTAAAACCATCTAATTGAGCTTGGTATTGATGCTGTAAATTTTTTAAATAAGTAATAGCCCAAGCCTTCTCCTTTTTTCGTGCAGAAATAATGTATAATGCCTTTAAAATTATTGTCCAACTAAATTGAAAAAAGTAAACCATAAACCAACATACTATAATATTGTGATTCAAATCTCTGTAAATAATTCGGTATTACATTATCTTGCACCAAATTAAAACACCATGAGTTTAGGATATTTTTCTTACCCAATGCCGGTTAATGAGCCGGTTTTAAATTATACAGTAGGAAGTGCCGAAAGAGCAATGCTAAAGAAAACCTTAGCCGAATTAAAAAGTAAAGAATTGGATATTCCCATGTATATAGGCAATCTGGAAGTAAGAACTGATAAGAAAATGGCCATACATCCGCCACATGAAAAGCAGCATGTATTAGGCTATTTTTATGAAGGAGATCAATCACATGTTCATCAAGCCATTGATGCAGCATTAGCGGCAAAAGAAAAATGGGCTGCCATGAATTGGGAAACAAGAGCTGCCATTTTTTTAAAAGCTGCCGATTTAATTTCTACCAAATACCGTAGCTACATGAATGCTACAACCATGTTAGGACAAAGCAAAAATGCCTATCAGGCCGAGATAGATAGTGCTTGCGAACTAATAGATTTTTTAAGATTTAATGTTCATTTTTTAAGTGAAATATATCAACAACAACCCATTAGCTCTGCCGGAATTCATAACAGAATGGAATATAGGCCACTTGAAGGTTTTGTATTGGCTATTACACCTTTTAATTTTACCGCAATTGGCGGCAATTTGCCTACCAGTGCTGCTTTGTGTGGCAATGTAGTTATTTGGAAACCTGCACATACACAAATTTATTCGGCACAAATGTTTATGAAAATTTTAAAAGAAGCAGGCCTACCAGATGGTGTTATTAATTTAATTTATGTTGATGGCCCAACCATAGGAAAAATATGCTTTAGCCATAAAGAATTTGCAGGCGTTCATTTTACGGGTTCAACCGGTGTTTTTAATTATATGTGGGAAACCATTGGTAAAAATATTGCCAACTACAAATCATACCCAAGAATTGTAGGCGAAACAGGAGGAAAAGATTTTGTAATGATACATGCTTCTGCTGATGCAGCTATTGCAGCAACTGCTTTACTTCGTGGTGCATTTGAATATCAAGGACAAAAATGTTCTGCTGCTTCAAGAGCATATATTCCATCTAACCTTGCCAATGTTATTAAACAAAAACTTGTTGATGGTGTAAATAGTTTTAAAATGGGTACACCGGAAGATTTTAGCAATTTTATCAATGCAGTAATTGATGAAAAAAGCTTTGATAAAATAAAGCAATATATTGATAACGCTAAACTCAGTAACGATTCGGATATTTTAGTTGGAGGCAATTGCGATAAATCAGTAGGTTATTTCATTCAGCCAACAGTTATAGAAGCTAAAATACCCAATTACACAACCATGTGTGAAGAAATATTTGGTCCGGTTTTAACCATCTATGTTTACAATGAAAATAAGTTTGAAGAAACACTAACCTTATTAGACAATACTTCGCCTTATGCACTAACAGGCTGTATTATTGCACAAGATAAAGCTGCAATTGAGTTAGCCACTAATAAATTACGCAATGCAGCAGGCAATTTTTATATTAACGATAAACCAACCGGAGCAGTTGTTGGTCAGCAACCATTTGGCGGTGCAAGAGCCAGTGGCACAAACGATAAAGCAGGTAGCCAATTAAATTTATATCGTTGGCTAAGTGCAAGAAGTATTAAAGAAACATTCAACCCTCCAACAGATTATACGTATCCGTTTATGCAAGAAAAATAAATACCATGCAATACGCAAAATTGCTAACTAAAGATGCTTCAGAAGAATTAGAAAAATTATATGAAAAAATTCAATCAAAAACTGCAACTGTATTAGGTTATCCGGTTGCAATGGATTTCGATTATTCTGAATTATTTCGCTTTTTACAATATCCTGTAAATAATATTGGCGATCCGTTTATCGACTCTACTTACGCCATTGGCACCAGAGAAATGGAAAGAGAAGTACTTAATTTTTTTGCCGATTTATTTAGGGCTGAAAAAAATGAGTGGTGGGGTTACATTACTAATGGCGGCTCTGAAGGAAATATGTACGGCTTATACCTTGCTCGTGAATTATTTCCTAAAGCAATGGTATATTATTCCGAAAGTACCCACTATAGTGTTCAAAAAAATTTACACTTGCTCGATATGCCTAATATTGCCATTAGAACACAAAAAAATGGTGAAATAGATTATAGCGATTTGCACGATACCATTCGCATGAACAGAAATATGCCTGTTGTTGTATTTGCCAATATTGGTACTACAATGACCGAAGCTAGAGATGATGTAAAAAAAATTAAAGATATTTTTAAAGATCTCGCAATTCATCATAACTACATTCATGCCGATGCAGCATTATCGGGTGCTTATATTCCTTTTATACACCCTAAACCCGCATTCGATTTTGCCGATGGCGTAGATAGCATTGCAGTAAGCGGGCATAAATTTATTGGGTCGCCTATTCCCAGCGGTATAGTTTTAGCTAAAAAATCGCATCGCGATAGAATTGCCAATTCTGTTGCTTATATAGGCACATCAGATACTACAATTTCCGGTTCTCGCAATGGAATAACCCCTTTATTTCTTTGGTATGCCATAAAAAGATATGGCATAGAAGGCTTTAAAAACAGAACAGAAAAATGTTTACAAGTTGCGAATTATGCTGTTGAACAATTAAATAAAATTGGCTTACAGGCATGGAGAAACAACAATGCTATTACTGTTATATTTTCTGAAATAAAAAAAGAATTAATTGTAAAATGGCAATTAGCTTCTGCCAATGGCAATTCTCATTTAATTTGTATGCCCGGTATAACCGAAGAAAGAATTGATTTGTTAATTAAAGATATTGTACAAACACAAGTATAATTTTTTCTACATATTGTTTACTTCGATTCTTTAACTGCTACTGCAATTTTAGAATCGGCAGTTCCATAATATAAATAATATTTGTTTTTAAAGAATGCTAACCCTTCTATAAAACAAACATTATTTACTTGTCCACTATACTCGTATTTTTTATCCGGCTTTATAAAATAAGTATTCATACGATGCAGAATTTTTGTAGGATCATTTTTGTCCAATAAAACTTGAGCTGCCGCATAAGTACCTTCGGCCAATAAACTATCGCCAATAGAAGGAACATTTCTGCTATTATAAATTAATAAAATTCCTTTATCGGTAAGCATAGCCGGCGGACCAGGTTCTACCAAATCCGAATCGAATTTTTTATTGCGAGTGGGAATAACAATTTTTAAATGTGGCATAGCCACTGCATGACTTTTTAGTTCTACTATTGGCTTTTCATCATTAGTCATTTCTACAGGAGTCCAATGAATTAAATCATCCGAAGTGGCAGACCAAATAAAACAATCGCCCCAATACATCCAATATTTATGATTAATTTTAGTTGCAACTGCTTTACCATCTTCGTATTTACAAACAATAGACCCCGATTTTGTCCAAGTATTTACATATTTTCCGTTAAAAGCCGAAGCAAATACATGTCCTTCTTTTTTCCAATGCAATAAGTCTTTTGAAGTAGCAATCATTAATCTGGCACTATCTCCATCAAACGCCGTGTAAGTCATGTAATATTTTCCTTTATCATCTTCAACTACTCTCGGATCTTCGCAGCCACCTTGCCATTCTAATTTTTTATACACATCATTGTCAGGATATAAAACCGGAGCATTCATTCTTTTAAAATGAATTCCATCTTCACTTATTGCCAATCCTATTCTCGATGTACCATCTGGTTTACCAATTTTATCCTGGGCTCTATAAAGCATATATACTTTATTGTCTTTTACCACTATTGCAGGGTTAAATACATCTTTTTGCTCCCATAAAACAGATTTATTTAAAATAGGATCAATGAAACTATTTGTGCCCGGTGCCATAATAGGATTAACAGAATCTATTTTTACAAAAGGCAATAAAGCCCAATCTGTATTATCAGTCGAATCTTTTATAACAGTAGTATAGTTATGAGAAGCTGTAGTAGAATTATTATGGCAAGAAACTACAATAATTAAACTAAAAATAAAGATGGAAGAATATTTCATATGAAGTTGAAGTTTTGATGCTATTTATTGTATTAATGTAAAACTTTTTTGTAGAAGAATTTTTTTGGATGAAGTTCCCACCATAATATCAAATTCGCCGGGTTCTGTACCCCATTTCATTTGTGCATTATAAAACGATAATTTTTCTTTATCAATAATAAAATGAATAGTTTTAGTTTCACCAGGTTGTAATAAAATTTTTCTAAAATTCTTTAATTCTTTTACAGGCCTAACAACCGATGCAAATTTATCTCGTAAATACAACTGAGCCACTTCTTCACCTGCATATTTTCCGGTATTTGTTATGTTAAATGAAACGGTAATTGTTTCATCTTTTTTAATTTTTTGTTTACTCAATTGCAAGTTAGAATAGTTAAATGTAGTGTAACTTAAACCGTAACCAAATTCATATTTAGGATAAATTGATAAGTCGATATATGCTGAACGATAAAACCGATCGCTATCATTATTGGCAGGGCGACCAGTATTAAAGTGATTATAATAAATAGGAATTTGACCTTCTGCCATCGGAAAACTCATTGGTAATTTACCCGAAGGATTATAATCGCCAAATATAACATCTGCAATAGCATTTCCGGCTTCACTTCCTAACCACCAAGTATATAATATAGCGGGGATATGATCTGTAGTCCAATTAAAAATTAATGGTCTTCCTGCACTTATAATTACGATAATTGGTTTGCCAATTGCGGCAACAGCTTTGATTAATTCTTCTTGAACACCCGGCAAATGAATGTTAGACCTACTTTTAGCTTCGCCACTCATATCTCTTGCTTCACCAACAGTTATTATTACAACATCTGCTTGTTTTGCTGTTAAAATTGCCTCTGCAAAACCGGCACGAGATGTATCGGTAATGCCTGCACCTTTAGCATACAATAATTTAGTATTCCGACTGATTTTGTTGCTTATGCCCTGCCATTGAGAAGTGATATAAGAAGAATCATTTGGCCACTCTATTGACCAAAATCCTAAATTTTGTTTTACTTCCTTTGCCAATGGCCCAATTACTGCAATTGATTTAAGTGATGGAGATAAAGGCAATAATTGATTTTCGTTTTTTAATAACACAATGCTTTTTCTAGCAATATCCCGAGCAGCTTTGGCATGTTCAACATTATTTAATTCGTTTTTTTCTCTCAACTCATCAAAAAACTTAAATGGATTATCAAATAATCCCAATTCAAACTTTTTAGTAAGAATTCTTTTCACTGCCTCATCAACAAAAGCGATTGGCAGTTTGCCCTCTTTTACTAATTGCGATAAATGATTTTTGTAGCTACGGCTTTCCATATCCATATCGCAACCTGCATATATAGCAGCTAAAGCAGCTTCAGTATTATTTTTTACAAATCCATGATTAATCATCTCACCAACTGCTCCCCAATCACTCACTACAAAACCTTTAAAATTCCATTTACCTTTTAAAATAGTTCTTAACAGATATTTATTTCCTGTTGCAGGAATACCGTTTAAATCGTTAAATGAGGTCATAAATGTTGTCGCACCTGCATCTAAAGCGGCTTTAAAAGGAGGCAGATATACTTCCCATAAAGTTCTATCGCTCATGTCAACAGAATTATAATCTCTTCCACCTATAGCTGCACCATAAGCAGCATAATGTTTAGCGCAAGCCATCACGGCATCCATATTTCCCAAGCCTTTACCTTGAAAACCCTTTACCCTTGCTTTTGCAATTAAAGAACCCAAATAAGTATCTTCACCGGCACCTTCCATCACTCTACCCCAACGTGGGTCTCGAGCAATATCAACCATTGGTGCAAATGTCCATTGAACACCAGATGCAGCAGCTTCTGTAGCAGCAATACGAGCCGATAGCTCAATAGCCTCTAAATCCCATGATGCAGCCTCTGCTAAAGGAATAGGAAATGTTGTTTTATACCCATGAATAACATCTTGTCCAAAAAGTAAAGGAATTTTTAAGCGAGATTGCATAGCCATTAATTGCAATTGTTTTGCATGTGCAACTCCTTTAACATTTAGCATAGCCCCTACCAGTCCTTTTTTAATTTGATTTTGCTTATCGCCATCCTTAGTAATAGGGCCTATAGCTTCATCCCAGTCGCCGGAATATTGATTTAGTTGACCAACTTTTTCATCAATACTCATTAAACTTAACACAGAATCTACTTTATTAGAAATAGATTTTATTTGGGCATCAACTGAAAAGAAATAAAATATAGTTATCCATGAAAAAAGAAAACGAAATACCATTTGTTTAGCCATTTTCTTACTTTTAATAAAAGAGTGAGTTGGAAATAAAATTATTTCATTTTCAAATGGTGAATTAATTATTTGATAAAAAATAAATTTTAAATAGAATGAAATATTTGTTGCTATTTTTGGTATAGTAGTACTTTTCTTTGGAAGAAAATTAAACCCTACCTATATTAATTAACTATCCGGCGATAATCCCATAAAAAATAATTCGGTATTATTTACATGCCAATGGTGGTACTCGAAAAAAATTCAGGAGAACGGAGTAAAGAAATTGCAATTTTTATGCAACATCCTATCAGTAAGTATAAAAAAGAAAGCCCTTCCGTGGAAACGGAACGGCCTCTAACGATTGCTTGCCATATGAAAAAGAGTTACACACTGTTCTTGCAAGCTAGAACATTCAACCTACACACTATCCAAATTACTTTTTAGTAGTATCAGCTGCAGCTTTTACAGTTGTATCAGCTTTCTTAGTTGTATCAACAGCTACTTTTGCTGTATCTACTTTTTTAGTTGTGTCAGTAGTAGCAGCAGGAGTTGAGCCACCAGAGCAAGCAGCAAATACACTTGCTACAGCAATAATTGCGAATAATTTTTTCATTTTGTGAGCTTTTTTTGTGAATTAATTTTGACTTTAATACAGAAACATAAAAAAGGTAACCTTAACATTATATATATTTTTGAAAAAAAATTTTATTCCCTTTTTTTGGGTTACTTTTCCATATTGTAGTGTATTAAATATCAGATAGTGAAAGCTGAATTAAACGAACAACTATTACTGAAAGGACTGGCTAACAGAGACTCAAAGTCCATTGAAACCATTTATAAGGAAAATTTTAATATGGTTCAAGCTTTCATTCTCAATAATAATGGTTCTTATGATGATGCCAGGGATATTTTTCAGGAAGCAATGATTGCACTGTATGAAAAAACACAAAGTAAATCATTTGTTTTAACCTGTAAAATCAATACGTATGTATATTCCGTATGCAGGCGGCTCTGGCTTAAAAGATTGCAACAGCTCGGCCGCTACTCAAACCAAATTGACAACATTGAAGCGACTATTCCTGTTGAAGACGACATTGAAATTCATGAAAAACGCAATGCAGAGTTTGCTATAATGGATAGAGCTTTAAATAGTTTAGGAGAACCTTGTAAAAGTTTACTGCAAGGTTATTATATTAAAAAATTGGATATGCAAGCTTTGGCAAAAGAATTTGGATATACTAACGCAGATAATGCAAAGAATCAGAAATACAAATGCTTAATGCGGTTAAAAAAATTATTTTTTGCTCAATATAATATTGGAGAATAGTTATTATGGAAGATAATATTTTACTTCAAGCAATTGAAAGATATTTAGAGGGTACAATGCTACCCGCCGAAAAAGAATATTTTGAACAATTGCGTAAAAATACACCCGAAATTGACCAAATGGTAGTGGAACACAGTATGTTTTTACACCAAATGGATATGTATTCGGCCAGAAGTATTTTTAAAGATAATTTACATCAAACTCATAATAAACTTACCGAAAAAGGAGATATTTACGAAGGCACAGAACTCTCTACCAAAGGAAGAATTATTCAATTATACCAAAAATATAAAAGGGTTACTGCAATTGCTGCATCTGTTGGCGGTATTATTGCCTTAGCAATAAGTGTTATTGTAACTTCCTTATCACCTTCTCCTAAAAAAGAAGACCTGCAAGAATTAAGCAAAAAGATATATGTTTTAGAAGGAAAATTTAATACCGAAATTAAAAATAAACCTTCAAAATTACCGGAAGGAGCTACTTTAAAAAGAGGCGGAACCGGCTTTTTAATTGATGCAAAAGGCTATATTGTTACTAATGCTCACGTTTTAAAAGGATCCTCTTTCGTAAACGTAATCAGCAATAAAAAAGATGAATTTAAAGCGAAAATAATTTTTGTTGATTTAAATAAAGATTTAGCTATTTTAAAAATAGACGATAAAGATTATGTTCCTTTTAAATATTTACCCTACAACATTGCTAAATCGGGAGATATCAGTTTAGGGGAAGAAGTATTTACTTTAGGATACCCCCGTAACGAAATTACTTACAGTAAAGGCGATGTTAGTGCAAAAACAGGTTATAATAACGATACTGCAAGTTTTCAAATTCAAATGCCGGCTAACCCTGGTAATAGCGGTGGACCTTTATTAAACAAAAATGGAGAAGTAGTAGGTATTTTAAGTACACGTGAATTAGAGGCAGAAGGTGTAACTTTTGCTATTAAAAGCAAAAATATTCATACAATTATTGAAGAAATAAAGAATTCGGATACTTCGGTTCAAAAAATAAAACTACCTAAACACTCAACGCTAAAAGGAATGGATCGCGAAACACAAATTAATAAAATTGAAGATTGTGTATTTATGGTTCAGGCGTTTAACAAAAAATAATTACTTACACCAAAATATATACTTTAAGAGCCGAATAAAAATTATTCGGCTCTTTTCTTATTTAATGTAAAAGTATTACCCTAGAATACTTCTTTATAACCATAAATTATTAGGATATTCTCCACTACTTACTAAGGCATTAATACTTTCCTGAACACCGGGTGCATCTTCCTTATAAGTTACTCCAAACCATTGCGCAGAAGTAGGAATTACTTTTATTACTCCTTTACCGGATTTTACAAAAGCATCCGCAACAATTGGAATAAAAAACTCGCTTTTTGGATTATGCATATTTTTATCTAAGAAATCGCTAAATAGTTGTTCACTATATTCAAAAACACCGGGATGAAATCCCCAAAAATTCATACTTACACTTGCGTTTTCACTTACTTCATGTAAACCGGTTTCGTCTTCATATGTAATAATTCCTTGTTCATTTCTATAAATTCTTGTACGCTCGTTTATATCGGTTAAATCATCATTATCGTCAACGGCGCAAACTCCTCTACTAACACTACCATTACTACTTAAAGTTTTTTTCAACTCATATCCAATAATAGCATACGTTTTTTCATTAACACCGGAGGTTAAAAATTCATAGGCCTTTTTAAATCCATCTCGCCCATAAAAATCGTCGGCATTAATAACAGCAAAAGGTTCATTTACTTTTCCTTTACAACAAAGTACTGCATGTGCTGTACCCCAAGGCTTGGCTCGTTCAGCAGGGATGGTTCTATTGTTAGTAAATAGTGTTAACTCCTGAAAAACGTAATCTATTTCAACTTTGCCTTTTAGCTTATGCTCAAAGGCCGATTGAAACATGCCTAAAAATTCTTCTCTAATAATAAATACTACTTTACCAAATCCGGCTTTAATTGCATCATAAATACTGTACTCCATAATGGTTTCTCCACTAGGACCAAAGGATTGAGTTTGTTTCATACTGCCATAGCGACTTGCCATTCCAGCAGCCAAAATAACAAGGGTCGGTTTCATAAAAAATTGATTTTAATATTCAAATTTAATTAATATCAGCAATGCAACAATAATTTTGTAGTATGATAGATAATTTATTGCAGCTTGATAAAATTTTTATTCAACCTCTTTTACAAGAATCAGAAATTACGCTGGATATATTAAGATTGGATGTAATTAATGAAATTGTTAGCGGAAATAAATGGTTTAAATTAAAATATTATTTACAAGATGCAGTAGAAAAGCAATACGCAACAATTGCCACGTTTGGCGGATATTTTTCGAACCATATTGTTGCTACAGCGTATATGTGTAATGCATTAGGCTTAAAAAGTATTGGAATTATTCGAGGCGAGAGGCCGAAAATATTATCTCACACGTTGCAAAATGCAAGCAAGCATGGAATGCAATTGATATTTATGCCCAGAGATAAATACAAAAAGAAGACCGACATCATTGAAAGTTATACCAACGAAAACTGGTATTGGATAAATGAAGGTGGATACGGAGACTTAGGTGTAAAAGGAGCTGCAGAAATTTTTAATTGGATTGACAATTCGTATAGCCATATTATAGCTACAGCCGGAACCGGCACCATGTTGGCCGGCTTAATTACCGCAGCAAAAGAGCATCAGCAAATTATTGGGCTTAATGTAATGAAAGGAAATGAAGCATTGATAAATGAAATCTATTTTTTGCTGCCGGAGAAAGATAAAAACAAAAAATTTATACTGTTGAATAAGTATCATTTTGGCGGTTATGCAAAATGCCCCAATATTTTAAGTGAATTTATGAATGACATTTGGAATAAGTATCATTTACCTACCGATTTTGTATATTCAGCCAAATCGATATATGCAGCATTAGATTTAATAAAAGAAAAATATTTTTACAGCGGAAGTAAAATATTGGTTGTTCATTGTGGTGGATTACAGGGAAATAATTCTTTACCCAAAAATATTTTGCAATTTTAATTTTTATCAGTTATTATATTTGTTTCAATGAAAAAAAGATTGTTACCGTTTTATTGCTTATTCTTTTCTATACTTATTACCTCTCAAATTATTTCTCAGGAAACTTTACCCCATTTTCAAGTAATAGAAATATCAAAAGATAAAATAAAAATAAACTGGAATAATACTTATACAACACTAACACAAGTTTCGGTGCAAAGCTCGTTCGATAGTTTAAAAATGTTTCAAACAATTTTCACAACACAATCTCCCAATTTACCAACAAATGGATTTATTGATAAACGCAGTATTGGCGGCATGAAGAGGTTTTATAGAATTTTTTATGTGTTTGAAGATGGTAATTATTTTTTTACTAAATCGAAAGCAGCATCAAAAGAAATAGAAGCTAAAAACAGTATGCCAATAAATGCCGATGATAGTTTAAATGACGCTACCAATTATAGCTATATTGAAAGGAAAAGAATTTATACCGATATTATTATTGACAATTTAAATAAGTCTGTAAAAACCAATCCAATTAAGCAATTAACAGAAAAAAGATTTGTTACCATACTCAATAACACAAAAGATTCGCTATTATTTGTTTTTGAATACCCCGATTATAAGAAGTTTAAAGACAGTATTATTACTCAAACAAAAGATACTATTGAAATTATAGGATATAATGATGTGGTTTTAAAAAAGTTTATACCAAAAATAGTTTGGAAACCATCGCAATATGTTTTTACAAATACCAAAGGCCAATTAAATATTGAATTACCTTTTGCTAAAGAACACAATTATAGTATTAAATTTTTTGAAGAAAATGGTACAAAACTTTTTGAAATTAACCGTTTAAAAGAAGAAAAATTAACCGTTGAAAAATTAAATTTTTTACATGCAGGATGGTTTAATTTTGAGTTGTATGAGGATAATAAATTAAAAGAAAAAAATAAATTTTATCTCGAAAGCGATTTTTAGATAAGCACAGCATTAAATACTGTTTCAAAATTTCGTTTTACTTTCTCTTTCACTTCATTAAAATCTATTTCTCTGTTTAACTCTTTTTGCAAAGAAGTTACCTGTTTATTTTGAATACCACATGGAATAATATTATTGAAGTAAGATAAATTAGTATTTACATTCAAAGCAAACCCATGCATGGTAACCCATCGGCTGCATTTAATACCCATTGCACAAATTTTTCTTTCTTTACCTACTTCGTGGGGGTCTAACCACACTCCTGTTTCTCCAATACTTCTATCGCCTTTTAACCCATATTCAGCCAATGTTAAAATAATAACTTCTTCCAAACTTCTTAAATACCAACTTAAATCTGTTTTAAACTTATCTAAATCCAAAATAGGATACCCAACAATTTGCTGCGGCCCATGAAAAGTAATATCGCCTCCCCGATTAATATGAAAAAAATCAATGCCATTTATTTTCATTTCGGCATCGCTTATTAAAATATTTTCTTCTTTTCCGCTTTTTCCCAATGTATATACGGGCAAATGCTCTACAAATAATAAATGATTAATGGTTGAAGAGGCATCTCCACCAGTAGCTTTTTTTTCAACATTTTGCTTTAATAGCAGTTCTTGTAAGTCCCAAACTTCTTTATAGGGCTTCATACCCAAATCTTTAAAAAACACTTGTTGCTTCATTTTGTAAAAGTAAAACTTTTGCACTTTGAAGTTCTTGAACTTATTTTGTTTTATGAAGGAAGAATTATTATTTGAGCAAATAGAGCAAGCCGAAGAAATTTATGAACGTAAAACTTTTACAATAGATAAAGGTCAGGAACCTTTACGCATTGATAAATGGATTCAATCGAGATTGGAAAATGCTACCAGAAATAAAGTACAAAATGCCATTAATGCCGGTTTTGTAACTGTAAACAATAAAGCAATAAAAAGCAATTATAAAGTAAAACCCGGAGATAATATTGTATTACTAAGCCTTATTAATCCGGAATATACCGAGGTTAAACCCGAAAATATTCCATTAAACATTGTTTACGAAGATGAAGATGTTATGGTAATAAATAAGCCATCGAATATGGTGGTACATCCCGGTGTAGGCAATTACACAGGAACATTATTAAATGGAGTAGCGTATTATTTATTACAAAACAATCCTGAACTAAATGAAGATACTTTGCCGCGTTATGGCTTGGTACATAGAATAGATAAGAATACTACCGGATTAATTGTTTTGGCCAAGAATGCAGATGCTGCAGCAAATTTGGCAAAACAGTTTTTTAATCATACTGTTCAAAGAAAATATATTGCCTTAGTTTGGGGAGATATGGAGCAAAATGAAGGAACTATTGAAGCAAATATTGCACGCCATCATCATCATCGAAAAATGTTTACAGCCTATCCGGATGGAGAAACCGGAAAACATGCTATTACACATTATAAAGTAATGGAAAGATTTCATTATACCACTTTAGTAGAATGTGTTTTAGAAACAGGAAGAACTCATCAAATTAGAGTACACATGAAACATATTGGCCATACACTTTTTAACGATTGGGAATATGGAGGCAATACCATTTTAAAAGGAACAGTGTATACCAAATACAAACAGTTTGTAGATAATTGTTTTGAAGTATGTGGCCGTTGTGCTTTACATGCAAAAACTTTGGGCTTTATTCATCCAAAAACTAAAAAAGAAATGTTTTTTGATACCACATTGCCCAACGATATGTTATTGTTAATTGATAAATGGAGAAAGTATGCTTCTAACCTAAAAATTAATTAAATAAAGTATTGCCTTTCCAATCTATATTTAAACTAATTTGATGAAACATATTTTGCTGATAAAAGCCTGTTGCATAGCGTAGATGTATCTTTTTTAAATATGCTCCAATGCCTAAGGTAAAGCCATTTAAGCCATTGGTTGTATTATAAATATTTAAATCACGCCGATTTAAAAAATTAAATGCAGTAGTAAGCTCAAGCTGATCGGAAATAAAAAATTGTGTAGCCAATACTAAATGCGATACAATTTTATTTAGTGCCGAATTGTTTGCACTATTGCTATTATCTCCTATAAAATTATTAAAGCTACTATCGCTATAATAAATATTAAATGCTTGTAAATGATGGGCAGTTAATGAAAACTGAATAGGTGCATGTGCTAAACGCTTGGTTATTCCTAATTGCATATCAAAAGGCAATTGCTCTTTTAACGAATTGGCGGAATAACTTTTTAACTGTGCACCCCAATTTTTTGTTACAAACCCCACTTGAAATAAATGAACAGAATCGTAATAATTAATTCCTACATCTACGGCCAATCCATTACTTCTATATTGCCCATAATTACTCGATATAAATTTAATTGTAGCCCCATACCACCAATGTTGTAAATATTTACGAGAGGCCATTATTTGCAGCACATTATCGTTTGGATGAAAATTTCCTAAAATATTTCCGGCAGCATCTGTTTGAGTGATATTTCCATAATCAAAATAATTAACGCCTAAAGCTATATTAGTTGAAGATTTTGATAGATACCAAGCAGAAGTTGCACTATAATTTCTTATACCGGCAAAATAACTATTAAACGAGCTGCTTAATTGTAAATTCATTTGTTGCCTTAATAAGGCAGGGTTGGCAAAACTCATTGAAACATCATTCGTAATATTAGAAATATTTACTCCACCTAAAGCCGATAATTGTGCAGAGTTGGGCTGATTCATAAAATTATACACGGTATTACCACCCAATTGTTGGGCGTTGGATAAAATAGCAATAGCCAAACTTATTAATATAGCAATTAAACGAAACCTCATAGTACGATGAAGATAAAATAAAGTTTGCTGTAATATTTCATAAACTTGTTTTAATGTGATAAACCTTTTAAAAAATAATCCCCCATAAAAATGGGGGATCTTAACCCTTAAAACAACCAACATGAAAAAATCTGTTGATTGAATAAATACAAAGTTGATAAAGTTTTGTTTAAAAACAAATCAATTTCTATTAATGGCAACTATACAAGCGCCAAATCAAGTACTTGCTGCATAGTTTTAACATAATGAAATTCTAATCCTTTAATAAAATTGCTATCAATTTCCTGAACATCTTTTTCATTTTGCCAGCATAAAATAATTTCTTTTAAACCCGAACGCTTAGCAGCTAATACTTTTTCCTTAATTCCTCCAACCGGTAGTACTTGTCCACGTAAAGTAATCTCGCCGGTCATGGCTAAATATGGTTTTACTTTTCGTCCTGTAAAAGCAGATGCTAAAGAACTAAGCATGGTGATACCGGCACTGGGACCATCTTTGGGCACGGCCCCTTCGGGCACATGAATATGAATAGATTTTTTGGCTACATCTTCCGTATTTAACCCAATTTTTTTGGCATTAGCTTGTAAGTATGTTAAAGCAGTAGAAGCACTTTCCTTCATTACATTTCCTAAGTTTCCGGTAAGTTTTAATTCACCTTTACCTTCACTTAAAATAGTTTCAATAAAAAGAATATCTCCTCCAACATAAGTCCATGCTAAACCAACTGCAACACCCGGCATATTAGCAGTTTTATAAATTTCATTGCTATATCGGGGTTGACCTAAAATTTTTTGAACATCGGCCGAAGTAAGGGTAGGCTTAATTTTACTTTTTATAGTAAATTCTTTTGCTTCATACCGCATGATAGAAGCAAGTTGCCTATCTAATTCACGAACACCACTTTCTCTTGTATAGTTTTCAATTATTTTTTCTACTACTTTATCGTGAATGGTAAATTTTATATCTTTTAATCCGTGAGCTTCTCGTTGCTTAGGAATTAAATGTTGCTTGGCTATTTCTACTTTTTCTTCAATAGCATAACCGCTAAGATCAATTATTTCTAATCTATCTCGCAATGCGGGCTGAATATTTTGTATATTATTGGCTGTAGCAATAAATAATACTTTACTTAAATCGTATTCTAATTCTAAATAATTATCGTAGAAAGAATGATTTTGTTCGGGATCTAACACTTCCAATAAAGCAGAAGATGGATCTCCTCTAAAATCGTTACCAATTTTATCAATTTCATCCAAAATCATTACCGGATTAGAGGATTTTATTTTACGAATATTTTGTATTACTCTTCCAGGCATTGCCCCTATATAGGTTTTCCGATGCCCTCTAATTTCACTTTCATCATGTAATCCGCCCAAACTTACTCTCACATATTTTCTTCCAACCGCATGAGCAATACTTTTACCTAAAGATGTTTTGCCAATACCCGGAGGACCTAAAAAACAAAGTATTGGGCTTTTCATATCACCTTTTAATTTTAATACAGCCAAATATTCTAAAATTCTGTTTTTAATTTTTTGCATGCCGTAATGGTCGGCATCTAAAATTTTTCGGGCATTAGTTAAATCGTAATTATCGTTAGTATATTCTTGCCATGGCAAGTCTAATAATAAATCCAAATGATTATAAACAACCGAATAATCGGGGGTGGAAGGATGCATTCTTTCCAATTTTTCTATTTCCGATTTAAACATGGCTTTTGCAGCGTCTGTCCAATGCTTTGCCTCAGCTTTCTTCTTCATTTCAATCAATTCGCGTTCATTAGTATCGCCGCCTAATTCATCTTTAATACTCTTTAATTGTTGCTGTAAAAAATATTCTCTTTGTTGTTTATCTATTTCTGTTCTTGTTTTATTGGTTACTTTATTTTTAAGTTCGGCAAACTGAAGTTCTAATTGCAATAATTGCATTAATTTTTCGGCTCTTTCTTTTATATTATGAATTTCAAGAAGGTTTTGTTTTTCTGCAATATCATTATTTAAATTACTGCTTACAAAGTTGATTAAGAAGGAAGGGCTTTCAATATTTTTTAGAATAATAGAAGCTTCTGTTGGTAAATTGGGAGATAGCTGAATAATTTGTGCAGCCAAATCTTTAATAGAACTAATGTACGCATTAAAATGATCGTCATCGGTGGTTACAGGATCTTCGAATAGTTTTATGGCAGCTCTAAAATAAGGCTCTTCGGAAATAACGTGTAACAATTCAAACCGCTTCTTTCCCTGAATAATTACAGTGGTACCTCCATCGGGCATTTTAATAAGTTTTACAATTCGGGCAACCGTACCTACTTGACATAAATCTTTTATTTCTGGTTCTTCCACTTGAGCATCTCTTTGTGCAATTACGCCAATCAATTTATCGCTTTTATATGCTTCATTAACTGCTTTTATGCTTTTATCTCTTCCAACAGTTATTGGCAATACAACACCTGGGAATAATACAGTATTTTTTAAAGGAAGAATAGGTAAACTATCCGGAATAATTATTTTTTCTTGTTCGGTATCACTTTCATTAATTGGAATGATGGGCATAAAGTCGGCATCTTCTTCCGAAAGCAAAAATGTTTTATTACTATTAATCATATCATTTATTTCAATGGTCAAAATGTCATCAACTAAAATTTTTAATATTGATTTTAGATGAAAGGATAAAGTAACTCAATATTAATGCCACCAACAAAGATTTATATCAGTAAAGTACAAAATGGCATAAAAAATCCCGCCAAAGGCGGGATGTAAATACTTGCAATTTTCTATTTTTATAATCTCAATCCAATTCCTAATTGAATTTGTTGGCTATTCCATGTATCTTGATTAGATATATTATTTAAATCGCTTATTCCAATTGCATATCTTCCATAAATTCTAAAAGCTGCAAGATTTAATTGAATACCACCAACCATAGATACATCGCCTTGCTTAAATGCATTTTCTCCATTTTGCATAACTGTATTGTTATTGCTCATTAAAATACTAAACTGCGGACCAACATTTAAGGTTACTAATTTATTTAAATTATATCTCAATAGAATTGGAATTGAAAGATAATTTAAATTGAATGAATGATTTAAATTAAAGTTAGAATATATTGCATTAAGTCCCGATGTAGTTGTAGAAGAGGTTTCGCTAAATAAAATTTCGGGCTGAATACCAATTGTATTGGTAAAATCTATTTCCGAAAATAAGCCGGCCTGATATGCTAAATTGAAGTTCTGGTTAAACGATTGCCCGGATATTTTAGTTAAATTAGAACCTGCTTTAATACCCCATTTAATACCCTGAGCTTGTGTAATAATGCCAAAAAATAATATGGCAAATAAAAAGGCAACAACTTTTTTCATGTTTTTTAATTTTTATACTATTGTCAATGATAATGCCAAATTGTTTTAATAAAAATAAAAATTATTGGTTAGTTAATTCTATTAAAGTTATTTCGGGCATAATGCCTACCCTACCCGGATATCCAATAAAACCGTAACCTCTATTAACGTAAAGTTTTTGTTTCTGTTCTTCATATAATCCGGCCCATTCTTTATACATCCATTGTACCGGACTCCATTTAAAATAAGGATTATCTACCCCAAATTGAAAGCCATGTGTATGCCCCGATAAAGTTAAATCTATGTCGGGATATTCTGTTCTTACTTGAGCATCCCAATGACTTGGATCGTGGCTTAATAAAATTTTAAAAGGATATTTTTCGGTACCGGAATAAGCCTCTTTCATTTTGCCATATTTAGGAAATCTGCCTTTTGCACCCCAATTTTCAATACCCAATAATGCAATTGATTGATTACTTTTTTCGAGAATTACGTGTTCATTCATTAATAGTCGCCATCCTAATTGAGCATGCACTTGTTTTAATTGCTCTAAATTTTGCTTCTTTGCTTCTGCCGATGGCCAACTAACATAATCGCCATAATCGTGATTACCTAAAGTACTATATACACCCATTGGAGCTTTCAGTTGACTGAATACATCCATATAATCATTCATTTCCTCGTGCCTATCATTCACTAAATCGCCTGTAAATAAAATTAAATCTGGATTTTGTTTTAAAATAATATCAATTCCTTTTTTAACAGCAGGTTTATTTTGAAAGCTTCCGCTATGAATATCGCTGATATGAATAATTTTCAATCCTACAAAAGCATTGGGTAAATTAGGAAATGAAAGTTTTATTTTTCGCAATTGATAATTGTATTTATTACTAAACCCATAAAGCAACGTACCAAATAAGCTACTGCCCAAACCAATACCCAGCCAACTTAAAAAAACAGAACGAGAAATAGCCCCTTCTGCATCGGCAAAATGTGCTCCTGTACTGGAAAATACTTTGCTCATAATAAAAAGCATTAATCGCCTAATATCATCTAATAAAAAAAATATTGATCCAATAATTTTGGCAAAAAATAATCCTACCAAAATGGCAAAAATATAATTACGAAACACTTTTGAAACTTGTAAAACATAGATATACGGAAAAGTAATTAATAATAATAGTGTAGCCCCACTTACAACCCAATATACTGTATGAATAATTATTTTAGATTTTTCAGAACTATTAATTGAAACAACTTTTACAGCTTGAAATACATAAATATCAATTACCAACATTATTGCAGCGATAATAAACCATGTTCCGGAATTTCTCATTGAGTTTTATTTATTGAATATGCAAATTTGGAGGTTTATAATAACAAGGCAAGGTTTTAATAAAAAAAATGTTGACAACTTAGCTGCAATTAATATTAGTATTAATCAAATAATTATAAAAGAACCCTGTTAAACTGTATTTTTGTTTATCGGCAAAATAGTTCATAAATGAAATATACTTATTTCGGTCATGCTTCTTTTTTAGTAGAAGTACAAAAAAAGAAAATATTATTCGACCCCTTCATTTCTTATAATGAATTGGCCAAACATATTGATATAAACAATATTGCTGCTGATTATATTTTTGTAAGCCATGGGCATGTAGATCATATTGCAGATTGTGTAGCAATTGCGAAAAGAACAGGTGCTAAAGTAGTTACCAACTGGGAAATACACGATTGGCTGCAAAAACAAGGGATAGAAAATACCCATCCAATGAATATTGGTGGTAAATGGACTTTTGATTTTGGAACGGTGAAATGTGTAATAGCCCAACACAGCAGTAGTTTGCCCGATGGCAGTTATGGTGGAAACCCAATGGGTTTTATTTTTACAACTGCAAACGGTAATTTTTATTATAGCGGAGATACTTCATTAACATTAGATATGCAATTAATTCCTACATGGGTTGATTTAGATTTTGCCATATTGCCCATTGGCAGCAATTTTACAATGGATGTTGATGATGCTATTAATGCTTCGGTTTTTGTACAAACAAACAAAATTATTGGCGTACATTATAATACATTTGGGTTTATAAAAATTGATACCGAAGACGCAATAAACCGTTTTAACAATGCAGGAAAAACTTTATTATTGCCGGCAATTGGAGAAACAATTAGTTTATAAAGTACCAACTTTACATAACCTAATTACAGAAATAGAGTTAATTTAATAATTAAAATAAATTTTCCTTCACAGGAGATGCTTATGGCGAGAATAATTGGAATTGCAAATCAAAAAGGTGGTGTTGGTAAAACCACTACAGCTATAAATGTTGCCGCAAGTTTTGCAGTATTAGAGTATAAAACATTGTTAGTTGATGCCGATCCGCAGGCAAACAGCACAACCGGTGTTGGTTTCGATTTACATAATATTACCAACAGCCTATACGATTGTATGGTAAATAATACTAAGGCAGAAGATGTTATTTTAAAAAGCGAAATGCCACACTTAGATGTTTTACCCTCTCATATAGATTTGGTTGGGGCAGAAATTGAAATGATAAATTACCCTAACAGAGAAAATGTTTTAAAAAATGTTTTAGAACCTATACAAAATAACTACGATTTTATAATTATTGATTGCTCACCTTCCTTAGGATTAATTACTGTAAATAGTTTAGTAGCTGCTACCAGTGTTGTTGTGCCTGTACAATGCGAATTTTTTGCTTTAGAAGGATTAGGTAAATTATTGAATACTGTAAAAATTGTACAAAGCAGATTGAATCCTGATTTACAAATTGAAGGTATTTTAATGACCATGTATGATGGACGCTTGCGATTAAGTAACCAAGTTGTAAGTGAAGTAAGGCGACATTTTGATGATATTGTTTTTTCTACCATAATTCACCGAAATACCAGATTAAGTGAAGCACCAAGTGTTGGTAAGCCTGCCATTTTATACGATGCAGAAAGTAAGGGTGCAATTAATTATCTTAACCTTGCCAAAGAAATTTTGCAAAAAAATGATATGACAAAAATTACCAACGAAGAAAGAATTATAAATTAAAGCTACCAAGCTATGTTTTAAGTAACTATTACTAATTAAAAAATTAAGCAATCACTTAAAACTAAAACGCATAATCTCAATGACTACACCTAAGCAAAATAATAAAGAATCTCTTGGCAAAGGAATTAGATCTCTACTTCAAAATATTGATACAGATTTAAAAACTACCACAGGGCATTTAAAGAATAATATTATTGAACAAGCAACAGGAATTTTTAGAATTTCTATTAACGATATTGCCGTAAATCCTAAGCAACCAAGAAGAGATTTTGATGAAGCATCTTTAAGCGAATTAGCCGCGTCTTTAAAGTTACACGACATTATTCAACCCCTTACAGTTTCTCGGCTCACCAACGGAAAATACCAATTAATTGCCGGTGAAAGAAGATTTAGAGCTGCAAAAATTGCCGGCTTAAAAGATGTTCCGGTATATGTTCGTCAGGCCAATGATATTGAACTATTAGAATTAGCATTACTAGAAAATTTACAACGTGCCGATTTAAATGCTATTGAAATTGGGTTAAGTTATAAACGCATGATGGAAGAGTTAAATTATACTCAGGAACAAGTAGCAGAACGCATGGGAAAAGAACGAAGCACGGTTACCAATTATATTCGTTTATTAAAATTACCTCCCGATATTCAATTAGCTGTGCGGAATGGAGGTATTAGCATGGGCCATGCAAGAGCACTAATTAACATAGATACAGTTGATAAACAATTACACGTTTTTAACGAAATAAAATTAAAGGAACTGAGCGTTCGCCAAACAGAAGAATTGGTACGAAACCTATATAAACATACCACTACTTCTAATGTTAAATCTTCTGTAAAGAATAATTTACCTCCTGCCTACAAAAAAATTGAAGATAATTTAGCATCACACTTTTCAACAAAAGTTAAGCTTCTGCATAGTAAAAACGGATCGGGAAGTATTACGCTTGAATATTATTCTTTACAAGAATTAAACAAAATTTTAGACTTAATGAACATAATTGTGAGCTAACACCATGAAGCTACAACTGAGTATACTACTAATTTTTATTATGGGCTTATCGGTTACTCTGTTAGCACAATCTTCTTCCAAAGATTCGGTGCATACAATTGTAACAAGCAACAAAAAAGATTCAGCACACATTCGCAAACACATTCCACGCATTGCCACCAGACGCTCATTAATTATTCCGGGATGGGGACAAGCATATAACAGAGAATATTGGAAAATACCACTTGTGTACGGTGCATTGGCTATACCTACCTCTACTTTTATATTTAATAACAAATATTATAAAATAACCAAGTTTGCATACGAGGCATTATATGCAGCAAAAATGAATAACGATACATCGCAACTACACAACATAAATCCGGAAATTCAAGCAGGAGTTAGATCGGGTGCTTACGACTTGGCCACTTTGCAAAATGCAAGAAATCAATACAGAAAAAACAGAGACTTTTCTATTTTTTGGTTTATCATTATTTGGGGTGTAAATGTTGCCGATGCTACTGTATTTGGGCATTTAAAAGATTTTGATATCAGCAACGATTTATCGCTACACGTTGAGCCATCTTTTAATACCGTAACCAATTCGCCGGGAATTAGTTTGGTTTTTAACTTTAAAAACAATTCACACAAAACAAAACTTGCTACTGCCAAATAACAGATTTGCTGTACTTTCACAACTATAATTTTCAATTACAATTTTAATTATTACACATGAAAATTGCACTAATAGGATATGGCAAAATGGGTAAAGCTATTGAAGAAATTGCCATAGAAAAAGGTCATACTATTGTTTTAAAAATAGATGTAGATAATGCGGCTGATTTAAATAAAGAAAATATTGCCCAAGCCGATGTTGCTATTGAATTTACTAACCCACACAGTGCCTTTCAAAATATAAAAAAATGCATAGAATTTGGTATACCGGTTATTTCTGGATCAACAGGTTGGTTAAATAATTGGGATGAAATTAAAAACATTGTAAACAATCAAAACGGAGCATTCATTTATTCGAGCAATTACAGCATTGGCGTAAATTTATTTTTTGAATTAAATACTTTTTTAGCCAAACTAATGAGT
>DAHXOT010000009.1 GCA_027364735.1 Hydrotalea sp. | reverse complement strand
ACTGCAAGGCGTTTAGGTGCCGTGGTTGAGGTATTCGATACACGTCCTGCAGTGAAGGAAGAAGTACAAAGTCTTGGAGCTAAATTTATTGAAGTAGAAGGAGCTGCCGATGCCAGCAAGGCTGGTGGATATGCCGTTGAACAAACGCAAGATTACCAACAAAAGCAACAACAAAAAATTGCAGAAGCTACTGCTAAAGCCGATATAATTATTACAACTGCACAAATTCCGGGTAAAAAAGCACCGATATTAATTACCGATGCAATGTTGGCTACTATGAAAAATGGTAGTGTAATTATTGATTTAGCTGCGGCAACAGGTGGTAACACTTCGGTAACTGTTAATAACGAAACTGTAATTACTGCCAATGGTGTAAGTATTGTGGGTAATAGCAATTTGCAAAGTGGTATGCCTTTCGATGCCAGTAAAATGTATGGTAAAAATGTTTTAAACTTTTTGCAACTTATTATTGATAAAGAAGGTAAAATGTACTTAAATTTTGAAGATGATATTGTAAAAGGTTGCTGCATTACACATAACAAACAAGTGGTAAACGATAGAGTAAAAAGTTTATTGGTATAGCCTATGTTAATAGGTTTTATAGCCATTTGTGCTTTTAAATTTATATTGTTATAATCTAAAAAAGTTAAATAAAATCCATGCAAAATTTCTTACAATTTATAACAGAAAATCAGCAAATGATTTATGTGGTAATACTAATGATATTTCTTGGTATAGAAGTAATTGGCCGAGTGCCCAGTGTATTGCATACTCCTTTAATGAGTGGTGCTAATGCCATTCATGGTGTGGTTATTATTGGGGCAATTATTGTTATGGGAAAATCGAACGATGATAATTACTTAGCATTAATACTTGGTTTTTTATCTGTAGTATTAGGAACATTAAATGTAGTAGGTGGCTTTGTGGTTACCGATAGAATGCTGGAAATGTTTAAAAAGAAAAAATAAGAATCGGACTTGTTATTTTACTATTACGAAGTGTCTCAGCAACAAAAAAATAAATTATGCAACTTGATATTCTTACCGTTTGTTATCTCATTGGTTCCGTAACTTTTATTCTTGGATTAAAAATGTTATCAAATCCTGCAACAGCTCGTAAAGGAAATTTAATTGCAGCAGGAGGTATGGGCATTGCTATTTTTGGAACTATTTTTTTGTATCAAACAGATAACGGAAAAGGCTTACACAATTATGTATGGATTTTTTCGGGATTAATTATCGGTTCTATTATTGGCACATTAGCCGCAAAAAAAGTAAAAATGACTTCCATGCCCGAAATGGTAAGTTTATTTAATGGAATGGGAGGGGCTTGTGCTGCTTTAATTTCTGCAGTAGAGTTTGATCATGTATATCGGGAGTTTAGGTTAGATACTAACAGCTTTGCCGATTCTGTTCCTTTTGTACACTATTTTACCATAAGTGCCGGAGCAATCATTGGTGGTATTTCTTTTGCCGGAAGTATTATTGCATGGGGTAAATTAAATGGTAGAATTAAAGATTTTTCATTTAATGGTCAGCATATTTTAAATCTATTGGTTTTAGGTTTTGTATTAAGTATAGCCGGATTTACTTATTGGAGTCATGCATCAATTACTAATATTTGGTTTTTAATTACGCTTTTATCGGCTTTTGTTTATGGTGTATTATTTGTATTGCCCATTGGTGGTGCCGATATGCCTGTGGTAATTTCTTTATTAAACTCTTTTACAGGTATTGCCGCTGCATTTGGCGGATTTTTATACAACAACAAAGTAATGCTTACGGGTGGTATTTTAGTGGGTGCTGCCGGTACACTATTAACCATGTTAATGTGCAAGGCAATGAATAGAAGTTTAATGAATGTGTTAATTGGTTCGTTTGGTACTAAAAATGCAAAAGCAACAGTTGGTAAGCAACAAGGCGGCAATTACAAAGAAATTACCATTAACGATACTGCAACTTGCATGGCTTATGCCAATAAAGTAATGATTGTACCTGGTTATGGCTTAGCAGTTGCACAAGCACAACATGTTTGCCATGAGTTGGAAAAAATATTGGATGAAAAAGGTGTGCAAGTTAGTTATGCTATTCATCCGGTAGCCGGACGTATGCCGGGCCACATGAATGTTTTATTAGCCGAAGCCGATGTTAGTTATGATAAATTATTAGAAATGGAACAAGCCAACGACGAATTTAAAACAACCGATGTAGTATTAATATTGGGAGCAAATGATGTTGTAAATCCTGCTGCTAAAAGCGATGCAGCATCGCCAATATATGGAATGCCTATATTAGAAGTTGAATTGGCAAAATCTGTAATTGTAAATAAACGTAGTATGAAACCCGGTTATGCAGGTATTGAAAACGATTTATTCTTTCAGCCTAAAACTTCTATGTTGTTTGGCGATGCCAAGAAGGTATTACAACAATTGGTTAGCGAAATAAAAAACCTGTAATGTATAATTGAATAAGTTGTATTTTAGTTTTTTAATACTTAATCAATTACTTTCCTTCCATCCATTGATTTCTTCCAAAACCTTTTATAACGTGCTTTTCGCTATGATAGGAAGAGCGTACCAGTGGTCCGCTTTCAACATAATCAAATCCTAATTGATAGCCTATTTCTTTTAATTCTGCAAATTCATCGGGATGAACAAAACGCAATACCGGCAAATGTTTAGGAGTTGGTTGTAAATATTGGCCCAGCGTTAAAACATCGCAGCCTACATTTACTAAATCTTTCATGCTTTCAATAACTTCTTCTTTTGTTTCTCCAATGCCTAACATAATTCCGGTTTTTGTACGCATTCCGCCTTCTTTTAAAGTTTTTAAAACATCCAAACTTCTTCTATATTTTGCCTGAATACGTACTTGCTTGGTTAATCGCTCAACTGTTTCCATATTATGGCTTACCACTTCGGGGGCTGCATCAATTATGCGTTGTATTTGTTCTTTTATTCCTCTAAAATCGGGAATTAATGTTTCTAAAGTAGTTGTTGGATTTAATATTTTAACGGCTTTAATAGTATTGTACCAAATAATTGAACCACCATCTTTTAATTCATCTCTATCTACGCTGGTAATAACAGCATGTTTTACTTTCATTAAATGAATGGCTTCGGC
>DAHXOT010000050.1 GCA_027364735.1 Hydrotalea sp. | reverse complement strand
TCCGCCATCTCTTTGGTTGAACGGGTCATATCCGTATCTTCGATACGCAGAATATAAGTTCCTTGTTGATTTCTGGCAAAAAAATAATTAAATAACACAGTTCTTACGCCACCTATATGTAAACCACCTGTTGGCGATGGTGCAAAACGTACTCTTACTTTTTTATTCATGCAGCAAAGATAATCTTCAATGGCTAAAGAAAAATTATGTAACAAGCAAATGCACTTATGGCATCGTCTGTTGCGTCGCACACTTCGGCTGCATATCTTTGATCTATGTATCTTGTAAAAACACCTTGGTGGCTTCGTGCATTATATCCTTCCTTCATTTGGAAGATCAATACCGATGAAAAAGTATTGTATCTAACATTCGATGATGGTCCGCACAAAACTGCCACTCCATTTGTGTTAGATGAATTAAAAAAATATCAGGCCAAAGCAACCTTTTTTTGCATTGGTAAAAATGTTGCGGAGTATAAAAATATTTATGAAAGAATTGTTACTGAAGGTCATGCAGTGGGCAATCATACGTATCGTCATTTAAACGGCTGGAAAACAAACAACGAAGAATATAGTAATGATATTAAGATGGCATCGGCAGAAATTGATTCAAATTTATTTCGGCCACCTTACGGAAGAATAAAGAGAAAACAATCAGCAATCATTTCTTCTGCATTTTCAATAATTATGTGGGATGTATTAAGTGGCGATTTTGATATAACAATTACTCCTGAAAAGTGTTTATCGAATGTATTGCGGCACACACAATCTGGCAGTATTATTGTTTTTCATGATAGTACTAAAGCATGGGAAAGGTTACGGTATTGTTTGCCAAAAATGTTGGAATATTTTTCTAATAAAGGCTATTCTTTTAAATCTATAACACTATAAAAAAGCATGGCCAAGGTAAAAACCCCGGCCTTTTTTTAATCCGTACCCTATGAAAACAATCTTTAATAATTTCCTGTCTATATATCGAAAAATATTTTTTATATCGGACATATATATAAACGGAGTTGGTTCTATTTTATTTTGTAACTAAAATATTTTTTTTAAAATGGTTTTAATTGATACACATTGTCATTTATACTTAGCCGATTTTACGCAAGATGTTGCCAAGGTTATAGAGCAAGCTAAAAAAGCAGGGGTTAAAAAATTTTATTTTCCGGCTATTGATAGTACCGAGCATGATGCAATGCTATTATTAGAAAGCAAATATCCTAACGAATGTGTGGCAATGATGGGTTTACATCCTTGTTCGGTAAAAGCAAATTACAAGGAAGAATTACTATTGGTTGAGCAATGGGTACAACGAAGAAAATTTGCAGCTATTGGTGAAATTGGATTAGATTTCTATTGGGATACTACTTATAAAAAGGAACAATATGATGCATTTGCGTTTCAAATGAATACAGCCTTAAATAAAAATTTGCCAATTGTTATTCATACACGTAATGCAATGGAAGAAACTATTAATTGTGTAAAACCTTTTTCTAATAAAGGATTAAGAGGAATTTTTCATTGTTTTGGAGGTAGTTATGAAGAAGCAAAAAAAATTATTGATTTAGGATTTTTATTAGGAATAGGCGGAGTAGTTACTTATAAAAAAGCCGGATTAGATAAAGTTCTTGATAAAGTAGATTTACAGCATATAGTTGTGGAAACGGATGCACCATATTTAACGCCTGTACCATTTAGAGGTAAAAGAAATGAAAGTAGTTATTTGCAGTATATTATCGCCTCATTAGCTAATATAAAAGGTGTTTCGGAAGAAGAAGTTGCAAGTATTACTACCACCAATGCCGAAAAATTATTCGTTCTATAAGTTTATACTATTACTTTTGCAATCCTTAAAAAAGGAGAGTTGTCCGAGTGGTTGAAGGAGCACGCCTGGAAAGTGTGTATACCTCTAAAGGGTATCGAGGGTTCGAATCCCTCACTCTCCGCATTTATATGCTTACTCTTTTTAAAACAGCTTAGGTATCATTTTGTAATTTTATTAATAAATCTGTTTTAAACCTTTTTATTTTCTTTTATTCTTATCAGGGCATCACGAAAATATTCCGAAAAAATTGCTCACTGTATTATTAATGATAGTTGATATTCATCAGAACTTTGAAAGTAGTGCAGTTAGCAACAAGTAAGAATATTTTCGGGATGTATCTAAAGTTTAAACCTAATAAAACCAAGTAAGTGAAACATTCTTTAGTGCTAATTGCTGTAGTATCAGTAATTATTTCATCATGCAGTGTATCTAAAACCTATTTTACAACCGATGTGCGTAGTAAAATAGAAAATGCCGGAGTTCCTTTAAATAAACTTCAGTTTTATATTGATAGAGATGTGGAATTGAAAAGAGAAATTACTCAGGCCGAAACACATTTAAATAATGGTGAGGTTAAAATAGAAAATGGTAAATATGTAAGTGTTATTCATCTTAAAAAAAATACACCGGGAGTTTGCTCAGGAATCTATCCGGATAAAGTATTAATATCTTTCGAAACCGGACCGGATAAATTTCTCACTTTTGGCAAAACTAAATTTGCAACAGCAGCAGAGCCATACAGAATTTTGGCTTTTAATTGGATGAAAAATAATGATGGATTGATACAATATGAAGGTAAATCATATCATATTATTGATGGAACAGAAGCATCTGTTATGATAAAATCTAAATTTTTACGAAAAGCTGATGAGGTGAAACACAGAAATATGGAAGGTGTAAAAATAGCAGCTAATTAAATATGTATTAGTTGGCTTTATATGCTTCTATTGTTCTTTCAGTTTTTTGAGGGTTGTGTAGTTGCCATTCGGCATTGTAGGGTACAAACCAACTTAACCAAATACTTCTTGAAAGCCGCATTAATAAAGGTTGTATGGCTAAAATAACTATAATATAAGCTCCCATAAAATAAAAAATTCTGTTATCATCAATAGCCAGTGTAATTCCAATTAACACTTTCCATGCAATAAAAAAGGCTACACTAAATGCAATAGACAATGCATAACTAACATATCCTGTTCCATAATAAAATCCAACTTCTATTTCGGTAGGTTGCCCACATACAGCACAGTTTTTGGGCATTTTAGTAATGTCCTTAAAATTATAGGCATTTTTGGTTTCAAAAATATCTCCTTTTCTGCAACGAGGACATTTATTGGTTAGTACACTAATTAAATAATTAGGTTTTGTAATTGCGTTCATAGTGCTGCAAGGTAATTATTATGATTGATGGAGTGTACCGGTATATGTAAATACTGAGGTAATAGTAAAAAGCAGATTAAATATGTAACCTGCTTTTAGTTGTGGTTTTATTTAATAATATTTTGCATAGAATTCCAACCTCCACCATTATAGGCATCAATTCCTGCACCTTTTAAAACATTAACTGCCATACTACTTCTTGATCCACTTTGGCAAACAGTAATAATCACTTTCTTTTTTTGTTTTAAAGAATTAATTTTTTGATTAATTGCTTGCAGAGGTATGTTAATAGAATCTTTTATATGCCCTCTGTTAAATTCTTCCGGTGTTCTTACATCTACAATTAAAGCACCTTTTGCATATAATTCTTTTAAATAAGTGGCATTAGAACTTTTGCCAAATAGCATACTTAATATACCCATAATTACAAATATTTTATACAAAAATGTTGGTATAATTAATATAAATCGGTGACATTAGTTACGAGCTTAAAAATTATAACATCTCGATGTAGTTTCTATGAAGAGATACTAAACCTCTTTGTTCCATTTTTTTTAGAAGACGAGAAATAACTTCTCGAGAGGAGTTAAGTTCATCTGCAATTTGTTGATGAGAAATATTGATTTTTTTGGTTTGATTAACTTCCGAATGTCGATTTAAATAAAATTGTAATCGTTCATCCATATTTCTAAATGCAACATGATCTATTAATACCAATAGTTCTTCAAATCTGTTGCGATACGTTTCCAAAACAAAATAATACCAACTTTTATAATTAGCCATCCATTCGTCCATTAATTGTATAGGAACCATTAATATGGTAGTATCTTCTACTGCTTTGGCCATAATTTTACTGGCTTCCATTTTAGAGGCACAAACTAATGATAAAGCACAAGCTTCTCCCGGTTTTATATAGTACATTAAAAATTCATCTCCTTCTTCATTTTCTCTAAACACTTTTACCATACCTTCTAATATTAACATGGTACTTTTTACATATTGTCCGGTTCTTATAATAATATCTCCGGTTGTAAAGGTTTTAATAGTTGCATTTTTCTCTATCTCTTCCTGTAATTCGGGTTCTAATTGGGAATAGAGTTGATAAAAAGGTTGCATAAATAATACTGTGTTTGGTTTTAATTTATTCTTATTAATGCTTTGGAGAATAGGTTTCTTTTCTAAATTATTTCTCCAGTATTTTTTCCATTTGCATACTTCTAGATCCTTTAATTAAAAAGTAAGTAGTAGTAAAATGTTGTTGATGAAACCACTTTGCTGCATCTGTTACTGTTTTAAAGAACAAATAATTATGTAAAATGTTTTTATAATCTCCACCAACTAAAATTACATTTTCCCATTGATATTGTTGAATAAGTGCTATAAGTTGTTGATGTTCTTTTATACTGTCCTTACCCAATTCCATCATAGCGCCTAACAATAATATTTTTTTAGGAGCTTTTATTGCAGCAAAATTTTCAATGGCCAATTTCATACTCGATGGATTGGCATTATAGGCATCTAAAATAAAATGATTATCTCCCTTTATTATTAATTGAGATCTGCTGTTGGAGGGGATATAACTTTCTATTGCTAATTTAATTTTCTCCTCCGGAACATTAAAATATTTTCCTACTGCAATAGCACATAAAATATTGGGTAAATTATAATTACCTACCAATTGTGTAGCAATAGTTGAGATAAGGTTTAAACCTTTAGTTAGTTTTATTTGTAAAAATGGTTCGCTTTGTACTATTTCGCCACATATATCGGCATGTGTTGTGCCATAAGAAAATATTTTATTAATTCCTTTACTCATTGCCTGTAAATAATCTTCGTCATTAAATATAAAAGCAGTGCCATTGGTTTTTTTTAAAAAATCAAACAATTCTCCTTTTCCTTTTTTTACACCTTCTTCTCCGCCAAATCCTTCTAAATGTGCTTTGCCACAATTGGTAATAATACCATGTGTAGGTAAAGTATAGGTGCAATAAGCTTCAATTTCTTTTTGATGATTTGCTCCCATTTCTATTACAGCAAATGCTGCATCCTTTTGAATACTTAGCAGTGTAAGAGGAATGCCTATATGATTATTTAAATTGCCTTGTGTAATATAAGTAATATAATGAGCGGATAGTACTTTACTTACTAATTCTTTAGTAGTAGTTTTTCCGTTACTGCCTGTTATTGCAATAAAAGGAATACTATTGCCATTGGTTAAATGGATAAATTGTTGGCGATGATATTTGGCTAATTCTTGTAAAGTTTCTAAAACATTTGTTACTATAATTAGTTGTTCGTGTGGTATGGGCACTTCATCAACAATTGCATAAGCAGCTCCTTTTTCAATAGCTTCTATAGCAAAAAGATTTCCATTAAAGTTTTCGCCCTTTAATGCAAAAAACAAATCTCCATTTTTCAGCTTTCTGGTATCGGTTTGAATAGAAGGATATTGTTCGAAAACAGAATAAAGTTGTTTGATGGTTTCTATCATAAATTTGGTTTCAAAAATAATTCACTTTTGGTTGATGGGTATTATTTGATTTATCTGCGATAAAATTAAAAAGAAAGCCCCAATATATTGGGGCTTCTTCTCCTGCTATGCAGGATCGCTGTATTTACCTTTCCTTATCTTTTAGCTCTGCGTGCAGGAAAGAAATTTCCTGTTTTTGCTTTGCGTGATGTTCCTTCTGGTGCCCCAAAATGCGTCATAGCACAACGAAATCCAATAGTGTTACTGCTTTGATCTTCTTCTAAAAAACGGCGTGTACCCGGACTTAACCAATACGGGCGATCATTCCAACTACCACCTTTCACAACTCTCGATTTATCGGATATTAGTGTTGTAAAGCCATATCCATAATTAACGTTACTGGAAGAGTCGCCATCTAAATAATTAATGGCATAAGCATGTTGGTAATTTCTTCTATTTTTTAATGCTGAATCCGATTCAGGAATCATGCGAATTCTTCCTAAGCTATCACGAAGGTTTCCTTCGCCTTTGCTTAAATCTACTTGCTTAAAATCGTTACCTCTAAATGGGTTAAAATCATCGGCAACTAAATTGGTAAGGGGTCGGTAAACATCGGCAACCCACTCACTCACATTACCACTCATATTGTATATGCCAAATCCATTGGGTGCATAAGATGTAACAGGAGCCGGTATAGCGGCATTATCATTTAATCCGCCGGCAATACCCATATTGTCTCCATTGCCACGTTTAAAATTAGCTAAAAATGCTCCTTGGAAAGAACCTTGACGGGTAGCTCTTAAATTATCAAAGCCATCATTTTGCCAAGCATAAATTTGTCTGTTTGCAATTACTTCTTCACCTCGTTTTTTGGCACTTGGTTTTCTTTGAGGATTTTGCATAATATAGCCATAAGCTGCATATTCCCATTCTGCTTCGGTGGGTAATCTATAATCGCCAAATAAAATACCATCTTCAAATTTTACTTGAGTTCTGGGGCGTCCTTGAGCATCTCTTAAAGGATTATTTTTTGATGTAGCATATTTTCCGGGTTGAACTTGGTATTCGCCCATTAAATAAGATCGGGTATTAAAGTTTTCTTGTCCGCCACCATTCATTTCTGTTTTAATATTATTAGGATTGATGAATCCTTTATTCTTTAATTCCAATTCATTCACACGATCGGTTCTCCAAATACAAAAATCATTGGCTTGTTTCCAACTAACGCCAACAACCGGATAATAATTATAGGCAGGATGTCGAAAATAAAGTTCAACATAAGGTTCGTTGTATGCCAATTCACTTCTCCAAACTAAGGTATCTGGTCGGGCATTTTCTAATACTTTTGCATATTGAGGATCGCTAAATACATTTTCTAACCAGTATAAATATTCTCGATAGTGTACATTGGCAACTTCTGTTTTATCAATGAAAAAAGAGTTAACTGTAACACGGCGTGGAATATTATTCCAATCATTCATTACATCTTCTTGATTGGCACCCATTGTAAAAGTACCTCCTTGCACAAATACTAAGCCGGGTGCGGCCTTAATATCTTTTGGTGTAGCTACAAAAAAGTTTCCTTGGGTTTTGTCGTTATAGTTCCATCCCGTAACGGCAGATTTTTCATGTTTATCTTTTTTCATGAATTTGCATGAAGCCATAGAACCTGCTGTGGCTAAAAGAAGTACACAATTTCTTACTCCCGTAAGTACTTGCATGAGTTAAAATTTAGTTTCTTAAACAATAAAAAAATAAGGGTAAAATTGTTTGTGCATTGCGAATATAGTAGTTTTTAAGCTACATATTTACAACCTTGTATTATCTATGCACCTAAATTGCTAATTTTAACCTCTATTTAAATTTTTATTTTATTAATCCAGATTTACTTCCTTTAGTTTAAATTATTTTCTTTTAATCATGTACTTGCGTATGACATTTAAACCCTTTTTGGTTGTATTACTGGAAATTGTATTAGTTATAACGACAAATGCTCAAAGAAATTATACAGCTCATTCGGTTTTAGCTTCGGGCAATTGGTATAAAATAGGTGTTACTCGTTCGGGAGTGTATAAAATAGATGTTAATTTTTTAAATCAATTAGGAATTTCTTCTAATAATATTGCATCTGCCTCTATTCAATTGTTTGGAAATGGGGGAGGAATGTTACCTGAAAATAATGCCATTCCTCGCTTGGATGATTTAACCGAAAATGCAATTGCCATGTATGATGGTGGCGATGGAATTTTTAATAATACTGATTACTTTTTATTTTATGCTTCGGGCACTACTCAATGGAAGTATGATAGTGCTCAAAAAAAATTCAATCATCAAAAAAACTTATATAGCGATACTGCTTATTATTACATTACCATTGGTAATATAGGGAAGAGAATTGCCACTCAAAACTCTGTACAAAATCCTACTATTTATGTAAGTACTTATAATGAAAGATATTTTTACGAAAATGATATAACTAATTTTTTAAGCAGTGGT
Organism: Hydrotalea sp.; assembly: GCA_027364735.1. GTDB lineage: Bacteria > Bacteroidota > Bacteroidia > Chitinophagales > Chitinophagaceae > JAKAJX01. Next base: position 9,709 of record DAHXOT010000050.1, on the reverse strand, counting down.
AAGGAATGGTATGGAGAATCTTTTGGAAACGATTTTGCTGCTAATCAAACTAAAAGTTTTGCACTCAACTTTTCAGATTTAGTACTTTCTCAACCTTGTAGTATTGCTACTTCATTTGCTGCTCGATCTATAGCAGGCATTGCTAATTTTACTACAGTTATCAATGGGCAAACAGTGCAACAAGTAAATATGCCTTCCGTATCGGGTTATTTTTTAGATGCGTATGCTACTGCCTCAACTCAATCTACCATATTCACTGCAACTACTTCTCCTTCTAATATTACCATTAATTTTTTATCTGCTGCGCAGGGTGCTAATGGTTGGTTAAACTGGTTTGAGTTCTTTGCTAGAAGAAAATTAGATATGGGCAATCAAAATCAATTATTATTTCGAGATATTGCATCGGTTGGTGCAGGAAATGTGGCAAATTTTACCATTAATAATACCAATTCATCTACCTTAGTTTGGGATATTACAAATTCGTTAAATCCTATTCAGTTAAGCACTTTATTCAGCAATAATCAAACAACATTTAATAACAATAGTTCTGAATTAAGAGAATACATTGCTTTCAATAATTCTGGTTTTTTAGCACCGGTAATAATTGGAAAAATAGTTAATCAGGATTTGCATGCTATTGCTCCGGCAGATTTAATTATTATTACGCACCCTAACTTTTTATCGCAAGCCAATCGATTAGCCAACTTTCATATACAACATGATGGTTATTCTGTTGCAGTGATTACAACCAATGAAATTTATAATGAATTTTCTTCCGGAATTTCCGATCCATCTGCTATACGTGATTTTGTAAAAATGCTTTACGATAAATCAACTCCTGCTGCGGCTATAAAATATATACTGTTATTTGGGGCAGGTTCTTACAATTATAAAAATAGATTATCTGCTAATACCAATTGGGTTCCCGCTTATGAAAGTGATGCCTCTTTAGATCCATTAACCACGTATACTTCGGATGATTTTTATGGATTATTAAAAGATAAAGACAATATTGCCGATTTTTCTTCTCCATCAGTAATTGATATTGGAATAGGCCGATTACCTGCACGAACCGTTTCTGAAGCAACCATTATGATAGACAAATTGATACATTATTATGCTTCTTCTAGTTTAGGATCGTGGCGTAATCAATCGGTTTTTGTTGCAGATAATGGAGATAATAATTTGCATTTGAATGATGCAGAAGCCATATCGGCTGATGCTTTAATTGCTAATTCTTATTTAAATCAACAAAAAATTTATAACGATGCTTACAAAATGGTTAGTGGTAGTAGCGGTACCCGATTTCCTTCTGTAAATACTGCTATTGTTAATGCTATCAATAATGGCGTTTTATTATTTAATTATAATGGGCATGGAGGATATCAGCAATTATCGGGCTCAGCAATATTTACGCAAAACGAATTGCAACAATTTACTAATGCAGATAAGTTGCCTTTATTTATTACCGCTACCTGCGATTTTGCACCTTATGATGACCCCTCGAAAAACTCTTTGGGAGGTAAATTATTATATGGAGATTCTACCGGTGCAATTGCTTTAATGACTACCACCCGACCGGTTTTTGCAGCAAGTAACAAAATAATGAATGATAATTATTTAAAAATTGCATTACAACCCAATAATAGTGGTAAGTATAATACTTTAGGTCAGGCTGTTCAATTGGCAAAAAATTATACTTATCAAACCTATAGCGATGTATTGAATAACAGAAAATTTACCCTGCTTGGCGATCCTGCCATGAAATTGGCTTTTCCTGAAAATAAAGTAATAGTAACAACTATTAATGGAAAACCATTGGCTGAAAATGATTCGGTTAAAGCTTTGAATAAATACGAATTTGGCGGAAAAATAACCGATGCGTTAGGCAATTTTTTGCCCACGTATAATGGCGTTTTACAAATTACAGTTTTCGATAAACCTCAAGAGGTTAGTACTTTAGGAAATGATGCTGCAAGTTTTCCTGTTAAATTTTATCAGCAAACCAATGTTTTGTATAAAGGAATAGCCACAATAAAAAATGGCGTATTTACTTTTTCTTTTATTGTGCCAAAAGATATTAATTATCAGTCCGGCAATGGAAAAATAAGTTTATATGCCAATGATGGTAAAACCGATGCAACAGGGGTTTACAACTCCTTAACAATTACGGGTAATAATAATGCCTTAACAGTTATTAATTCTTATCCATCCATCCAACTATATCTCAATGATACTTTATTTAGAGATGGAGGTATTACAAATGAACATCCTATTTTATTGGCCAATGTATTCGATTCTTTGGGTATTAATACTTCGGCTACAAGTATTGGGCATGATATTGAATTAATGATAGATGGGGATAGAAAAAACAGCATTATTTTAAATAATGCATATCAAGCAGCTATTAATAGTTATCAATTTGGCTCAATATATTATCAATTACCTTTTTTAACGGAAGGATGGCACACAATTACTGTAAAAATATGGAATGTGGCAAATAATTCGGCAGAAGCAACAATTCATTTTAAAGTAATTAAGCAGCAACAAATTACAATTGATAAATTATTTAATTACCCTAACCCATTTACCAATAGCACAACTATTTCTTTTGAGCATAATCAAACCAACATTCCTATAACAGTTAATATAGAAATATACAGTAGTAATGGACAATTACAATACAGTAAAAAAAATATACTAATTGATGCAGGATCACGAAGTACACAAATTCAGTGGGATGGCAGAGGAAATGCCGGCAATAAATTGAAAAATGGTATTTATTTTTATCGTATTATTGTGCAATCGGTTTATGGCAGCTCCCAAGCTGTACAAAAATTAATACTATTATAAATATATTGAATGAATTGATTTCTACGTTTAATCTTTTATTACAATTAACTAAAAACAACATTGTGTTTTTAGGCGTATAGAAAAATTATACACATGAAAAAATTTTCTTTTAAAAGTAGTATTATAGTAATAGTAGTGTTATTTCTTTTTCAAGAAGTAAAAGCTCAATCAACCGTAAATGTAGTTACTACCGCTGTTCCTTTTTTACGCATTTCGCCCGATGCACGTTCAGGTGGTATGGGCGATGCAGCTATTGCTACTGCACCCGATGCAAATTCTTCTTTTTGGAATTTGGCTAAAACTCCTTTTACCAAATCTAATAGTGCATTAGCGGCAACTTACACACCTTGGTTAAAAGATTTAGGATTGAATGATGTGTATTTAGCCAGTATGGCCGGATATTATAAGTTAGATAATGAACAGGCTTTATCTGCCTCTTTAAGGTATTTCAGTTTGGGCAATATTCAATTTACCGATTTTGCAGGTAATTTATTAAATGCCTATAATCCGCATGAGTATTCTTTTGATATCGGTTATTCCAGAAAACTTTCCGATAAATTATCTATCGGCGTTGCTTTACGATACATTAATTCAGCTTTAGCTAACGGTACGGTTAATGGTGTAAGTTATAGAGCAGGGCATGCCATCGCAGGAGATATTTCTTTGTATCAAAATAATACCGATAAAAGTGGAGAAGGATTAAGTTGGGGAATTACACTCACTAATTTAGGATCTAAAATTGGCTATACAAATGATGCAGCTAATAAAGATTATATTCCCGCCAATTTAGGTTTAGGTATTGCCTATACTAAAGTATTGGATGAAAGCAATAAAATTACTTTTGCTTTAGATGCAAATAAATTGTTGGTACCCATAACACCTGTTTCACAAGATAATGGTGGCCCAATCGATTCCGCTGCTTTAGCATCTTATCGCTCTTCAAGTATAATGTCTAGCTGGTTTAAATCTTTTGGTGATGGCAGTAATCAAATAAAAGATGTACAGTTTTCTATTGGTGCTGAATACAGTTATGAAAATCAATTTATGTTTAGAGCCGGATATTATTATGAAGATGTAAGCCGAGGCAACAGAAAATATTTTTCAGCAGGAGTTGGATTTAAATATGATGTGTATGGTATTAATCTTTCCTATTTAGTTCCATCTGGAAATGGCATTACACGTAATCCTTTATCTAATACCTTACGGTTAGGTGTTGTTTTTGATCTTAGTAATGGTCAATAGGAAAAATAGTTAATGATGAAGGGAAATAAAAAGGAATTAACTCAACAACAAAAAAAAGAACTACTTGAAGTAGTAAAACAGCGGTTTAATAAAAATATGAACCGCCATAAAAATATTGAATGGATGAGCGTTGAAGTAAGATTAGACGCTAATATTGAAAAATTATGGTCGCTCAATGAAATGGAAAGAACCGGTGGCGAACCCGATGTTGTTGGTTATGATGCTAATACTGGAAATTATATTTTTTATGATTGTTCGGAAGAAAGCCCAAAAGGGCGTAGAAGTTGTTGTTACGACCGTGATGGCTTAGATGCACGAAAAGAATTTAAGCCGGAAAATAATGCCATAGATATGGCAACCAATATGGGCATTGAACTTTTAACAGAAACCCAATATCGTGAACTGCAAAAACTGGGGCATTTTGATTCGAAAACTTCAAGTTGGATAAAAACTCCATCCAATATCAGAAAACTCGGCGGTGCCTTATTTGCCGATTATCGCTATGGTAACGTTTTTGTATATCATAACAGTGCTCCTTCTTACTATGCTGCAAGAGGTTTTCGTGGATGGCTGATGGTGTAAGTAAATAGAAATCTTTTTAAAGTGAATGGTATAGGATTTTTGTTTTGCAGATTTCTCACTTCGTTCGAAATGACGAGATTGTTGTTTCGAGGTCGGCACTTCTCTCCGTCATTTCGAGGTCGTTACGACCGAGAAATCTTTTAAAATAAATGTTGTAGACTTTTTGCAGGGTAGATTTTTCACTTCGTTCGAAATGAAGGTTTTTTAGTCGTAAGTAAATTGAAATCTTGTAGTTGGAAGTGTGATTTTTTCTACAAGTCTCCCAGTTAGTCTTTTGTAAAAATAAAAAACCCTTGAAAGTCTTTGCTAACAAGGGTTTTTTGTTTCTGTAAGTAGCCGGTACGGGAATCGAACCCGTCTTTCCTCCGTGAAAGGGAGATGTCCTAGCCGATAGACGAACCGGCCATTGCTCGTTTAAATCGGGTCGCAAAAATAGGCTGCTGTTTCTTCACTGCCAAAATTTTTCTATTCTTTATTTATAAAACCATTCAATTTAGGTAAAATACTATCAATTAATTTATCTCAAGTTCAGCAAAATAGCTAATAAATAATATTTTATTAATTGCTCATTTTGTTTTAACAACCTTTATTTTCAATTAAACTCGTAATTTTGCACCGCAAATTTATTTATCATTTAAAATTTGAATTCAATGAGTACAGTAAAAGTTGCCATTAACGGTTTTGGAAGAATAGGCCGTTTGGTATACCGCCAAATTTTTGAACAAGACGGTATTGAAGTTGTGGCAATAAACGATTTAACCAGTCCTAAAGTATTAGCTCATCTATTAAAATACGATAGTGCACAGGGACGCTTTAATGCCGATGTTAAAGCAACTGATAATGCAATAGTAGTTAATGGACATGAAGTAAGAATATATGCACAGCGTAATCCCGCAGAAATTCCCTGGGGGCAACATGGCGTTGATGTGGTTATTGAATCAACCGGATTCTTTACCGATAAAGAAAAAGCAGAGTTGCATATTAAAGCCGGTGCCAAAAGAGTAGTAATATCTGCTCCTGCAACAGGCGAAATGAAAACAGTGGTATATAATGTAAATCATAATATTTTAGATGGAAGAGAAACCGTAATTAGTGGTGCTTCTTGTACTACCAACTGTTTAGCACCAATGGCTAAAGCTTTAAACGATGCATTTACCATTGAAATTGGTAGTATGACCACCATTCATGCTTACACCAACGATCAAAATACTTTAGATGCACCTCATGCAAAAGGCGATTTAAGAAGAGCCAGAGCCGCAGCAGCTAATATTGTTCCTAACTCTACCGGTGCTGCAAAAGCTATAGGTTTAGTATTGCCCGAATTAAAAGGTAAATTAGATGGTGGGGCACAACGTGTTCCTACTATTACAGGTTCTATAACAGAATTAACAGCAATAGTAGCAAAAACAACAACCGTTGCCGAAATTAATGCTGCAATGAAAGCTGCCAGCAACGAAAGTTTTGGATATACAGAAGATGAAATAGTAAGTACCGATATTATTGGAATGAGTTTTGGTTCTTTGTTCGATGCTACTCAAACTAAAGTAATTTCTGTTGGGGATAAACAATTGGTAAAAGTTGTAAGTTGGTACGATAATGAAATGAGTTATGTATCTCAACTCGTTCGTACTGTTAAATACTTTGCTGGTTTAATAAATAAATAAACATTTTTCTATAAAAGGAAAATGAATTTATGCAGCAAACTGCAAATTTATAATTCAGCTTTGGTTGTGTTACTCAATTCAACGTTCAGAATAATGATGCACATTTTTAAATAGAAATAAAGTCCTGGTATAATTATATCAGGACTTTATATTTTCATAACTGATTTTAAATCAGAAATTATCCATCTCAAATAAAACTGTATGAGCAAGTTCTCCGATTATAATTTCGCCAATCAAAAAGCACTAATTCGTGTTGATTTTAATGTACCTCTCGATAAACAAACTTTTGCTATTGGCGATGATAACAGAATGAAAGCTACACTTCCTACCATTCAAAAAATATTACATGACGGAGGCAGTGTTGTTTTAATGAGCCATTTAGGTAGACCAAAAGATGGCCCCGAAGAAAGATATTCACTAAAGCATTTAGTTAACCATCTTAGCGAATTATTGGGCGGTATTACTGTAAAATTTGCTAATGATTGTATTGGTGCTGCTGCTTATAAACTCTCTGCTTCTTTGCAGCCTGGCGAAGTTTTATTATTAGAAAATCTTCGCTTTTATAAAGAAGAAGAAAAAGGTGATGAAATTTTTGCCAAAAAATTATCAGAGTTAGGGGATGTTTGGGTAAATGATGCATTTGGCACTGCACATAGGGCTCATGCATCTACAGCGGTAATTGCTAAATTTTTTCCTCCCGAAAAAAGATTTTTTGGTTATGTAATGGAAGGTGAAGTAACCGCTGCAGAGCAAGTATTGCATAAAGCAGAAAAACCTTTTGTTGCAATTATTGGTGGTGCTAAAGTTTCTGATAAAATTTTAATTATAGAAAATTTATTAGAACGAGCTACCGATATAATTATTGGAGGTGGTATGGCCTATACTTTCTTTAAAGCTCAAGGAGGCGTTATTGGCAAATCGCTTTGTGAAGATGATCGTTTGCAAATTGCTAAAGATTTATTACAAAAAGCTGCTTCAAAAGGAGTAAGTATTCATTTGCCAAGTGATAGTATTATTGCCGATAATTTTTCTGCCGATGCTAATACCTCAACTGCACCTTCAAATAATATTCCTGAAGGGTGGATGGGATTGGATATTGCAGAAAACGCAGTAGAACAGTTTACTAATGTTATTAAACAATCGAAAACCATTTTATGGAATGGTCCCATGGGTGTTTTTGAAATGGAAAAATTTCAAACCGGTACAAAAGCAATTGCAACTGCTGTTGCAGAAGCAACTCAAGCTGGTGCATTTAGTTTAGTGGGTGGCGGCGATAGTGTTGCTGCAGTTAACCAGTTTGGTTTTGCCAATAAAGTAAGTTATGTATCTACCGGCGGTGGTGCTATGTTAGAATATTTTGAAGGAAAAGTATTACCCGGTATTGCTGCGGTAAAAGAATAATCAAACAGTACAATAAAATATCCATCATTAAACCCACTTCAATAAAAAGTGGGTTTTTTATTTCCTGCCATTCCGTCAAAATTATCATTCAGGTATTTGCTTTGCTGTATATTTAACTAACTAAATTTAAAATTATGAGTACAAAAAACATCACACTTATTGTTATTGGTGTATTAATATTGTTTTTAGGCTTTTCTGGTTGTAATGGGTATAATGGATTAATTAAACAAGACGAATCGGTTAATAATGCGTGGAATAAAGTACAAAGCGATTATCAACGACGTGCAGATTTAATTCCTAATTTGGTGAATACAGTTAAAGGCGAAGCAAACTTTGAGCAAACTACTTTACAAAATGTAATTGCAGCAAGAGCCAGTGCTACGCAAATAAAAGTGGATGCTAAAGATTTAACTCCCGAAAAATTACAACAATTTCAGGCAGCACAAGGGCAACTTTCTCAGGCTTTAGGAAGATTATTAATGGTAAGCGAAAACTATCCTACCCTTCGTGCCAATGATGCTTTTAGAGGTTTACAAGCTCAATTAGAAGGAACTGAAAACAGAATTAAAGTTTCTCGTAACGATTTTAATGATGCCGTTCAGAATTATAATGTAAAAGTACGATCTTTCCCAATGAATATATTTTCGGGCATGTTTGGATTTAAAGCCAAACAAGGGTTTCAGGCAGAAGCAGGTGCAGAAAAAGCACCAGAAGTAAAATTCTAAATTTAAACTCTTTACATGTTTCATCTTTTTCGTAAAAAAACAATCAACTATTTTTCTGCTGAAGAAAAAGCAAAAATAGTTGCGGCTATTCAAACTGCCGAGCATACCACTAGTGGCGAGGTACGTGTGTATATTGAAAGCAAATGCAGCTACATGAATGCATTGGATAGAGCTAAAGAAATTTTTACCAATTTAAAAATGTATGCTACAGCAGAGCGAAATGCAGTATTGATTTATGTTGCGATAAAAGATAAGCAGTTGGCTGTTTTTGGAGATGAAGGAATTCATCAAAAAGTAGGCGATGTGTTTTGGAACAAATCCGTAAAAACAATGTTGCAGCATTTTAATAAAACTAATTATACCGAGGGTATAGTTACAATTATTGGAGAAGTTGGTAAGGCATTGCAGCAGCATTTTCCGTACAATGCACAAACCGATACTAACGAACTATCCGATGATATTGTGTTTGGAAAATAAATAAAAATTCGTCATGTTGAACGTAATGAGAAATCTCTCAATTGATGAGATTTCTCCCCCGTTAAAGCGATATCAGCATGGTGTATATAAGACCACCTAAATGAAAAAAATACTCTTTCTATTTTCTTTCTTGTTTTGTGTTAATGCATTTGCACAAAAGGTAATTCCTAAGCCTAATCCTCCAAGGTTAGTGGTAGATAATGCCAATGTATTAAATGCGTATGATAGAGATAATTTAGAAAAAAAATTAGTTGCTTTAGATGATAGCACTTCCAATCAAATTGCAATTATAACTGTTAATTCGTTGGGCGATGAAGATATTCAAGATGTGGCTACGGCAACATTTCGTGATTGGGGAATAGGTAACAAAAAAACAAATAATGGCATTTTAATTTTGGTGGCAGTGGCAGATCATAAAGTACGAATTGAAGTTGGGTATGGGTTAGAAGGAGCAATCCCCGATATTGTAGCCAGTGATATTATTGCAAACGATATTAAGCCTGCATTTAGGTTAGGGAATTATTATGGAGGTTTAAATAAAGCTGTTAATGATTTATCGAAAGCTGCCGTTGGCGAATATTCTATTAGGCGTACACAAAATTCTGCTGAAAGAGGTTCTGCTTTAGGTTCGTTAATTAAATTTATTTTTATAGTAATAGTTATTATTGTGTTCCTGATTCTGCGTGGCGGTGGCGGTGGTGGTAGCGGACTTTTAAGTGGAATTTTATTAGGAAGTATGTTGAATGGTGGTGGACGGGGTAGCTC
>DAHXOT010000016.1 GCA_027364735.1 Hydrotalea sp. | reverse complement strand
GCTGTAGTAGTTGCTGCAGGTGGCGATGGCGGCGGAGCAGCTGCTGTTGAAGAAAAAACAGCATTTGATGTTATTTTAAAGAGTGCTGGCCCTAGCAAACTAAATGTAGTTAAAATTGTAAAAGAATTAACTGGTTTAGGTTTGAAAGAAGCTAAAGATTTAGTAGATGGTGCTCCAAAACCTGTAAAAGAAGGTATTTCTAAAACAGAGGCAGATGAATTAGCAGCAAAATTAAAAGATGCTGGTGCCGATGTAGAAATTAAATAATTTTAACTTTTACTACTAAAACCCTATCTATTTCAGATAGGGTTTTTATATTGTGCAAAAATTGGCTTAAAATTTGATTTTGTCATTCCATTCCATTCCTTAATTTTGCAGTCCTTTTAATTTTGGGATAATTATCAATGAATAGTTCGGTACGGCCGTAAAATCTGAACTAATTCATTTCGGAAAGAGAACCCGAAGTTCTCTACCCATTATTCAGCTTAAACCGGTTTTACAAAATATTATGTCTACAACAAATTTGAAAAACAGAATCAGCTTTGGTAAAACAAAACACTTAGCTGATGCTCCAGATCTTCTTGACATTCAATTACAATCCTTTAGAGAGTTCTTTCAATTAGAAACTACTCCCGATAAACGAAATATCGAAGGTTTGTTCCGCGTATTTAAGGATAATTTTCCAATTACCGATACGCGAAATATTTTTGTATTAGAGTTTCTGGATTATTTTATTGATCCTCCTCGTTACACCATTGAAGAATGTATGGAACGTGGATTAACTTATGCAGTACCCTTAAAAGCAAAATTGCGATTAAGTTGTAATGATGAAGAGCACGTGGATTTTCAGACAATTGTACAAGATGTTTTTTTGGGAAATATTCCATATATGACACCACGCGGCACATTTGTAATAAATGGAGCAGAACGCGTAGTGGTATCTCAATTGCATCGTTCACCGGGTGTATTCTTTGGTCAATCCATACATCCCAACGGAACAAAAATTTATTCTGCACGTGTAATTCCTTTTAAAGGTGCATGGATGGAATTTGCAACCGACATTAACAATGTAATGTATGCATACATTGATCGTAAGAAAAAATTCCCTGTAACCACTTTATTACGTTCTATAGGTTTTGAAACAGATAAAGATATTTTGGAATTATTTGGTATGGCCGATGAGGTAAAAGCCGATAAAAAAACATTAGCCAATCAAATAGGCAGAAAATTAGCTGCACGTGTATTAAGAACATGGGTTGAAGATTTTGTAGATGAAGATACCGGTGAAGTAGTATCTATTGAGCGTAACGAAATCGTGATGGAACGCGATACTATTTTAGATGAAGATGCAATTGAACAAATTATAGAATTAGGCGTTAAAAGCGTATTTATACAAAAAGAAGATGTAGGTGGCGATTATGCTATCATTTACAATACTTTAAATAAAGATACTTCTAACAGCGAATTAGAAGCGGTACAACATATTTATCGTCAATTACGTGGTGCCGATGCTCCTGATAACGAAACTGCTCGTGGAATTATTGATAAATTATTCTTCTCAGATAAACGTTACGATTTAGGAGAAGTTGGTAGATACAAAATCAATCGTAAACTAGGCTTAGATTATCCTCTAGAGAAAAAAGTATTAACCAAGCAAGATATTATAGAAATCATCAAATACTTGGTACGGTTAACCAATGCTAAAGCAGAAATTGATGATATTGACCATTTAAGCAATCGTCGCGTAAGAACCGTAGGAGAACAACTATACGCACAATTTGGTGTAGGCTTAGCTCGTATGGCACGTACTATTCGTGAAAGAATGAACGTTCGCGATAATGAAGTATTTACACCAGTAGATTTGATTAATGCAAGAACATTATCTTCTGTAATTAATTCTTTCTTTGGAACTTCTCAATTATCTCAGTTCTTAGATCAAACAAACCCATTATCAGAAATTACACATAAACGCCGTATTTCTGCATTAGGGCCTGGTGGATTAAGTAGAGAAAGAGCCGGATTTGAAGTTCGAGATGTGCACTACTCACATTATGGTCGTTTGTGTACTATTGAAACTCCGGAAGGACCCAATATTGGATTAATTTCTACACTTTGTGTTCATGCTTCTATCAATGATATGGGTTTTATTGAAACACCCTACAGAAAGGTAATAGATGGCAAAGTAGATATGAAGGAATTAACCTTTTTAAGTGCTGAAGAAGAAGATACTGCTAAAATTGCCCAAAGTAATTCACCATTAAAAGAAAATGGCGAGTTTGCGGAAGATAGAGTAGTATCCCGTCAAACCGGCGATTTCCCAATTTTAGATAAATCAGAAGTGGAATATATGGATGTTGCCCCCAACCAAATTGTTGGATTAAGTGCTTCATTAATTCCTTTCTTAGAGCATGATGATGCTAACCGTGCATTAATGGGATCTAACATGCAACGGCAAGCAGTTCCATTAATTTTACCACAAGTACCTATTGTAGGAACCGGATTAGAAGGTAAAGCTGCACGTGATGCAAGAATTCAAATTCATGCAGATGGCAATGGTATTGTAGAGTTTGTTGATGCCAATGAAATTCATGTACGATACGATAGAAATGATACAGATAGATTGGTAAGTTTTGAAGATGATTTAAGAGTGTATCGATTAACTAAATTCATTAAAACCAACCAATCAACCAGTATTAATTTACGCCCCTCAGTTAAAAAAGGGCAAGCAGTTAAGAAAGGTGATTTTTTAACTGAAGGTTATGCAACCAAAGATGGTGAATTGGCATTAGGAAGAAACCTTCAAGTTGCTTTCATGCCTTGGAAAGGATATAATTTTGAAGATGCCATTGTAATTAATGAAAAAGTAGTACGTGAAGATTGGTTTACCTCTGTTCATATTGATGAATATGAATTAGAAGTTAGAGATACTAAATTGGGTGAAGAAGAATTAACTCCTGATATACCCAATGTATCTGAAGAAGCTACTAAAGATTTAGATGAAAATGGTATCATTAGAACTGGTGCTACAATTAAAGAAGGAGATATTTTAATTGGTAAAATAACTCCAAAAGGCGAATCAGACCCAACTCCGGAAGAAAAATTATTAAGGGCTATTTTTGGAGATAAAGCAGGCGATGCAAAAGATGCTTCATTAAAAGCACCTAACGGTACCGAAGGCGTTGTTATTGATAAAAAATTATTCCAACGTGCTAAGAAAGATAAAAATGCAAAAGTTCGCGAAAAAGCACAATTAGAAAAAGTAGAAAAAATTCATCAGCAAAACGTTGAAGATCTTAAAGAACAATTATTAGGTAAACTACAAATTTTATTAAAAGATAAAACTTCTGTAGGTGTAACCAATAATTTTGGCGAATCACTAATTGGTAAAGGTGCTAAGTTTAATGCAAAAAATTTAGCTGTTATTGATTATCAAAACGTAAATCCTTTAGGATGGACTAGCGAGAAGGAAACCGATGATTACATTAATACACTTTTGCATAATTACAGTATTAAGTTTAATGAAGAATTAGGAAGATATAAAAGAGAGAAATTTAATATATCTATAGGTGATGAGTTACCGGCAGGTGTATTAAAATTAGCAAAAGTATATTTAGCAGTTAAACGTAAGTTGAAAGTAGGAGATAAAATGGCAGGTCGCCATGGAAATAAAGGTATTGTTGCTAAAATTGTACGTGCAGAAGATATGCCATTTATGGAAGATGGTACCCCGGTTGATATTGTATTAAATCCATTAGGAGTACCTTCTCGTATGAATTTGGGACAGATTTATGAAACTATTTTAGGATGGACAGGTAAAAAATTAGGTTTAAAGTTTGCAACCCCCATTTTCGATGGTGCAAGTACTGCCGAAATTGAAGAATTATGCAATAAAGCAGAAATTCCTATTAATGGTCATACCTATTTGTATGATGGTGAAACCGGCGAACGTTTTCATCAAAAAGCAACCGTGGGTGTTATTTATATGATTAAACTTCACCACATGGTAGATGATAAAATGCATGCTCGTTCTATTGGGCCATATAGTTTAATTACACAACAACCCTTGGGTGGTAAAGCTCAATTTGGTGGTCAGCGTTTTGGTGAAATGGAAGTTTGGGCATTGGAAGCTTATGGTGCTTCTAATATATTGCAAGAATTACTTACACTTAAATCTGATGATATTATTGGTCGTGCAAAAACGTATGAATCTATTGTTAAAGGAGAAAACATACCACGTGCAGGAGTACCGGAATCATTTAATGTATTAGTTCATGAATTAAGAGGGTTAGGTTTAGATTTGAAGTTTGAATAAATGAATAGAATAAAGTGATTGGATAATTCTAAAAAAGCCTGATAATTTTTTATCAGGCTTTTTTGTGATGCCATTGAATTTTTCTTCCAGCCAATATTTTAAATACCAATCCATCTGTTGCTTTAGTTAAGCCAAAGCCCGGACCCACATTCAATTCCCAATCATTATTATTTAATAAATCGTATACAAAAAATAATGCATGACTTTGTTCGGGAGTGGGATTAAATTCGTTGATTTGCCCCATTCCTCCATAGTATTCAATTCCTAAAGCTGCTGTTTTAAAAAAGCTGTACGATATTTTAATATTAGGCTCAAAAACAGGTAAACTCGATTTATTTATACCCTTTAAGCTAAAACCTAAGGTTGGATTAATACTGGCATATAATTTATCCCATTGTTTATCTATAATTGGACGAAGCTCAACATTCCAGGTATCGGGAGAATAATTTTGGTTTTGATAACCAATTTCGGCAGATAAACTTAAACCTACCGGTAAGTTCCAGTAAGCAGGTGCCATTATACGCGGACGGATATGGGTGCCAATTATTTTATATCCATATCCCGAGGTATAATTGGTAAACAAATAATATCCTATTTCAAAATTATCAGTTATTCCCTGTGTAATCTCTATTGTTTCGTGTAATGCATGGTTGCTGGGTAATACACCTTTTACAATATTAGGTTCTCCATTCAATGTAAAATTACTATGAAGCTCAAAAATGGTGCTGTATTTTGGCTGTGTTTGAGAGCTATACACTTGAATCTCGTAATTGTCTTGAGCCATTACTATTTGTAAATATGCTATAGATAAAAAAGTAAGAACAATAAATTTCATTAGTCATATTTTTGGTAGGTAAAAAATCTATTAATATTAATTCATAAGGAGGTGAAAATTATATTTCGAAGTAGGCTATTGTACCACCAACCCAGGTTTTATTGGTATTATATCTTACACCAATCATTTTGCCTTTGCTTAGTCTTGCTAAATTAAATACTGCTATTGGTCGTTCTTGTTTATTTTTTCTGAAATAAAAAATTCTTATTTCTGCTTTTGCAGGTATATCGGGTGTTTCAATAATATTGGCATAATTTACCTTTCGTTGTAAAATCCAATGTTGTTTATCTTCTAAACTAACAATATCATTTTTAGTAACATCAATAATTACACCTTGACCCGCAAAAGAAAATAAAGGTTTTAGAACAAAATTTTCGAGGTTGTTGGGTATTTCTTTTAAGTCATCCACAAAAAAAGTTTCGGGAACATATTTGTTATTGATAAATGGCAAATTGTATTTACTAATTCTATAAAACCAATTAGGGTGAGGAATCCATTCAACATTTAGTTCTTCAAAAAGAATTTTTCCTTTTTCCTGAATGTCTTGCGATTGTTGTTGTAATTCATCAAAAATTATTCTGTTATAAATGCGTTTAATTTGAATTTTGTTTCCATCTTTTATATAAAATAAATTAGCACCTTCTTTTATTAATTCGGTTAAACAAACAATAGCAATGCCTACATATTTTTGTGTACAATAAAAATCAATTCTTGTTTTTTGTTGATGCGGAAAAAGTTCTAATAAAACCACATTTTCGTTACTTGCATCTCCTACAATAATCTCATGTAATAATTGCAAGTAAGTTTCTTTAGTAAAACCATTGAAGTAGGCAGAATAGTTTTTGGGTATGCTAAAATGTTGTTGCATTATTTCGTTGTGCAATACTTGGTAGGCAAATAATGTAGGGAATCCTTGCATTTCTATTAATTGCGGTTCTATTTCTCCTTCGGCATTTTCGCATATTCCAAAATCGAATACAATGAACTGAGAAAAACTATTTTCGTTGGGTACGTTTAATTGATTGGGAACTGCATTTTTACTAATAGCAAAGAAATTAGTTTGCTCAATAATATCAATAATACTTTCGCAGGTTTGTAATATTTTTTCTTTAAAATATTTATTAATAAACACCGGAGTTTCAGCTACTCTAAAGTCAATGGCATTAGGGTACGCAGCGTTTAAATTAGATAAAAAATTTCGATATTTTTCTGTTGTAAATGTTTGGTTATATTGTTCTCTGTAAGTTTTTACCATACTTAATAACTATATTTTTTATAGTACGTTTTTAATACTGTAGTTAAGAAAGTTAGATAAAATTTTGCTATAGGTAAGCATTATTTTATCGGGGTCTTGCAATTGTTCTACCATGCTTTTCCATTTTTCTTCGCCATAATTTTTAATTACATGTTCTTTTTTATCTGAACGTTGTAAATACATACTCATGCCTATGGCATCGGCTTCCGGATGAAATTGTGTGCCGATGAAATATTGATTAAATCGTAAAGCCATAATGGCTCTTTCGTAAGGCACATGTGGTCTTTCTTTTTCAATAGCCAAAATTTTTCCACCCATTTTTTTTATTGCATGATGGTTGGGCTCAATCACTTGAAAGTCTCTACTATCAACTACATAAAATGGATCATTTAAACCTTCAAAAGCCAATTCATTTTTTCCATCTTTTAGCATGTGTACCGGAAAAACACCAAATGAAGTAGACTTTCTTTTACATACAGTGGCTATTTTAAAATATCTACAGGCTAATTGAAAACTATGGCAAATAAAAAACACCTGCTTTTTAGTTGCATTAGTATCGTTGTTATTGTAATTATTTACATTTTCTATCCATTGCATAAATAAATTATCCCATTCTTCACCTTCGGTTTCTATTGGAGAACCCGGGCCACCCGATGCAATAAATGTATCGTAACTTAAATCGGGTAATTGTAATTTTTGCCGAACATCAAATTCATCAAAAATTATACTATAATTATTGAGCTCACTCCATTGATGTATAATTTCTCGAATGCATCGCATGCCTTGGTTTTCGTGGCCTTGGTACAAATCTAAAACTGCAATTTTTATGGATGCTTCTTTCTCACTCATAAAAGCAAACATAAGAAAAAGGAATAAATATGAAAGGTGAATAGTGAGAGGAGAAATGAAAATGCTTCGTCATTTCGAGGTTGGCACTTCCTTCCGTCATTTCGAGTGTAGAGAATCGAAACGAGAAATCTGTTTGAAATAAATGTTGCAGGTTTTTCTTTTGGCGGATTTCTCACTTCGTTCGAAATGACGCTTCGCTTTGTTCGAGAGGACGATGAAAATATTCCGTCATTTCGAGGTCGGAATGACCGAAAAATCTACTTAAAATAAATGTTGCTATTCGCACTAAAGTTGGTAACAAAAGCTCTAAATGCTACTTTATTTTTAAACAGTTATTTTTGTAACTTCTTAATCATTAATGCTTAATTAGAAAATAGATGAATGTGTTATTGCAGCAGCTTTCTACCGAATTAGAAGGAGATCTTTTTTTCGATACAACCATCAGAACTTTGTATGCTACCGATGCATCGGCTTATAGAGAAATGCCTTTAGCGGTTGCTATTCCTGCATCTGATAACGATTTAAAAAAACTAATTGCTTTTGCCAAAAAAAATAATACTTCACTTATTCCAAGAACTGCCGGAACATCTTTAGCCGGACAAGTTGTTGGCAAAGGGATTGTTGTAGATGTATCGAAGCATTTTACAAAAATTATAGAATTAAATGAAAAGGAAAAATGGGTTCGTGTACAGCCGGGCGTTATTCGCGATGAATTGAATATGTTTTTAAAACCGTATGGATTATTTTTTGGTCCCGAAACATCAACCGCTAATAGAGCTATGATAGGAGGTATGGTAGGCAATAATTCTTGTGGTTCTAACTCGGTTATATACCGAAGTACCCGGGAACATTTATTAGAAGTAAAAACATTATTAAGCGATGGAAGCGAAGCTGTTTTTAAAGCAATATCTATTGATGAATTTCATGAAAAATGTTCGTTAAATAATTTAGAAGGAAGTATTTATACAACCATTCGCAGCCTTTTAAGTAATTATGATAATCAAATTGAAATAAATAAAGAATTTCCTAAAAAAACAGTGGAACGTAGAAATACAGGCTATGCTATTGATTTATTGGTAGATACTGCTCCTTTTACTGCGGGTGCAGAAGACTTTAATTTTTGTAAACTTATTGCCGGCTCCGAAGGTACTTTGGCTTTTATTACAGAAATTAAATTAAATGTGGTGGCATTGCCACCTAAAGAAGTAGGATTATTATGTGTGCATTTTAATTCTATTGACGAATCGTTACATGCTAACCTAATCGGTTTAAAATATAAGCCAAGTGCCAGCGAATTAATTGACCATTATATTTTGGATTGTACTAAAAATAATATAGAGCAAAGTAAAAATAGGTTTTTTGTGAAAGGCGATCCGGGTGCTATTCTTGTTTTAGAATTTGCTAAAGAAACAAAAGAAGAAATTTTGCAGATAACAGCACAAGTAGAAGCCGACATGCGTGCTGCTAATTTGGGCTATCATTTTCCTGTATTATTTGGGGCAGATAGTAAAAAAATATGGGCATTGCGTAAAGCAGGATTGGGTTTATTGGGTAATCTTCCCGGCGACGAAAAAGCAGTTGCTGTAATTGAAGATACTGCGGTAGATGTAAACGATTTACCCGAATTTATTAGAGAGTTTAATGTAATATTAAAACAATATGGATTGTATTCTGTGCATTATGCTCATGCTGGTTCGGGCGAAATTCATTTACGGCCAATCATTAACCTAAAATCAAAAGAAGGCAATCAATTATTTAGAACTATTGCGGAAGAAGTGGCAGTATTGGTAAAAAAATATCAAGGCTCTTTAAGTGGCGAACATGGTGATGGCAGATTGCGTGGTGAATTTATTAAGCAAATGGTGGGAGAGAAAAATTATCATTTATTACAACAAGTAAAACGTGCATTTGATCCTTCAAATATCTTCAATCCAAATAAAATTGTAGATACACCGCCAATGGATACAATGTTGCGTTATGAACCCGGTCAATTTACGCCGGAGTTCATCACTATATTTCGATTTCATCATCAAAATATTTTGCAACACGCAGAACAATGCAATGGATCGGGTGATTGTAGAAAAACACATCTTTCGGGCGGAACAATGTGCCCATCTTTTATGGCAACGCGTAACGAAAAAGATACTACCCGAGCAAGGGCCAATATTTTACGCGAATTTTTAACGCATTCAACAAAAATAAATCGCTACGATCATCAAGAAATTTATGATGTAATGAGTTTGTGTTTGAGTTGTAAAGCATGTAAAAGTGAATGCCCAAGTAATGTGGATATGGCTAAATTAAAAGCCGAGTTTTTACAACATTATTATGATGCTAACGGTGTGCCTTTTCGTGCTAAATTAATTGCCAATTTTGCAACAAGTGCAAAAATTGCTTCAGTACTTCCTTCGGTGTATAACTTTTTTATGACGAATGCTTTTACAAGTGCTGTAATAAAAAAAATGGTTGGTTTTGCAGCGAAACGTTCTATGCCAACCTTATCTAAGGTTACATTAGCAAAATGGTTTGAGAAAAATAAAATCAGCAATCGGCAATCAGCAATTGGTAATAGAAAAGTATATCTTTTTTGCGATGAATTTACTAATTACAATGATGCATCTATTGGTATTACAGCTATTAAACTACTTGAAAAATTAGGGTATGCAGTTGAAATACCACAGCATGAAGAAAGTGGCAGAGCTTGGTTATCGAAAGGATTGATTAGGCATGCTCAAAAAATTGCCAATAAAAATATTGTATTACTAAAAGATATTATTTCTGAAGAAACACCATTAATTGGTATTGAACCATCGGCTATTTTAACGTTTAGAGATGAATACCCCGATTTGGCTTCTGATGAAAACTTGCATGCGGCAAAACTACTTGCTAAAAATGCTTTATTTATTGATGAATTTATTGCACGAGAAATAGAGAAAGGAAATATTACGAAAGAACAGTTCACCACAAAAAATGCCACCATACAACTGCATGGCCATTGCCAGCAAAAGTCGGTTGGCTCCTTAACCGATTCGGTTACGATATTGTCATTACCCGAAAATTATACAGTAAAAACAATTCCATCCGGTTGTTGTGGAATGGCCGGATCATTTGGATACGAAAAAGAGCATTACGATATTTCTATGCAAATAGGCGAGTTGGTATTATTTCCAACCATTCGTAAGCAAGCCGAAACTACTATTATTGCAGCACCTGGAACAAGTTGCCGCCACCAAATAAAAGATGGCACTCATAAAAAAGCATTGCATACGGTTGAAATATTATACAATGCTTTAGTATAAGTTGGGCGGCACAATAGAACTAACTATTATAAATAACTTAAATTGGTTTTTGGAGTTAAGGCCAATAATGTTTCATACATTAATACAATGGTATCTTCAATATCTTTTTTGTGAATCATTTCTACGGTAGTGTGCATATAACGTAGTGGAATAGAAATTAATACACTTGGGCAACCTTCGTTGGCATAAGCAAAGCTATCGGTATCGGTTCCGGTACTTCTGCTAACAGTTCTCATTTGTAAAGAAATTTTTTTCTTCTCTGCAACCGATTCAACAAATGTCAATAGTTTATTGTGTACTGCTGGTCCGTAGGTAGGTGATGGTCCTTTGCCACAAGCTACATCGCCTTCAATAGCTTTATTAATCATGGGTGTTTGTGTATCGTGGGTAACATCGGTAATAATAGCAATGTCGGGTTTAATTCTACGAGCAATCATTTCTGCACCTCTTAAACCTATTTCTTCTTGTACTGCATTTACTACATATAAACCAAAAGGTAATTTTTTATTATTTTCTTTTAATAATCGGGCAACTTCGGCTATCATAAATCCGCCAATACGATTATCGAAAGCTCTGCCAATTAAATAATCGTAGGCCAATTCATCAAAACCTTCTTCATAAGTAACCACAGCACCAATGTGAATACCTAATGCTTCTACTTCTTTTTTATTTCGGGCACCACAATCTAAAAATAAAATATCTACTTTGGGTGTGGGTTCTTTTGCATCGGGATTACTTAATCTCGTATGAATTGCAGGCCAGCCAAATACAGCTTTAACCACGCCTTTTTTACCATGAATAAGTACTCTTTTAGCCGGTGCAATTTGATGATCTACGCCACCATTTCTTTTTAAATAAATTAATCCTTGTTCGTTGATATAATTTACAAACCAACTTATTTCATCGGCATGTGCTTCAATTACTACTTTAAAACTTGCAGTAGGGTTAATAATGCCTACTGCTGTTCCATACGGATCAACAAATGTGGTATCCACTAATGGTTGTATATAATCTAACCAAACTTTTTGTCCGCTACTTTCAAATCCAACCGGCGAAGCCGTATTAATATACTTTTTTAAAAATGCATAAGATGCATCGGTTAAAACAGATTTGCTTTTTGCTTTTACTTTTTTTTCTTTTGACATATTCACTTATTTTATAAATGTTGAACCTATAATACCACTAATGGCTTTTACTAACATTAATCCATCAATAATTGCAAGATAATAGAGAATTGACTTACGTTGGTGCATTGAATAGGCTACAATTATTAACAATATAAAAGGAATGGCATTGATGCTTATTCGTAAAATGGGAAAATGATGACTAATAGTGTAAGTTAAAAATGTTCCAAAACCAATGGCACATAAGGGTAGCATGATATTAAAAATAGTTTTTCGTAAACCTACTCTCACTACAAAGGTTTTTAATTGCAGATTATAATCGGATGCATAATCTTTAATATCGAACATAATACACAACACGGCAATAAACATTACATTCTTAATAAATAATACCATACCAAAAACACTAAATTGGTAAGCTTTATTTATGCTGATATAATGAAACAGAATGGGATAAATACTCACCACTCCCGCCCAAACAAAACCAATTACAAATGGTTTTAGCCAACCTGTTTTTCGTAAATTATATAAGTGATGATTGGGTAAAATAATGCCATAATACAATAAAGCAATCAACGGAAAAATAAATAGTAACAGCCAATGATACCAAGGCATTGATAGTATATGAAGCCAAATATTTTTGGCAATAATGGCAACACTTACAATTAATAGTATGGTTAATATAAGTTGCGAGGCAATCATTGTTTTTTTATGCTGTAAATACCATACCGATCGCTTGTTGTGCGGGTTAGGTGTTGTTTCTGAAATATAGGCTTTGGTATAATAAATAATTGCTGCTGCAAATAAGGCTATATAATAAGCCAAAGAATTAAGCGGAAAAAATTGTTGTACACTCGATTCAATAGATAGCATTACGGTACAAATACCATAAAAATAATTTCCGAAAAAAATAAATAATCCAAAATTACGCAGCAATGTTATCTATGTATTAATATGATAGTGGGTGTAGTGATGGTATCGCTTTGATGATTGGCTAAATCCTTCATCCAAAACTTAAACACACAAGTATCGTTTTGCCTAAAACAAGATGGCTCTTTAATAGGAGGATAGTTAGCTCCAATGCCGTACGCATACGATAACTCAAAAATACCTTTAAAATTTTTTGTTGGATTGAAATAAGGCACAGGATATGATTGTGTAAAATCGCTTAAGGAGCAATTGGCTGTAATTTTTTGCACCCAAATAGTATCTTGCACATCTCCTTGTTTATCGGTTACAGTAATATCAAAAGTAAGTACGTTATTGGGGTAAAGTACTGTTGTGTTTACGCTTTTTAATGAAATTTGTGGTGCATCGGTATATTTATCTTTATTGCAAGCAGTAATAATAATTATTCCAATTAATACTATCAATATTTTTGCTTTCATTGTAAAGTAATTCTTTTCAAATGTAATTAATTCATTTTAACAGCTTATAGTGAAACAGGCATTTGTTAACAATATTTTCTCAGTTTCGAAAGAAACGTTTTATCAAACTGCTTTTGATATTTTTCAATTTCAATATCAAAACAATTTGGTTTTTAAACAATGGTGTAATTTATTGCCCAATGTTAGGCATAGCCAAATGCAAGAATTTCCTTTTTTGCCTATCTCTTTTTTTAAGAGCCATACTGTAACATCAACGCTGTTTCAGCCACAACAAATTTTTGAAAGTAGCGGCACCACCAATACCATTAACAGTAAGCATTTGGTAAAAGATATTTCTATTTACACAGAAAGTTTTATTACAGCATTCGAAATGGTTTATGGCAGTATAAAAGATTGGTGTATTATTGGTTTATTGCCTTCGTATTTAGAACGAGAAAATTCTTCTTTGGTTTGGATGGTGAATGAACTTATTCATCGTTCGCATCATGCATCAAGCGGATTTTATTTATACAATTTCAGCAAATTGCATTCTACTTTACTGGAGCTTGAAAAAGCACAACAAAAAACTTTATTAATTGGTGTAACTTTTGGTTTACTCGATTTTGCCGAACAATTTAATATGCAATTACAACATACCATTGTAATGGAAACCGGCGGTATGAAAGGTAGAAGAAATGAACTAACCAGATTGGAAGTACATGCTATGCTGAAAAATAATTTGGGTGTACCTAAAATTCATTCGGAATATGGAATGACGGAATTGTTATCGCAAGCTTATTCTGTTGGAGATGGTAAATTTGTTTGTCCGCCTTGGATGAAAGTGTTGGTACGAGATGAAGAAGATCCTTTTTCGGTTAAACTTTCGGGTAAAGGCGTATTAAATATTATTGATTTGGCCAACTTGTATAGTTGTTCTTTTATTGCTACCGATGATATTGGCGTAGTATATGAAGATGGTAGTTTTGAAGTGTGGGGAAGATTAGATAATTGCGATATTCGCGGATGTAGTTTGTTGGTGGTATAATAAATAGTTTTGTTGTTAGAATGCCCAAGTGGCGAAATTGGTAGACGCACTGTGTTCAGGTCGCAGCGTTTGAAAAAACATGCCGGTTCGAATCCGGCCTTGGGCACTTCGGTTATTTTTTTCTTATAGAGCTACTGTAATGGTAGTAGTGGTTCCTTTTCCAATTACCGATTTTATATTGGTTGACCCATTAATGGCATATATTCTTTCTCTAATTCCCAATAAGCCATGGTGTAAGGTAGTATCAATGGTATCAATATCAAATCCGCAGCCATCATCTTTTATTTCTAAAGTAATCATATTGTTTTGTTGGGTAAGTTTTATGGTAACATGGCTTGCTTGTGCATACCGCATAACATTGGTTAAACTTTCTTGTATTACGCGGTACAATGCCAAACTTTTTATTTTATCGGGTTGGTTAGGCGTTAAATTCGAGTCGAATGCAATAGATAATTCGGTTGTTTTTCTAATGGAAGCCAATAACCAATCTACCGTAGTGTGTAATCCTAATTCATCTAACATTGCGGGGTGAATGGAAGTATGTATTCGGCGTACAGATGCCATTGTGTTGGTAATGGTTTTCATTAGTTCATCTACCTTATCTTCTAATTTTTCTCTATCGGTTGTAATATGTTTTTTTAACCACGATATATCAAATTTCATAGCGGTTAAATCTTGCCCCAACTCATCATGTATTTCTCTGGCAATTTGCTTTTTTTCTATTTCACTTATTTCTTGTAAGTGTTGCGATAGGGTTCTTAATTCGCTATTTAATAGTTGTAATTCTTTTTCATTTTTCTTATTCTCCGAAATATCTACCGACATTACCGAAATTTCTAACGGCAAACCTGCCTCATCTTTTTTCGAAACAATCATTATTTGTTTTACATCAATTAGCTTTCCGCTTCGGCTTAAATAACTGTTTTCGCCCACCCATTTTCCGTGTTGCAATAAAGCAGGATTAATTAATTCCTTGGTTATTCTTGCATTTTCTTCGGTTCTAAAATTGTTTACGCTTAAGGTAGTAATATCTTCTTCTTCACCAATTTCTAATAAAGCTCTGCCGGCATTGTTTAAATAAATAAAATCTCTTTTAAGGTTAACTATAGAAACAGCCACCGGCGAATTTTCGATGATGGTTACTAATTTTTTTTCTTCTTCTTCTAACTGTTTTTGTTGGGTAATATTTTCTTTTACGGCAACATAATTGGTAGTTTGACCGGTTTTATTTTTTATGGGTGAAATGATGACTCTTTCGCAATAAATTTCACCATTTTTTTTCTTGTTCCATATTTCGCCTTCCCACTCTTTTTGTTGCACTAAATTGCCCCACATTTGTTGGTAGGTTTCTTTACTGTTTAACCCCGATTTTAAAATTCTTGGGTTTTTGCCCATTGCCTCGGCAAAGCTATAACCGGTGGTAGCTGTAAATGCAGGGTTTACATATTCTATACTGCCATTAATATCGGTAATTACTACCGATGCCGAACTTTGTTCTATTGCTTGCGAAATTTTTATTAATTGGTTTTCGGCAGCAGCTTTTTCGTTATTAATTTCTATGGCAGTAAGTGCATAATTAATATTATCGGCAATTCTTTTTAAAAGTTCTACTTCTTCTTCGGTAAATAAATTAGCGGTATCGGAGTAGGCAGTATAAACACCAATTACTTTTTTCTCTACCATTAAGGGTAATGAAATGGAGGAATGATACCCTCTTTTTAACGCTTCTTTACGCCAAGGTAACATGGATGCATCGGTGGCAATAT
>DAHXOT010000015.1 GCA_027364735.1 Hydrotalea sp. | reverse complement strand
AAAGTTTAGCTGCAGTTATTTCATACGCTTAAAAAATTTATAATGTATTTTCTTCCTAAATTCTGTTTTAGTTAAAAGAAATTCTTATACCCTATTATTTTCATTGAATAATGCTTGTCAATTTAAGTTAGAATAATATTTGATTATTTAATTTTAATAAATATATTGCATTTGTAATTCAACTCGAGAGTAGACCGTGTGAGGAAATTATAAATGTTTTCTAATACGTCCCCCCCTAAAAAAATAAGCAATACATAATAGCGAGATATTTGTACTCCATTCTTCTTGTAATAATTTTTTTCTTATAATAATAATTTCATACTTATTCTTTATTAAAAATGAAGGAATAGATATAAGTGATATTGAATTAATCAATGGTAAGAATATGATTGTGAGATTAGGTGAAGTATCACAAGGAAAAGAATATTTATTTTTTTATTCGGATGATTGTTACCTGTGAAAAAATTATTCCTTTAATTTCCGGAAATAATAAAGTCCTCAAAATTTGTTTGGACAAATCCTTAAAGAAAAATAAAGAAGCATGGAGTATTTATAAAAATAATATATTAAAAATAAAGTATGTACCATTTATTGTAAATATCGACAAAGATTGTTCTATAATTCGGGAAATTGCATTGGTACAGTTTCTTACAATAATAAAATCAAAAAATCAATAAACATAAGCTACCGTTATTATACTCACAATATTAATTGAGGAGTTATTATGAAAAAAAACTATTATAACACTAGCGTCTATTTCTCTTCTTTTTTCAAGTTCAACAATTAAAGCTGCAGGTGAACTAACTTGTGAAGCTTTATTAGCCATATGTCTTATTGTGGTAGGCCCTGGTGATCCTGTCGGTACCGCCGGATGTTTAGCTTACTATGCAATATGTTCAATTTTTGGGTAATTCATAAATCGTTGTATTTTAACATTTCATAATTGCAATTAAGTAATTAATCAAAATTAATAATAAGGGTAGCTTTATTAATTCATTAAAATCTTTGTATGAGGTACATTATGCGTCCTAAAATCATTGTTCTTTTATTTATTATCCCTTTTTTACAGAATACATTTTGTCAAACAACACTAAAGAAAATTTTAGATATCAAATGGGATAAATCTTATTCTGAAATCCAATCTTTATTCACAGGAAAAATATTGAACGAAGAAAAGATCTTGCAATTCAAGGGGCTTAGTTTTCAAGATACTCTTGAATCGTTTCCGGTAAAAATTGCTATGTTATTTTCTGCAGATAAAAAGTTAATTGGTAAATCAATTGGCTCCGTTAAAGATGAATCCAATTTTGAAAAACTTTATTCATATTTAAAATTGAAATCAATTGAACTTTTTGGCAATAATTATAAAGAAGATTCGGCAATGGGTATGCATATTACCCAGTGGCAACTTACAAGTGGAGAAAAAATAATTTTATCATTTAAAAAAGAGAATTTTTATTTAATGTTGGCAATATTAAAATTATAAAAAGAATATGGGTAATTTTGTAAATATTATAAAATTTTATTTTTTACCTAAAAAATATAGCAAGTTAATAGTTGATTCTAACTATTTAGTTTTTGTGGGCACTTTATATTTAGTTACTATATATCTCTTTTGTTTAATCGAATATATTTTGGGGTCAAAATTAGATGTTTCAATTTTTGGAAGCCCCAGCAGTTTTTTATTTATTAAGTATATTTCATTATTACTCAAGCACCCGATACAGTATTTTATTTACGCTGTTGTTATTCATTCAATCCTAAAATTATTAGTGAGCAATTCAACTCGTTTTATTAACACTGTTAATCTCACTTACATTTCGTTTTCGACAATAATATTTCGCTATGTTATAGAGGCATTAGCAACAATATTAAAATATTTTATAAATCTTAATAACGACTTTAAACCATTGACTTCTTTTGCTCTAAGTGATCTTGAGATTGTTCATATCAACAATTTGTTTATTAGTTCTTTCCTGGGGAGAATAGATATATTCCTTATCTGGGGAGTTATATGTGCTTATAACTTATTCTCAAATTATCTGAGTGGTACATCTAATTATAAAATACTTTTGCTAATAACATTCGCAATAGTTTTATCAAATGCTCTTTTCATATCAATACCACTATTTTTTTTAATGATTCTAAATTAATTTTATTGAGATGGATATATGATAAAAAAAAGTCTTCTTTTAAGCATCATGTGCGTTCTCTTTTTCATAATGTATAACAAGATGCTGTTAGCTGAGCCAGATAGTTTGAGAAGTTCAAGATTATTAGATATCGTTACTGGTATACAATCATTCGGGAATTTTAATGACTTAAATGAATCTCTCAAAAAGAAAGGCATCGGCCAAATTAGAGATTATACATTTCTATATGGTCTCTCTTATCAAGCATATTTAAGAAAAAATTTAATCTTTATTATTTCAGCGTATTCTAACTTACTTGTATCGCCCTATCAATCGGGAGATTCGCTTTCTGCAAAGTTCGGGTTTATTCAAGTTTCTTTCAGTTTAGGTTATCCTATATATAGGGAGAATGATTTACTGTTGTTTTCATATTTAGGTATTGGTATAAACGAAGATTATATAAGTATAAAACCAAATTCATTACAAGAAATATCTTGGGACGAATTTTTAAGAAAGAAGACTGATACACAAGAAATCCAATCAAGAAAATTTCTTGTTAAATTCGGATTAAAAGGAGAATACTCAATTCCTATAAATGTGAACAAGGAAATTATATTAGGTATAGATATGGGCTTTGTTCTTCTTCCTATTAAAACCCAAAAAGATAGAATAGGTGGAAATATTGACCCTCGCATTGGAACAAGTGACTTTCCTAATCTTTACAACCGAAGTTTATTTTTAAATGTTTTCATTGGTGTTAATTCGAAATAATCTTCTAAATGAATTTCAAGAGATTTATAATTGATTCTTTTTAAGCCTTAGCTGGTTTTTCTTTGGGAATGTATTTTTCTCAGTTTTCAAAGTAGGTGAAATTGATTATCTTTCATTGAACCTGAAAAGCATTTTCCTTATACCAACGAACATGAGAGGGAGAAGTGCTCTCGAAGTTATATTCCAGCGCGACGATGGGTGTTGAGGCGTACCGCGTTGAAGTAGAAACACATGTTGAAAAACAAATTCCTTCATTCGTCATTGTAGGACTCCCTGACAATGCGGTGAAAGAAAGCAGGGAGCGGGTTACTGCGGCAATTAAAAACAGCACATTGGACTTTCCGCCGCGAAAGATTACGATAAATTTAGCACCTGCCGATGTAAAGAAAGAAGGAAGTGCCTTCGATCTCCCGATTGCGATAGGCATTTTATCTGCCTGCGAACAAGTTGATAATGGCTTATTGAATGACACTTTGTTTTTAGGAGAGTTATCACTTGACGGT
>DAHXOT010000021.1 GCA_027364735.1 Hydrotalea sp. | reverse complement strand
ATGCAAAAGTTCTTTCAACAATCCATCGTTTGGGTTGTATTTTCCAATCTTTGGTTGTATCAGTTCTTTTAACAATGGTTAAGCTCATATTCAATTTCTTTTGAACCCATCTTTTTAGATTTCCCC
This sequence comes from Hydrotalea sp., assembly GCA_027364735.1. Taxonomy (GTDB): domain Bacteria; phylum Bacteroidota; class Bacteroidia; order Chitinophagales; family Chitinophagaceae; genus JAKAJX01. The sequence goes on along the minus strand of DAHXOT010000021.1, from coordinate 15,481 downwards.
TATAACCCGAATCAGCAAATATGTGTTGCAAATTAGGTTCATCATATTTTGATTCAAGCACTTTTTCAAACACTTGTTTTGCTCCAACACTATCGTGAATATTTGCCGCCTGTGTTACTACATTTATAATTAGTCCCAAGCTATCAACTATCGGATGACGTTTCATTCCCTTTATCTTTTTATTGCCATCAAATCCTTTACTGTGACCACTTGTAGCATTCATTCTAACACTGCTGCTATCTATAATACCGATGCTGCAATATTCATTTTTCCCTGCTTGTTTACGAACAGCTTTTCTAATTTCCTGATGGGCTATTTCAATAGTGCCATCCATTGTCCATTTCCTAAAATACCAGTACACGGTTTGCCATGGCGGATAATTCTCAGGAAGCATTCGCCATTGACAACCTGTTTTGCTTACATAACAAATGGCTTCCCATACATTTCTTAAATCCCATTTAGGTTTTCTTTGTTTTGTCAATAAACTTTCTAAAATTTGCCACTGGAAGTCGGTTGAAAATTTGTTTTTTTTGTCATTAACTCTTTAACGACCGATTTCCTTCTTTTGTCTATTCATCAAAAACTTTACAACTTTTTTCTAATTTAACTCAAACAGCTTCTCTTCTTCTAAAATATTTTATTCAATAAAAGCAGTAAAAATATTGCTTCTTATTAGTTCATTTTTTAACTTTCCTATTTAAACCAGTAACTTCATTAAAACAATTACTAATGGATGTATCGCAACAGCTAAATTCGGTGTGTACTTCCGGATTACTACACAAAAAAGTTTCAGGATATACCAAACCGGAAGAAATAAAAAGAAGAGGCTTGTATCCTTACTTTCGAGTTATTGAATCCGATCAAGATACAGAAGTAGTTATCAATAATAAAAAGGTTATAATGTTCGGATCGAATAGTTACTTGGGTTTAACCAATCATCCCGAAATAAAAAAAGCCTCTATTAATGCCATCAATAAATATGGCTGTGGTTGTGCCGGCTCACGTTTTTTAAATGGCACATTAGATATTCATCTTGAATTAGAAGAACAATTAGCAGATTTTGTAGGTAAGGAAGCTGCATTAGTTTTTAGTACCGGATTTCAAGTAAACTTTGGCGTTATTCCGGCTTTATTAGGCAGAAGTGATTATTTAATTTTAGATGAATTAAGCCATGCATCTATAATAGAAGGTTCAAGATTATCATTTGCAAAAACCTATAAATACAAGCACAATGATATGCCTTCGCTCGAAAAAATTTTACAATCCTGCGATGCCACTAAAATTAAACTAATTGTTACGGAAGGTATTTTTAGTATGGATGGAGATATTACCAAATTAGATGAAATAGTGGCTCTTGCCGATAAGTATGATGCCGCTGTAATGGTAGATGATGCACACGCTTTAGGTGTATTAGGTGATTATGGCAAAGGCTCGCCCAACCATTTTAGTGTTACTGAAAAAACCGATTTAATTATGGGCACATTCAGTAAATCTTTAGCTTCTATTGGCGGTTTTATTGCTGCCGATAAAGCAACAATAGAATTTTTAAAACATCATGCAAGATCTTTAATTTTTAGTGCCAGCATATCGCCCGCCGCAACTGCCAGTGTTTTAGCAGCACTTAAAATAATAAAACAAGAACCTGAAAGAATTGAAAAACTTTGGGATAACACATACTATGCTTTAAACGAATTAAAACGTTTAGGCTTCGATACGGGTATTTCTTGCACACCAATTATTCCTATTTATGTAAGAGACGATTTAAAAACATTTCAATTATCGAAGATATTATTAGATGAAGGCATTTTCGTCAACCCTATTACTTCTCCTGCTGTTGCTAAAACAAATACACTTATCCGATTTAGTTTAATGGCAACTCATACAAAAAATCAAATTGAACATGCGGTGGAAAAAATATATGGCGTTGCTAAAAAACTAAACATCATTTAATACCATTACAATGAGTATCACTATAAAAGAAGTAACCACAAAAAAAGAGTTGAATGCCTTCTTAAATTTACCTTATCGCTTATACAAAGACCATAAATATTATGTGCCACCATTAAAGTTTGATGAAAAAGCTACATTAGATAAAAACAAAAATCCGGCGTTTGAGTTTTGCGAAGCTACCTATTGGCTGGCTTACAAAAATGATAAAGTAGTAGGCAGAATTGCCGGTATTATTAATAACGCATATATTGACAAATGGCACAATAAATATGCTCGTTTTGGATGGATTGATTTTGAAGAAGACGAAGCAATTGCAACTGCATTATTACAACAAGTAGAAACTTGGGCAAAATCAAAAGGTATGACTGCAGTACATGGTCCACTTGGTTTTACCGATTTAGACCATGAAGGATTATTAATTGAAGGATATGACCAATTAAGTACAATGGCCACTTTATTTAGTTATCCGTATTATAAAAAATTTATCGAAAATAATGGATACCAAAAAGATACTGATTGGGTAGAATACAAAATAAAAATTCCCAAACAACTCCCCGAAGGCTTAATTAAAATTGCTTCAATTGTTGAACGCAGATATAATTTGCACGTTATTAAAGCAAAAAAACCTAAAGAGATTTTACCGTATGCAAAACCTATATTCGATTTAATTAATAATGCTTATGCACATTTATATGGTGTTACTGAATTAACTGCTAAACAAATTGACTATTACACAAAAGCTTATTTTGGATTTATGAAAACCGACTTTGTATCGTTGGTAGTTGATAAAGACAATAACTTGGTTGCATTTGGTATAACAATGCCATCACTATCTCATGCATTACAAAAATGCAATGGATCTTTATTACCTTTCGGATTTATTCATTTATTAAAAGCACTTAATAAACCTAAAGTAGCCGATTTTTTAATGGTTGCAGTTAGAAAAGATTTACAAGGAAAAGGTGTAAATGCCATCTTTATTAGGGAAATTGGAAAAGCCTATATCCAACGTGGAATTGAATTTGCTGAAACAAACATTGAGTTAGAAAACAATACGAAAGTGCAAACTATTTGGAAACATTTTGATGCCACACAACATAAACGACGCAGATGTTACATAAAACATTTGTAACAAATGAAAGAAAAAATTTTAATTACCGGAGCCAGCGGATTTATAGGTAGTTTTTTAGTAGAAACAGCCTTACAACAAGGATTTGAAGTTTATGCAGGTATTAGAAAAACCAGTAGCAGAGCTTACTTGCAACAGCCTAATATACATTTTATAGAATTAAATCTTTCATCGAAAGAAAGTTTACTTCATTCAATTAAAAACTTTAGCGAACAAAACGGAAATTTCAATTACATTATTCATAATGCCGGCATTACACAGGCAAGAAAAAAAACAGATTTTTTTTCAATCAATTTTGAGTGTACTAAAAACATAATTGATGTATTTGTTGAACTGAATATGCCAATAAAAAAATTTGTTCTAATAAGTTCCTTAGCTGCTTACGGACCGGGTAATAAAAATTTTACTCCAATTAATATTAATCATTTACAAAATCCCATTACTGCTTATGGAAAAAGTAAATTAGCTGCAGAAAAATATTTGCAATCATTTCAAAACTTTCCCTATATCATTATTAATCCCACTGCAGTGTATGGCCCAAGAGATAAAGATTTTTTGCAATTTATTCAATTAATAAACAAAGGCATTGAACCATACATTGGTTTAAATAAGCAGATGATTTCTTTAATTTATGTAAAAGATTTGGCAAACGTAGTTATAGAAGCATGTAGTTCGGCTTTGATACATAAATCATACATCGTTTCAGATGGAAGGAGTTATAACAAAGAAGAATTAGGACAATACATAAAAACAATGCTGAACAAAAAAACAGTAAAAATAAAAATTCCATCTTTTTTTATACAAGCAATTGCATTCACTATTGAATTGTTGTATTCGCTATTTCGAAAATCGCCTTTTTTAACTACTGAAAAAATAAATGAAATAAGCAGCACCAACTGGCTTTGTAACAGTGATGCTGTTTGGCATGATTTAGCAATTGAACCCACTTATTTTTTAGCAACCGGTTTAAATGAAACCATTCAATGGTATAAAGAAAATAATTGGATATAATTTTTGAAAGCTTCCTTTTAAAAAGAGTTTATCAGTGCAACATCTTAAAAATATGGAAGGAAGAATTAAACTATTAGACTATCCTAATTAACTGCAATAATGTAGCAGTTACGGAGCTAATCTTTCTCTTTTCCATGTTCCATTAGTTTGTAATGTATATTGAATTCTATCGTGCAATCTACTGCTTCGGCCTTGCCAAAACTCCATTACAGAAGGTTTAACAATATAGCCGCCCCAATGTGGCGGACGAGGAATTTCACTTGCACCAAACTTTAATTCATAAGCGGCAAAATTTTCCTCAATAATTTTTCTGCTCTCAATTACACTGCTCTGCGAGCTTGCCCATGCACCAATTTTACTACCTACCGGACGCGATTTAAAATAAATATCGCTTTCCAGTTCCGAAACCTTTTCTACCGTACCATCAATTCTAATTTGCCTTTCTAATTCTTTCCAAAAAAATAGTAATGATGCTTTAGGATTTTCGGCTAATTCCTTTCCTTTTGAGCTATTATAATTTGTAAAGAAAATAAAACCTCTTGCATCAAAACCCTTCAATAATACAATTCTTGCCGAAGGAATACCTTCTTTTGTAGCAGTAGCCAACGTCATAGAATTTACTTCATGCAAATGACTATTTCTTGCTTCAGACCACCATTTGGCAAACTGTTCAAAAGCATTAGCAGCAGTATCTTCTTCACTTAATGCTTGTAATTTATATTCGGTTCTAATATTAGCGATAGGGTCGTTAGATAATTGCATAACTACTTCTATTTTAAACACAAATGTATCATCATTCAAGTACATTTTTTCTATGAAACTTATCCGTTTGTTTTTTAAAATTTGCTACCGGTATTTACTTTAAAGAAATGCCAATAATAAATAGAACTGATAAGAATCATTTTTTAGCGTGATACCACAGAATAGATTTGTTTCCATTATTTCAACACGTAAATGCAATTTTCATGGAAACGCTCACTCAAACCTCTTCGAAGGCTGTAGAAGATATTGACAAAAAAGAAGTTACCGTTATGGATGGTAACGAAGCTGCGGCCTATATAGCTTATAAAACCAATGAAGTTTGTGCTATTTATCCAATTACACCTTCCTCAACTATGGGAGAGTGGGCGGATGAATGGAGTGCAAAAGGAATGAAAAATATATTTGGACAAGTGCCGAAAGTAATTGAAATGCAAAGTGAAGCCGGTGCTGCCGGAACACTACATGGAGCATTACAAGCTGGTGCATTAGGTACAACTTTCACTGCATCGCAAGGATTGTTACTAATGATACCAAATATGTTTAAAATTGCCGGCGAGTTAACACCTACCGTATTTCATATTGCAGCAAGAACAATTGCCACACATGCTTTATCTATTTTTGGAGATCATAGCGATGTTATGACCGTTCGCTCAACCGGCTTTGCGCAATTATTTGGCAATAATGCACAAGAAGTGATGGATATGGCATTAATTGCACAAGCTGCAACTTTAAAATCTCGAATTCCTTTTTTAAATATATTCGATGGCTTTCGAACTTCTCACGAATTAAGTCAAGTAGAAATTATTCCCGATGATGTAATTCAAGAAATGTTGGATATGGATGCTATTAATGCACACCGTAGCAGAGCATTATCACCCAATCATCCCGCTATTCGTGGTACAGCACAAAACCCGGATGTATTTTTTCAAAATAGAGAAGCAGCCAATTTGTATTATGAAAAAGTACCGCATATTGTTCAGGAACAAATGGATAAACTTGGCGCTTTAACCGGAAGAAAATATAAATTATTTGAATACTATGGCCACCCACATCCCGATCGCTTAATTATTATTATGGGCTCTGGTGCCGGTGCCGTTCAAGAAACCGTAGATGAATTAAATAAACGTCATGGAGTACATGTTGGAATGTTAATGGTACGCTTATATCGTCCATTTTCTATTAAAGATTTTATTCATGCTATTCCAAAATCTGTTACAACTATTGCGGTGTTAGATCGTTGCAAAGAACCCAATGCCAATAGCGAGCCATTGTACATGGATGTTATTAATGCTTTAAACGAAGCCCAAGAAAATCATCATGCACACGTAATAGGTGGCAGATACGGCTTATCATCTAAAGAGTTTACACCTGCTATGGTGAAAGCAGTATTTAAAGAACTAAAAAAAGAACATCCTAAATATCATTTTACGGTAGGTATAGAAGATGATGTTACGCATTTAAGTTTAGAATATGATAAAGATTTTATTCTCGATTCTCAGCATTTATTCCGCGGATTATTTTATGGTTTAGGTGCCGATGGAACTGTAAGTGCAAATAAAAACTCAATTAAAATTATTGGCGAAAAAACCGATGATTATGTGCAAGGATATTTTGTGTACGATTCAAAAAAATCAGGATCACTAACTGTATCGCATCTACGTTTTGGAAAACATCCAATTAAATCAACTTACCTAATTCAATCTGCCAACTTTATTGCTTGCCATCATTTTAATTATTTAACCAAGTTCGACTTGTTAAAAAATGCAGAATATGGTGCAACATTTTTATTAAATACACCCTACCCTCAAGAGGAGTTGTGGCAAAAATTACCTAAAAAAATTCAAGAAGAAATTATTGAAAAGAATTTAAAATTTTATGCCATTAACGCCTATAATGTTGCCAAAGAAACAGGCATGGGTAATCGCATCAACACCATTTTACAAACTTGTTTTTTTGCTATTAGTAATGTGCTTCCAAGAGAAGAAGCTATAGAAAAAATTAAAGAAGCTATTTACGATACTTATTGGAAAAAAGGCGATGCTGTTGTACAAAAAAATTATCATGCCGTAGATATTGCTATTGATAGTTTATACGAAGTAGATTATACTAATTTTACAATTGGCAATAAAGCTTTTGATGATGCGGTTCCTAAACATTCTCCAAAATTTGTAAAAAATGTTTTAGGCAAAATAATAGCCGGAGATGGTGATGAACTTCCTGTAAGTGCATTTCCTGTTGATGGCATGTATCCTTCAGGTACTACTAAATTCGAAAAAAGAAATATTGCAGACGCTGTTCCTGTTTGGGATGCAGACCTTTGTACGCAATGCGGCAAATGCTTTTTAATATGCCCACATGCTGCTATTAGACCTAAAGTATACGATAAAGAATTATTAAAAGATGCACCACATGCATTTAAACATGTTGATCCGATAGGGAAAGAATGGGATAAAACTAAAGAAGCATACACCTTACAAGTTTCTACAGAAGATTGTACCGGTTGTACCTTATGCGTTGAGTTTTGCCCAATGACAAGCAAAGAAGATCCCGGCCATAAAGCCATCAATATGCACGATAAATTACCTATTCAAAAAGAAGAAATTAAGAATTGGGATTTCTTTGTAAATCTTCCGGAAATAGATCGCTCAAGAGTTAATAAAAATACAGTAAAAGGATCTCAATTTTTCCAACCATTATTCGAATTTTCAGGTGCTTGTTCCGGTTGTGGCGAAACACCATACATTAAATTGTTAACCCAACTGTATGGCGAAAAAATGATTGTTGCCAATGCAACAGGATGTTCATCAATTTTTGGTGGCAATTTACCAACTACGCCATGGACTGCAAATAAACAAGGTGTTGGTCCGGCATGGGCTAACTCTTTATTTGAAGATAATGCCGAATTTGGATTGGGTATTAAGTTAGCAAGTGATAAAAAAAGAGAAATAGCCATATCGCTATTACATGCAATGAAACAAGAAGTAGGTGAAGATTTAGCTAATTCAATTCTTGATGCACCTGAAACAAATGAAGCAGAAACTAAAATTAAACATGAGCTAATTATTGAATTAAAACATCGCTTAAGCGTTTTAAAAACAAATGCAGCACATAACTTATATCATTTAGCCGATTTCTTATCTAACAAAACAATATGGATTATTGGTGGCGATGGTTGGGCTTATGATATTGGTTATGGTGGATTAGATCATGTAATTTCTACCGGAGAAAATATTAATATTATGGTATTAGATACTGAGGTGTATTCTAATACAGGCGGACAAGCATCTAAATCTTCTCCGCTAGGTTCTAGTGCAAAATTTGCCGTAAACGGAAAACAAACAGGCAAAAAAGATTTAGCATTACAAGCTATTGCACATGGAAATGTTTACGTTGCAACTATTGCCATGGGAGCCAATGATGCTCATACTCTAAGAACTATTTTAGAAGCAGAAGCTTTCCCTGGGCCTTCTTTAATTATTGCTTATAGCCATTGCATTGCGCATGGTATTGATATGGCACAAGGTGCAGATGAACAAGACTTTGCTGTAAAATCTGGTTATTGGCCTTTATTCCATTACAATCCATCAAAACCTAAAGGACAGAGATTTGTAATAGATAGTAAAGAGCCTTCAATTCCATTAAGCGAATTTATGTACCACGAAAATCGCTTTAAAGTAATTAAAGCCAAAAATCCTGCATTAGCGGAAGAATTTTTACACAGAGCTGAAGAGCAAAGAGCCAATAAATGGGATAGGTTAGTAACTTTAAAAGGCTTATAAATAGTAGTACACATATAATATTCCCTGCAAGGAATCTCCATTGAGATTCCTTTTTTATTTCCCAAATAAGACTTTTCTTCTTAATTATAGACTTTATACCGAGAAGTGAATTTTGCAACTAATTAAAAATGAACAAGTTAGTTTTTGGCATAAAATTCATTATTATAAAAACTGAGAAATAATTTTTTTCTCGTAAATTTAAGTTGTGAAAAATAAAGAGCCTTTAAAAATATTTATTTTGGATGATGATAAATGGTATGGCACCATGTTGGAATACTATTTATCGCTAAATCCGGAGTTTTGTGTAAAAAGGTTCGATAATGCTGAAGATTTTATTTATGCCTTAAAAGAAGGTCCGGATGTAGTAACAATAGATTATGTAATGCCTCAATCAAATGGATTACAAGTTCTTAAACAAGTTAAATACTATACTCCCGAAACAGAAGTAATTGTAGTATCTGCACAAGAAGATGTTGGATTGGCAGTAAATTTAAAACGAAACGGAGCCTACGAATATGTTATTAAAAATGAAGAATGTTGCGATAATATTCAACGTTCTCTAAAATATTTATATAACAGTTGGCAAAAAAATATTGAAAACGATTTTTTTGAAGATCCGCTTAATACATAAGTTCTATTCGAAAAACATGAATTATCGCTAATATATACCATAAAACGAGATATTTTATTTAGCGTTTTCATCTTCAAACACCTGGCTTTAAAAATTATTTATCATTTCATTGCAACAGCCAATTATAACGAAACGTACATTACAATAAAATATCCTAAAAAATACGTATTATTTTCATACAGCTAAGCAATATCCATACGCTTTAAATGTATTTCATGTGGTGGCGAAACCAACAGCGGCGTTAATTCAATTTCTGTATTATTAATATCTAACCCAAAAGCTTTTTTATCGGTTAATGCCCATCTATTGATTGTAAAATAAGAATTAAGGATAAAATCTTCTCGAACAGAGAATTCATTTTCTACAGATAAGAATCTTTGAATAATTACATATTTAATATCGGCATTTACATCTAATTTGTATCGCTGAGGAACAATATCGGTATTTTCAATTTTAATATCGCCTTTGTCGAGCAATTCTTTTAATACTTTTCTGAAATAAATACTAATGCGAGGTTGTACACGAAAACCTAATTTAAAATCTATTCGCATAATTTTATTAGGCACAATGGTATCGAAAGAATATTCCAATGTATACGGATCATCTGTTCTATCTATATGTACAAGCCAATATACATCGGCTCGTTTTGGTCGTTTTCCTAAAATTGATTCTATAATTCTTTTTTCAATACTACGCTTGTTGTTTGCTTTTGTTAAATAAACCAAATGTGTTGCATATTTGGGAACCATTGTTGCTGTACTTAATTTTTTTAGCTCTTCAATATCATCGGCTAATGGTTCAAATTGCAAAAACCGATTTGTAATTTTTCGAGCTTTATACCATATATACATTACAAATACTAAAGCAAATTCAAACACTAAGAACATCCATCTTTGTTTAATTTTTGCAACATTGGCAATAAAAAATGAGACTTCAACCGTTAAAAAGATTAATAAGATAGATACAATAAGTATCATTGGCCATTTTCGTACAAACTTCATGTAATAGTACATTAGCATGGTAGTCATAAGCATTGCTACAGTAATTGAAAAACCGTAAGCGGCTTCCATTTTGCTCGAATCTTTAAAATATAGCATCATACCAACACAGCCTAACCATAAAATCCAATTTATACTTGGAATATAGATTTGCCCTCTTACATCTGTTGGATATTTGATTGTAATGCGAGGCCAAAAATTTAAACTTACTGCTTCACTAATTAATGTAAATGAGCCGCTTATTAAAGCCTGGCTTGCAATAATAGTAGCAGCTGTTGCAATAATAATACCAATAAGTAAAAACCAATCGGGCATTATTTCGTAGAAAGGATTTAAGTTTCCTAATACTGCTATTTTACTATGCAATAACCAAGCTGCTTGTCCAAAATAATTTGCAATCAAAGCAATTTTTATAAATATCCAACTTACTTGAATATTTTTTTTACCGCAATGCCCTAAATCACTATACAAAGCTTCTGCCCCAGTTGTACATAAAAATACAGCACCTAATAGCCAAAATCCATGGGGATAGTTAATAAGTAAGTCAATAGCATATTTAGGATTAAACGCTGCTAAAATGGATGGATAATTGGTTATTTGAATAATGCCTAAAACCATTATCATACTAAACCAAATAAGCATAATTGGACCAAAAGAGCTGCCAACGATTTTTGTACCAAATTGTTGAAAGAAAAATAAAAGTGAAATGATACCAATTACAATACCTATGGTTAATGCATTTCCCGGAATAATAATATGCTCTAACCCATTAACACCATTTAACCCTTCAATAGCAGATGCTACAGAAATTGGCGGAGTAATAATACCATCGGCCAATAAGGTTGCAGCTCCTAAAATTGCAGGAAAATATAACCAATGCCTATATCGCCAAACTAAGGCGTATAAAGAAAAAATACCTCCTTCTCCATTATTATCCGCTTGAAGGGTAAGTACAATATATTTAAAAGTAGTTTGCAAGGTTAATGTCCAAAAAACACAAGAAATTCCTCCATAAACTAATTGCTCGGAAATAGGATGCTCTCCAACAATTGATTTAAAAACATATAATGGTGATGTACCAATATCGCCAAAAATAATTCCAAGAGTAATTAAAAGTCCTGCTGCAGTTACTTTTTTAAGATGATTCGATTGCATGCTTTGCTATTTTTTCTAAAATATTTTAACTACTATATTACCTATCTACAAACTATAGTTGGTTAAAAGGCAAATGTAAGTGCTAGTTGCATTTGTGAAAAATAAAGTATATAATAAACCGGATTACACCTATTTTTTTAAACAAAAAGATACTCTATTTCTATATTTTGGTTAATGCATTAATACTGTAAATGGTATTCTTCTATTTTTCTGTACAAAGTACTTAATCCAATATTTAGCAATTTAGCTGTTTCTACTTTATTGCCTTTGGTATAATGTAGCACTCGCTGAATATGCCAACGTTCTATTTCTGTTAAATGGTAAATTGATGAATTATTAGCATATTCGGTATTTCCAATTTGCACTTCTATTGGTAAATGTTGAACCTGTATTTCATTCCCTTCTGCCAAAATAATAGCTCGTTCAATAATATTTTTAAGTTCTCTAACATTCCCTTTCCAATGATAATTTTCTAGACAATGAATGCATTCATCCTGAATATACAGTACTTTTTTATTCATTTTAGCAGAAAACAACCACATAAATTGCTGAATAAGTAACGGTATATCTTCTTTTCTTTCATTTAATGTTGGTAATACTATAGTAACCTTACTTAGCATTTTAAATAATTCTTCATTAAATTTTCCTTCGGCTACGGCATTAGTTAAATTAGCATCAGTAGCTGCAATAATTCTTATTTTTTTGTAGGGTTGTAAAGCATCTTTTTTATTTGTTTTATTTTCATTATTGGCTAATAGTTCTAATAATTTAAATTGAAGTTGCATAGGCATTCTTTCAATTTCATGTAACAATAAAGTTCCATTTTCAATTTCTTCAGTTATCCCTTTTTTGTCTTGTATCAGTTTATTAAAAGAGGCTGCTTCATTTTCAAATATTCCGTTTTCTATTATTTCTTTACTATGCCCAAAACAATTTAACTGCAAAAAAGGTTTACCCAATTGCTTACTATTGCTATGAATAGCTTGTGCAAATAGCTTTTTTCCGGTTCCTTTTTCTCCCAATAACAAAACAGCATCATTGGTAGGTGCAATTGTTTTAGCCAATTCAAGGGCTTGTTGCATTACAACAGATTTTCCGATAATAAAATTAAAAGAATAATGAGCATTCAATTGCCATTCTATCGGATACTTATTTTCTTGAATCTGCATATTATGTGTTGCTTTTAATAAAAAATAATTGATGTACGATTTGTACTAATGCTGTTATTTGCTATTTCATTTCATTTTATTCTGCCCAACAACTCAATACTTAGCTATACAACAAAATTACATTTTAGTTACTCGTTTTTTTAGTTTGTACTATTTTGCTGTTAATTTGTAATTGTATGCACAAAAAACTAATCATTATCACAGCCCCATCGGGTGCAGGTAAAACATCAATTACACACTATTTGCTCAATAAATATCCTTTACTATGTTTTTCTGTTTCGGCTACAACACGTAAAGCAAGAGATTTTGAGAGAGATGGAATTGATTATTATTTTATCAAGGAAGAGATGTTTCAACAAAAAATTAAAGAAGATGCATTTATAGAATGGGAGATGGTGTATCAAGGAAAATATTATGGCACTTTAAAAAGCGAAATTGAAAGAATATGGAATGAAGGAAAAACACCTTTATTAGATATTGATGTTAAAGGTGCTATTCATGTGCAACAACAATACAAAAATAATTCCTTATCCATTTTTATAGAACCACCCAGTATTAATGAATTAAAAAAGAGATTAGAAAGTAGAGGAACCGAAACAGCCGATTCACTTAGTACACGTTTAAATAAAGCCAATTACGAATTATCATTTAAAGATTATTTTACCACTACTATTATAAATGAACAATTACAAACTGCTTGCGAGCAAACAGAATTGGTTATTAAAAAATTTTTAAACTGGCAATAACAAAAATAGTTTAGCCAAAAAAATGACCTTTGCTCTCTCAATTATAACTTATACCTTCATTCAATAACTATATGTTTATGCATTTTACAAATAAAACAGTATTAATTAGCGGTGCCACCAGAGGTATTGGCAAAGCTATTGCAATAAAATTGGCAAGTAACGGAGCCAATATTGTTATTGCTGCAAAAAGCACCGAAGAAAATCCTAAATTAGGTGGTACCATTTATTCTGCAGCAGCAGAAATAGAAGCAGCAGGTGGTAAAGCCTTAGCAGTACAAACCGATATTCGTTTTGAAGATCAAATACAACAGGTGGTACAACAAGCCGTAGAAAAATTTGGAGGAATTGATATTATAATTAACAATGCTTCTGCCATTAATTTAAGCGGCACCGAACAAACCGAATCGAAACGATTTGATTTAATGCATAGCATTAATGTTAGAGGTACATTTTTATTTACCAAACACGCTATTCCCTATTTAAAAAAATCTTCCAACGCACATATTCTTACTTTATCTCCGCCAATTAATATTATTCCCAAATGGCTGGGTTCGCATGTGGCATATACCATGAGCAAATTTAATATGAGTATGATGGCATTAGGTTGGGCCGAAGAATTTAAAAACAGTAAAATTGCATCGAATGCACTATGGCCTGTAACCACTATTGATACTGCGGCTGTTAGAAATATTTTAGGAGGAGAAATGCTGGCCAAAATGAGCCGTACAGTTGATATTTTAGCCGATGCTGCTTATTTTATTTTAAGTAAAGAAAATTTGGAATATACCGGTAATACTTTTCTTGATGAAGAAGTTTTGGCAAAAGAAGGAATCACCGATTTATCAAAATATTCGGTAGTGAAAGATGCCAAACTATACAAAGATCTGTTTGTTTAATTCATTTCAATTTACAATAAAATGAAAAATATTTTTTATACTATTTTACTTTCATTTATTTGCATCACTGCTCCTACTTTATTAATTGCACAAAAGAAAAAGCTTACTCAAAATCCAAATGAAGTTGTAAAACTCGAAGCAATTAATAATTTGCAAGAACAATATAACAACTATAAAAATATTGCACTACAAATATGGGATTATGCCGAAGTAGGTTATAAAGAAGTAAAAAGTTCGGCACTATTACAACAAACATTACAACAAGCAGGTTTTAAGGTTACAGCAAATGTTGCAGATATGCCAACAGCTTTTGTTGCAAGCTATGGAAATGGAAAGCCGGTAGTAGCAATTTTAGCAGAATTTGATGCATTGCCCGGTTTATCGCAACAAGCAGTTCCTGAAAAAATATCTAATGGAAAAAATGCAGGACATGGTTGCGGTCATCACTTATTTGGTACGGCAAGTATTGCTGCAGGAATTGAAATAAAAAAGTTGATGGATGAAAAAAAATTAAACGGAACAATTAAAATATATGGTTGCCCTGCGGAAGAAGGTGGCAGTGGAAAAGTTTATATGGTTCGTGCCGGCTTATTTAATGATGTAGATGTAGTAATTCATTGGCATCCCGGTTCGGAAAATAGCGTAACCATGACAAGTGCTTTGGCTAATACTTCAGCAAAATTTCGCTTCCATGGAATTGCGGCTCATGCCTCAGCTTCGCCCGATAAAGGTCGCTCTGCATTAGATGCCGTAGAAGCTATGGATTATATGGTAAATATGATGCGTGAACACGTTCCTCAAGAAACAAGAATTCATTATGTAATAACCAATGGTGGTAAAGCACCAAATGTTGTTCCCGATTTTGCAGAAGTATATTATTATGTTAGGCATCCAAAAAGAGACATGGTTCAATCAATTTTTGAAAGAGTAGTAAAAGCAGCCAAAGGTGCTGCTTTAGGAACAGAAACTACTATGGATTATGAAATTATAGGTGGCACTCACGATTTGTTATTGAATAATACTTTAGCAGAAACAATGCAAAAAAATTTAGAACAAGTTGGCGGAGTAACTTATACTAATGAAGAAATTGCATTTGCTAAAAAACTACAAAGCAGTTTTGTTACAACACCTCCGGCTATTGCATCTGCCGAAACTATTAAACCTCTTAAAATACAACAAGATGCAGGCGGCGGCAGTACAGATGTGGGCGATGTAAGTTATGCTGCACCAACAGTTGGATTACGTGCTGCAACTT
>DAHXOT010000013.1 GCA_027364735.1 Hydrotalea sp. | reverse complement strand
GGGGAACAGTCGAGTAGGCAATGGCATTTCAGCCCAAGCCGCTCCAAGAACCGTACGTGAAAGTCTCCCTTCATACGGCTCGTATTATCCAATCATGCTTTTATTCCAAGTTCCCAGTGGTAAAACAATAGAGGGTTTGCTGATTGTATCATTTGATATTTCTTATATAACTTACCCTTGCAGCGTATCTTATATGTATTCTTCATCCATTTGCGGATGAGGTCATTCAAATAATAAAATAACCCATATACTCCTTTGCTGAACCTTGCGTAATAGTTTATCCAGCCACGTATTTTAGGATTTGACTTAGCTGCAAACCATTCTAATGTTTGCGTACTCCATTGTGACAGCAACACTTCTTTGATGGCAGTTCTGATACTTGTTTTTGCAGCATTGCAGATAGCAGCACTAAACACCAATAACCGTTTTGCACTACCAAATTTATCTTTGATAGTTCTCGGTTGAAAACTATAACTCAGAAAGGTAAAGCTTTCATTATCATGCTTATCATTGCGATGATAGTTTTTGCAATACACAATCTTTGTCTTTTCCGGATGAAGTGTTAATTCAAATTCACTCAGCCTTGCTTTTAGTTCTCCCAGCATCTGTTCAGATTGCTCCCTACTGCTGCAATGGATAATGATGTCATCAGCGTAACGTTCAAATGGATAACCTGCATGCGTTGCATCCATCCACTTGTCAAAAGCATGATGCAGGTAAATGTTGGCTAACAATGGACTCACAACTCCTCCCTGAGGAGTACCTTTCGTTCTTGCCATGATACTCCCATCTTCCTGTTCTACTCCTGCTTTCAGCCATCTTTCAACATACATCAATACCCACTTTTCCTCTGTATGCAGCCCAAGTAATTCCAGCATAATACTGTGACTGATATTATCAAAGAACCCTTTTATGTCAACATCCAGCACCCATGCCTTTTGCATGCAATTTCTCTGGCATTGCGTTAGTGCATCATGTGCACTTCTGCCGGGTCTGTATCCAAACGAACTGGTGTGAAAGACTGCTTCCATTGATGGTTCCAGATAATCTTTTACTACTCCCTGTGCTATGCGGTCTGATACCGTTGGTATGCCCAATGGTCTTAAACCGCCTTGCTTCTTTGGAATAAATACTGTTCGCACCGGTGGCGGAAAATAACAGCCTGATGTCATACGATTCCAGATTTTATACAGGTTATTACTCATGTTATCATTGAACATACCAATGCTTTCACGGTCTATCCCTGCTCCGCCCTGCTTCGTAATAACTTTAAGGTAACTTTCCCATACCATCCTTTTGCTTACAGGTAATGATTTTGTCATTTCTTCTCTCATCATCCTCTGCTTAAAACAGAGTTGTTTAAAAATAATTTTGACTGGATAACCGAAGCCCTTCGCTCCATTCCCATTACAGGAACTTCTTCACTACTATGGCTTCGTCCGACGCTTCCTGTTGCATCTCCTGCCTTTGGCAAGATTGAGTTGCAGTATGAACTGTAGAATATTTATTCAACAGTCGCTCCTAAAAAAAACTTCCTGCAAAGCATATCAGCACATCAACAGGTAAGCCTCTCACGTTTCGTATAAAAGCCTGTGTAAAGCTCCTGCCGCCTTAATGCCGGTTGTTCTGTAGCCAGTAAACAGCTATCCGCTACAGTCTATCGTATCAACTGTTAGAGATCAATACTTTTAACAACGAGGAGCGTTTTCTACATGTCTTCGGTCGGTTCACTTTCGTTCAGCTTCCTTACACTCACCTGATGCCTTGACAGACACCTTTTCCCTGAACGTTCAGCACCGTATCTTTTTAATACAGCACCTTCAGGTGGTTTGCATATACTGTCTGTACAGCCTATGCGGTAGACCTGCTACCATCTTTTATACAACATTGAATAGAATTATTTTCCTATTCATTCGTGACACACCCAACAAACTACAAACAACTATTATACTATAAAACTGAAATGCATTCCCAATCATTAATATCGTAAGCCATATACTTTATTATTCTTTTCATACATTTCTTTTACATACAAATAATAAACTATTAAAGATATTGTAACAAAAGGTATGTAATAAATTTTTGATAGTACGCCAAATAACAATAATAAAATGTCAGCAATCACCCCCCAAAATATCGAAAAACTAAGATCAGTATGGAGTCTAAATCCTAATTCAATTCTATAATAATTACCAATATGATCAATATATTTGAATGCTAATTCAGTACTTCTACTTTTATCAACAAAATAATTCTCACTTCTAATTACATCAAAATATTCGACTAACAAATTACGAACTTCATTTTTATAGTTAGTCAACTTATTATAATGTAATAAAAAATTTCTAATTGATTTCAAGTTTAAAAACATTTGTTGCTCTTCATCAAGTGTTTTCATTAACTCTATCAACCTTTGATTCAATTCTTCTATATCACTCATTTTTGACGTATATTTTCGATAAATTTATCGACAGTTTCAATTTGCTCATACCAATCAGTAATTATTTTTTTCCCTAATTCTGCGGGGTCTGTAAATTTATTTCCCCATTCTTGAATTCTATCTATTAATCCATTAGGAGCATATTTGCCTAATGCTCCTAATGCTCCAATCAAAGCTTTTGCTAAATTACCTTTACCTTGATTTAACCATACTGCCCCTCTTTCCCAAAGTTGAAGAGATTTTTCATTTATAAAGTCTTTACTTTGCAAATAAGCTTTTGCCAACTCTGGTGAAAATTCGACTAAAAACTCACTCCCAAATTCTGATGCCAGTAGCTCCAGTAAATAAGCATATACTTTCCCCTGTGTTTCCCAATAAATTTTCTGGTCATCACGTATTGCAATACTTGCTAAATTGGATGCGCTAAGTATTTTATCAACAGTTTTATCTGTAAGATAGATATTATTTCGTGCCCAATTTTGAATTTGTTCTGGAGATGCACCTCTAGCACGTTGACCATCTACCCAAACACTAATTTCAACATAATGCATATTATTCATTTGCTGAGAACCTACTTTCTTTCTTGAACTATAAACAGTTGCATCGCCGCCACTGCCATGAATAGTATCTTCTTTATCTTTTAATCCTAATGGATCATTTAAACTAATTGGGTTGTCATGCGAGAAAACATAAGGTGATATGTTATAGGCAAACTCTGCTAATAAATCTATTTGATGAAAAACACCCAACTGCTGATCAAACATTCTGTGATGCGCATCGTACATTTCTAATCCGCTACCATCACTAAATTCGTTATGCTGTAATTCGTTGCCACCATTGAACTTGTATTTATTTTCAAGTCTTCCTGCCGCTTTTGAAGAAATGCCACTCATGGTGAGCCCGAATGAATAATAGTGATCTTCACTTAGGACTGGCCCCCTTGTTTGTATCACCTGCAAATTATCAAAGAACACATCCTGATTGGATTCGTTACTGCAATATACAACCAAATAACCATTCCTTATTATTGATGCACTAACACCATGTGTTTTCAAAACATCGGGATTATCGTTAACTGCATCAAAGCCGCTACCGCTTGATACTACCTTAAACTGTTACTGTTCATCAAATAGTACCCAGTTAATATAAGCCTTAGGTTTAGTTGTTGGTGTGGGTACATTATTGGTTACCCAATTGGTAAGGCTCCCGGTTGTAGGTGTAGCTGCATTTAATACCGTTCCGTTCACTGCATCCCTTGTTGCTGCTGCAACAGCAGTACTTCCGCCAAATGCGTTTAATAAATTGTTTATTACACTCGACACAGGATAACTATTACTAAGCGTACTACTGCTATGCCATAAACTTTTGCCTAAAATATTTACTACATCACCTGACATTACTTTTAAGGTAATATTCAACCCCGTTTTATCTCCGTTATAACCATTCAGCTTATACATTTTTGCACTGGTTTTCCTTGAAATTTCATTACCCACGAATGTATGAGTCTGAAATCAATCCCATACTTTTTTCCTAAATTTCTATAACTGATTCTTCCTAATAAATACTCGGCTACTATCGCCTCTTTTTGCTCTAATAATACAATCTTTTTGTCCATAAATTTAACACAGTTTGTGTCAACTTATATTAGGACGAGACATTGTAGTCTTGTCGGGGCTACAACTACAAAACAATTTACTACTTGAATTGCTCATTGCATGCACGTTTAAAAGCATCAACTAATTCAAAATTTATTTTTTGATTTTAAAATAATATCCCAACATTATATATTGCTGCTGAGGACTAGTAAGTCCAATATCTTGTATTTTTTGATATGGGCAGAAAGTTAATTTAAAGCTACTGCGGTTTAAGAATTGAAATTCTCCAAAAGTATAAAAATTGATAAATGAACTATTTTGCAACCCCAGTTGATCCCTAATTAAAGGTTGCCCTGTTATATTTAATTCAGTGGTTGTATAATTACTACTCGTTCCCATGGTATAAGTAAAATTAAAACCCAAACCAAGGTTTAATTGAGTATTTTTATTTTGGAAAATAGCATATTCAATTTCGGGCGAAAAAGACAGATTAAAACTTTTATAAGTTAAGCTTTCGGTAATTGTTTGATTGAGATTATTCACCCAATTATAATTGCCTTTTGTATTAACATTAAATCCCGATAATAGTATATTAAACCCCAACCGTGAAATATTTCTATTAGCTGCAATGTGATAGCCTATCATAAAAGCAGGAGAATTGCTTACATTAAACAACATATCATTATAATATTTATTCCAGCTTGCAATCTTAAATTGTACAGCAGTAAAGCCAGCACCTACAAAAAAGAAACTATTTCTTTTTGTATTATTCAAACTATTTTCAGCATAACTAAAATCCGAAGAGCCATTAATTGCTCTTACGAGTTTAATAAAATCATCGTCTCGCCATGCTGTGTTTAAAAGTAATCTTTGGTTGTTAGTATTACCTATCACATACTTTTGTAACTGATTTTTATAAATTGGTTTATCGTTTATTTGACTTCCTCCATTCGATAAAAATTTTATATACCGCAATGCAAATAAATTTGAAGTGCTATCCTCAATAAAATAATGGGTTTTGCTATTATCTTTATAAGTATACAATTTAAGCTTATTGCCCGAAGTTAATATACGCAAAAAAATAGTGTCTTCAATTACCGGTTCATTATCATCTTCACTAATTAATGAACTTTCGATCATGTTATTATATCGTTTAACAAAAGCTCCCTTATAAATATCAAATCCTTTAATATCTACCTTCTCAACTTGCCCTGGAGTTAGGCTAATATTTTTTCCATTAGTTACACTAAAAGAAATTGTAGTTGGATTATTTCCCCAATTTTTATAATCTACTTTGCCCAATATTTTTTCTCCATTCTTAAAGGTAATTTCTGCATCTACCCAATTTTGATGCTGTGCGTTGGCAAACAGTGTTAGTAGTATAAAAAATAGAGTAATTTGATTCTTCATAGAATGATATTTCAAAAGTTAAATAAATGATTATAGTTTAAAGATAAATTATTGAAGTTTAGCATCTACTTATTTAATTAATGAAATAAATGTATAAAAAATATTTAAAAAAAAATATATTTATTGTTCATTTCAAAATACTCTTTAGGGATTATTTATCGGCGAGTTGCCATAAAAATTTTAAGTTAGTAACAGGCAGTTAAGAATAATTTTAAAGTGGAAAGAATAGAAGTTCCCTAAACTTTAGATACAGGTTCGATTCCAATCCCGAAAAACAAACCGTCATTTCGAACGAAGCGAAGCCCTCCAATCTCGTCATTTCGAACGAAGTGAGAAATTTGCACAACAAAAATCCTACAATATTTATTCAAAAAGATTTCTCGGTCGTGCCTCCCTCGAAATGACGGAGGAAAGTGAGTGTATCTCTCGAAACAACAAACCGTCATTTCGAACGAAGCGAAGCGAAGTGAGAAATCTACCACATAGAATTTACTATTCGGGGGAAGAACAATAAATTGTATAGTGGTAGATTATTGTATTGTATAGGATATTGAACAAAAAATGCCAATTATGGCTTACTAAAAATTAGTTTGTGTTACCTTCACCCAATCAACATACATTTTAGCTTTGTTGTTTTTAATTGCGTTTAATGTAGTAGTTGGCAATCCATAATAAGGTGTTTTTACACCATTAATTTTTGCAGGATATACGCCACCAACTGCAAAGTTGAGAATAAGATATTTATAATTATCGAAACACCATTTACCATAATTATCAGTCATTTTTTTGGTAACTCTAAACATAGGCATTCCATCATATTTAAATATCAAACTGTCGGGTGTCCAATCTACGGCGTAAATATGCCATTTTGTAACATCGTTATTAGCAGTAAAATATAGCCTATTAACAAAAGGGGTTTCTCCGCTATATCCTTGTCCATGTACCGCTGCACTAACCCAATCTTTTTCGCCAATATATTCCATTATATCAATTTCACCGGTTTCGGGCCACATACCACTTCCCAATATCCACCATGCCGGCCAAAGCCCTGCCCCTTCGGTAACTCTAATTTTTGCTTCGGCCGTACCATATTTAAAATCGAACTTACTTTTAGTATTTATTCTTCCCGAAATAAAATCGAATTTTTGTCCATCTTTTGTAACAAATCCGGAAGAATAAACAGGTTGAAGAACCAAACAATTATTTTCTACATAAATAGTTTTTGCCGAATCAACATAGGCTTGCAATTCATTATTTACGTGCATGCCGGTTACTTCTACATTCCACTTTAACCGATCAAGTTGTTTGCCATTAAAATCGTCAAAAAAAATTACTTTACTTTTTAGTGTATTGCGTTTTATTGCATCTTTATTTTGTGCATTTGTAACTACAATAAAAGTCATAAAAAGCATAAAAACAAATCCAATTCGTTTATATAGCATATCTAAAATATTAAATTTATACTGTAATACTGTTTTAATAGCCATACTAAAAATGGCTAATTATACTACCGGGTTTTTTTGTTTCAACAATTGAAAGTTGGTGTTACTATAATTTATTGATACACTCTTACATAATCAATTTCCATTTGAGCAGAGGTAAATGCAGGATCTACTGATCCTCCAAAATTTCCACCCATAGCTACATTTAAAATAATAAAGAAATTTTGATTGAAAGGTAAACTTGGTGTATTAGGTAAGGTATAATAAACAACATCATCAACTAATAACTGAATGGAGGATGGTGTCCATACTGCAGCGTACCGATGAAAATCGGTAGTGGCTGTACTTATTGAAGTAGAACTACCATCTCCATAAGTATTCACTTGTGTTGGATAATGAAACGTTCCATAAATTTTATTCAATTCACTTCCTCTTGCTTCCATAATATCTATTTCTCCACTTGCAGGCCATCCTACAGCATTAATGTTATTACCCAACATCCATATTGCAGGCCATGTACCTAAGCCGGCTGGTAATTTAGCTCTCACTTCTATTTTACCATACTTAAAAGAATATAAGTTTTGAGTTAATAAACGTGCAGAGGTATAAGTACTACCCGAATAGTTTTCTCTTTTTGCTATTATTTTTAATGTTCCATTCGATACAACCGCATTATCGGTTCGGTTGGTATAATATTCTAATTCATTATTTCCCCATCCTCCCGAACCGGTGCCAATATTATATCCCCATTTGGTGGGATCCGGCGAACCGGGAGTATTAAATTCATCCGACCAAACTAAATTAAGTTTTACAACAACCGTTACAGATATTGTTTGCGAAATGGTTTGTCCGGATGCACTTGTTGCAATTACACTAACCGAATAAGTACCGGAACTTGTGTATTTATATGTAACAACTCCCGAAGCTACAGTTTGAATAACGCCATCTCCAAAATTAAAATCATAACTAACCGCATTATTTGCAGATGCAGTAAAGTTTACATTGCCACTACTATCGGCTACAACAGCAGCGTTTACTGTTAAATTTGTTGGAGGATTGGCAGGCGGAACAACATTTTTACTGCCACCACCACAAGCTTCAAGAAATGGTATAATTATTATACAAGCAAAAAGAATTTTTTTCATATCGCATTATTGATATTAAAAGATCGGCTAAAAACAACATATATAAAAATTATTTTTAGCCGATGAGTATTGATTATTGTGCTCGCAATATTTGATACCAAGCATTACCATCAATTCCAATATCTCTTAATACAATTACACTTGGGCTAAGAGATAAAATTTCATACGTATTAGCACCTGTACCAAAACCAATGATACCATTTCCCGGAACATTAAATTGAATGCCAGTAGAATTAGTAGCATTTGATCCTGAATTAGCAGAAGTAAAGCTAAGGTTTTTTGTACCTCCGGTACCAATTGGATAACATCCATCTCCTCCTGTTTGTCCATAAAAAGCAGTAGCTGCACCAATTAAAAACGAAGAACCGCCATTATTATCATTTATTGTTATGGCATTACTACCAGCTTGTGTAAATGTAATAACACTTCCATACGCACAGGATGGTTTTTCATTTGGTTGTGCTTTATACCAATCGGGACTAAATGTGCTTGATGGACCTACACCAAAATGCCCTGCTGTATCTTTAGCAATTACCCAATTTTTAGATGTGCCATTAGTTAAAGATGATAAAACATTGGCAGGAATTTGAAATTTATACAAAACCTTAATTTGTTTACTTAAAGTAGACATAGCTCCACCTGTTCCTATTGCATTTACAGTGATAGTATACAAATTAGTATCTAAGGTGGTATACTTATAAGTTACTACACCTGTTGGTGCTAAAGCAGAATCTCCATTACCAAAATAAATTTTATACGTTAGTGCATCTGTAGCTGTTACAGTAATTGTTACATTTCCCGATCCATCTCCGGTAGGGTTGGTTGAATTTAAGCCTTGAATGGATGCTGCAATAACAATATTACTTGGTGTTTTAATTGCACCAAAAGAATAGTCTGTTGTTTTATTACAAGCAATAATTGTAACCACTGATAGTAAAACAAAGAACAGAATATATTTTATTTTATTTTTCATGTTATTTATTGTTTATCGATTAAAGAATAATTACATTATTCCAATAAAATACTTTTCCTGATCCAGCATTACCAAAATCAAAGAAAATGGAACATTTATCGTATGTATTGGCTGCACTCCATGCCGGTGTACCAGCTTGGGGCTGACTAAAATCGAAGGTTAAAGTTTCCCATTGATTGGTTAAAGTGGTATTCACTAATACTTGAACAAAATTACCGCCATTATTATGGTCTTCTACTTTTAAAAGTACGGGAATACCGGCAGCAGGTGAATATACTTGAACCGTCATTTTTGTTTTGGTTGCACTTAATGGTATAGCAGATGCAAAGCCAACAGGAGTTCCTATTGTTGTACCTGCCCATGTTTGAGCACCAGCGGGTTTAACTGTTTTGGTAACAATACTTCCACTACCTGCAGGATCTGCTACTAATGAAGAACTATTACTACCAAAATCGGTTACCGTAGGATCCATATTCGGATTATTAAAATCTACAGGAAGATTTATTTGAGATAAGAAATGAATTTCATCCCAATAAAATACAGAACCTGTTCCTCCATTGCCAAAATCGAAGAAAATAGAAGCTAAATCGTAAGTATTAGCTGAATTCCAGGCTGGTGTTCCGGAAGCAGGCTGACTAAAATCGAAGGTTAAAGTTTCCCACTGATTGGCTACAGTAGTTTTTACATCTGTTTCTACCGATAATCCGGCATTAGGTGTTGCATGATTATCTAATTTAAGTTTAATATCCAATCCGGCAGCAGGTGAATATACTTTAACCGTCATTTTTAATGCATTAGCCGTAAGTGGAATTTTTTGTAAAAATCCATTTACAGTACCAATAGTTGTACCCGCCCAAACTTGCGCTCCGGCTGTTTTAGTAGACTTCATTACATGATTGGCAGCATTCGATGGATCGGCAGTTAAAGCAGATGCATTTCCACCAAAATCTGTAACGGTATAATCAACTGTAGGGTCTTCAAAATTTACAGGTAAGTTGATTTGCTTTAAAGAAGGAGGTGCCATTTGTACATCATCGAAATAAAATACAGAACCGGTTCCTACATTGCCAAAGTCGAAGAAAATTGATGCCAAATCGTAAGTATTTGAAGCATTAAAAGCTGGTGTTCCGGCTGCAGGACGTGTAAAATCGAATGTGAGTGTTTCCCACTGATTTGCTACAGTAGTTTTTACATCTGTTTCTACAGAAAGCCCAGCATTGGGATTACTATGATTATCCACTTTTAATTTAATATCCAAACCTGCAGCAGGCGAATATACGCGAACTGTCATTTTTGTATTAGAAGGTGTTAACGGAATGGGTGCTGCAAATCCTGCACCTGTTCCAATTGTAGTACCCGCCCATGTTTGAGCCCCAGCTGTTTTAATTGATTTCATAACATGGTTCGATGCTGAAGTGGGGTCTACAGCTAAACTTGAACTATTACCACCAAAATCGGACATGGTATAATTGGTATTAGGATCATCAAAAGTTACCGGCAAATTAATTTGGTTGGCAACAGTAATGGTATCTAAAAACTGTGTTGTTGCACTACCACCGCTTAATGCTACTACTTTTACAACATAAGTTCCCGCATTGGCATACGTATGTGTTGCAACTTGATTAGCCAAAACAGAAGTATATGGAATGGGGGTTACATTATTAGAATCACCATAAAAAACTTTATAAAAAGTTGCATATTGGGCAGATGCAGAAACATTTACAGTTAAATTATTGACAACTACTTTTACTGCCAAATTTTGAGGAGCAATAAATGAAACAACTAAAGCTTGCGTAAAAGTAGTAGTACCGCCTTTAATGTCATGCCCTACTATTTTAACTTGATAATTGCCTTCGGCATATATATGTTTTACACTTAAGCCTGCATTAACACTAACAGCGTTTTTTGCAGTATCGCCAAAGTAAACATCATAATACACAACACCTGTTCCATTAGGTGTAATGGTAACTAATCCTGTATTATCTTGGGTGATATTAAACATTACAGATAAGTTACCGGCCGAAGCTGCTTTCGATACAAAAGACGTATCAGTAAAGGTTTCTTTTTTACATCCGATAAATACAATTATCAGAGCTATAAAAAAGGTGATGTATTTAAATAGTTTCATAAAATTTAGTTTTTTATTAAATACTAATATCCCGGATTTTGTGTTAGGCCCGAAACAAGAATTTCTTGTTGAGGAATAGGAAATACTTCATTTTTACCCACTTTAAAATTGGGTGCTAAAACTGTAGCAGCTTGACCACTTCTTACCAAATCGAAAAAGCGTTCGCCTTCCATAGCAAATTCCAACCTGCGTTCATTTATGATGGCTAAATATAAATTAGGCCCCGAAGCGGTTACATCATGATTGGCATCTTGAAATGCACGACGCCTAACTTGATTTAAGTATTGTTGTGCCAAAGCGTCATTAGGTGTGGTACTTTTATTAAGTGCTTCTGCGGCCATTAATAATACATCGGCATAACGAATGGTACGATAATTATTAGGATAATTTAATTTAGGGTCTCCACCACTTGTTGCACCTTGACCAATATAAGGCAAGTATTTTTGATTATACAATCCGGTATTTTTATAAGGAGCAACCTGATACGTAATATTCCAAGTAGGATTTGCTGCCACATACGCCGCAATATCAAAGCAAGTTGCACTTTTTCTTTGATCTCCTGCGCTGTAAGCATTTGCTAAGTTTTGTGTAGGCAAATTAGTACTCCAACCCGGGGCATAAGGCATTAATGGAGAAGAAGAACTTAAATTTCTTACACCACATTGTTGCACTTGATAATTTCCTGGCCCTTGGGCAGGATCGGCTCCATCCCAAGAATTGGCACCATCACTTGAGTATTGAATTTCAAAAACAGATTCTGGTCCATTTTCGCCCGTTTTCAAAAAGATGGATGCAAAATTATTTACCAAAGAAAATGCATTTGCATTAATTACACTTTTTAAAACGGTTGCAGCCGAATCGTATTTTTGCTGATACAGAAATACTTTACCCAATAAAGCTTGTGCTGCATATTTTGTTGCTCGGCCTGCTTGAACTTGAGAAGTAGGTAATACTGCAATGGCATTATTTAAATCGTTTTCTATAGCTAAATACACTGCGGCTTTTGGAGATCTTTTAATAGCACCTGTTGCCGATATATCTAATCTTTTATCTGTAAAGAGTGGTATATCGCCATACATTTTTACCAAAGTGAAATAATAAAAAGCTCTTAAAAAATAAACTTCTCCATACATTGCTTCTTTACCGGGAAAACTGATAGTTTGACCTACAGGATTAGCTGCTTTATATTGAATTAAATAGTTGGCCCGATTAACACCTTCATAAGCATATCGCCAAATATTGGCTAATGTGCTATTAACAGGTGTTAATGTGTAATCATCAATTTGTTGCAAGTCTAATACATCCGAAGCGCTTTCTCCACCTGCAGCAGCATTATCCGAAGCTATATCGCCAATAGGCACAACTTGGTTTAACCATTGCAAAGGAGTATACACACTTGTCTCCATTGTTTGATAATCCGATGGTGTGGCTAAATAAACATTAGATGTTATTGCATAAGCATCTTGTGGCGTTTTATTAAGGTATTTATTACATGAAGCAATTACAACCATAAGCCCTAATATGCCGGTTATTTTTATATATTTTTTCATTTTTATCATCTTTTATAGTTAGAATTTAAGATCTAAACCGAAAGTAAATACACGTGCTAGTGGATAGGTACCTAAATCAACTCCGGAGCCCATGATACCTCCAGAAATTTCGGGGTCAAATCCACTGTATTTTGTAATGGTAAGTGCATTCTTTACGGCGATATAAAAACGAATTTTATCAAACCCATTTTTGGTTATTGATTGGGGTAAAGTATATCCCAATTGTATATTTTTTACTTTAATAAAAGATCCATTTTCTACATATCTGTCTGATACGCGAGCATTATTATTAGGATCGGTAAACGAATATCGAGGATCTCGAGCATCATTGGTGGTGCCCGGCCCAGTCCATCGAGCTAATATATTTCTGAATTTATTAGAATAGTTCGAGTTTCTTTCATACGCTCTATAAATACTATTTCCGAAAGAACCGTATATAAAGGCTGCAAAATCGAAGTTTTTATATTCAAACCCAATATTCCATCCCATTACAAATTTTGGGAATGGATTACCAATATTTGTTTGGTCTCGGCTATCTATTACACCATCTCCATTAATGTCTTTATATTTAATATCGCCGGGTTGTGCACCATTTTGTTTAGGCGATTTGGCAATTTGAGGTACATTTTGAAATAATCCATCGGTTTTATATCCATAAAAATATCCGGGCGATTGGCCTTTTTCAAAAACTGTTACAGTTTGAGATTGACCATTGAAATAACCTCCGCCGGTTATTTTTGCAGTATTATCAAAATTGGTAGCAGTAACTATACTATTAGAACTTGTAAAAGTTACCGATGTATTAAATAAGAAGTTTTTACCAATTTTATCTCTGTAGCTAAGTGTGGCATCTAATCCTGTGGTTTTTGTAGAACCAATATTAGCCAATGGTGGCGGCACGGTTCCTACAAATAATGCCTGAGTTCCTGTAAAAAGTAAATTACTTACACTTTTTTGATAATAATCGGCTGTTAATGAAAATCTATTATCCCAAAAATTAATTTCGAAACCTGCATTTAATTGAGCATCAGTTTCCCATCCTAATTGATTGGGGTTAATTTGAGAACCGATAGATGAACCAGGATAAAATACTCCATTAAAATAATAACCATTACTATTACCTATATTATTATAAGTACCACCAGTAATAATAGAAGAAGTTTGTAAAGAAGCTCCATTACTACTACCCACTGATCCGTAACTTGCTCTTACTTTTAAGAAATTGATGAATTTTGATTTGAAAAAATCTTCATTAGAAACTATCCAACCCAAAGAACCTGCATAAAAATTACCATATTTTTTGGCATCGGTAAATTCGGAAGAACCATCTCTTCTAACACTTATTGAAGCTAAATATTTGTTTTTATAATCATAGTTTGCTCTTGCAAAATAAGAAAGCGATTTAGTGAATGCTTCCCAATAATATCCTGAATTGGCCTGCGTGTTAGCGGCTGTATTTGTACCCGTTGCTGCTTGTAAACTTGCATAAGCCCAAGAGTTAAAAGGTACATCTTGTTTTGAAGCACCTAAATGATTTTGAGCATTTCTACCCAAAGCAAAACCCAATACAGTTTGAAAATGATGATCTTCTTTCAATCTAAAATCATAATTTATAAAATTTTCCCAGTTATAATTAAAATAATTATTTCTAGTAGATGATACTGAATTATGCTTGCCTGCAACGGTTGAACCATCGGCATTTAAACTATTATCAACATTATTTAATCCGTAAAATATTAAAGGCGAGAATGATTTTGCATTATCAATATAATTCGTGTAGCCAAAACGAGAAGTGAATTTTACATTTTTTATTACATCATATTGTAATTCAAATTTTCCATATTGTTTATTCCCTGTATTTTTATTATAGGTATTTTGCATTTCAGTTAAAGGATTATGCACTTCTTGCAAAATCAACGAACTAAACCCGTAAGTTCCAACTGTATTAGGTACATTATTATAAACCGGAACGGTAGGGTCAAAATTTAAAGCTTCCCCAATTACACCATTCCAATTACCTTCTTGTACACCTTTAGAGCTTAATAAAACTTCGGTTGCATTTACAATAAATCTCAATTTTTTGGTTAGCTGAAAATCGAAGTTTGCGGTAAAATTTCCTCTTGAATAATCTGATTTACGAAACTTAGTTCCACCTAAAATTCCCACTTGATCGGTATATCCTGCCGACAAAAAATAGGTCATTTTATCAGTTCCGCCACTGGCAGAAATAGCATGAGATTGAATAGGAGCGGTTTGAAAAATTTGATCTTGCCAATTAGTACCAACACCTAAAGTACTTAAATTAGGAAAAATAACATTACCACCTGCAGTAGTACTTCCTTCATTTAACATAGCGCCATATTCTGTAGCATTTAAAACGCCAATTTTTTTGTCAATCTGTTGGCTACCATAACTAGTAGATAGTGTAAATTGTGTTTTTTGTTTCTTTTTGCCCGATTTGGTTGTAATTACAATTACACCATTTCCACCACTTACCCCATAAATTGCTGTAGAAGCAGCATCTTTTAAAATATTAATACTTTCTACATCTGCCGGATTAATAGAATTGAAATCATCGAGTGTTTGAATAGAACCATCTACTACTACTAATGGGTCGGATCCGCTGAAAGATGGGATACCTCTCACAAAAAAAGTAGGCTTTACCCCGGGTGATCCACTTTGAATTACAGTAACACCGGAGGCACGACCTTGAATTGCTTCTTCTATTCGTACAGGGCTCGATTTTTCTATATCTGCTGATTTTACAGTTGATATAGCACCTGATACATTAGTTACTTTTTGCGTGCCATAACCAATTACTACTACATCTTCTAATTTGGCTAACTTCTCTGGCAATACAATTTGTAATGCCGACCCTGTAATAGCAATTTCCTTCTTTTCGTGATTAAGAGAAGAAATAAGGAGATTTTTTGCTGAACTTGGAATTGTTAAACTGAAATTACCATTTTCGTCGGTAGCTGTACCGAACTTTGTGCCAACAACTACTACAGATGCTTTAGCAATAGGTGCACCTTTTTCGTCTGTTACTTTGCCCGAAATTTTCTTATTCTGAGCCCATATTACTGTTGAGCATAACAATAATAGGAAAGGAAGTAAAATCCTTTGGAAGAATTTCATCATATGCAAGATTTTGGTTAGTGAATATAAAATCTTTTTTACCAACCAAAACTATCATCATAAAAATTAATGTTAAAATAACAAACCCCATTTATACCACATCAAAATGGCTTAAAAAATAGCTAATGAACGTAAAATATACTACTACAATACCACATCATAAATAAATTGCTATATTTAATCTATGAAATTTCTGATTCTTCTAATAGCCTTATTATTACGCTTAGAAATACTATTTGGTCAAAATACGATAGGTCTCCCTCTTATCATTAATTACAGCAAAAATGATTTTCATGGAGGTAGCCAAACTTGGGATATTAAACAGGATAGAAATGGCATTCTGTATTTTGCCAATAACGAAGGGCTAATTTCGTTCAATGGGAATTTTTGGAAAGTTCATTCGTTACCCAATAAAACTATTTTACGCTCTATTGCAATTGACAAAAACAATAGAATTTATGCAGGTGGTCAAGGTGAAATTGGTTATTTCAGTTCTGATGCAAACGGTTTTTTACGATACGAATCGCTAATTAACCTTTTACCTAAAACGCAAAATAAATTTGCAGATATATGGGATATAGTTATTTATGGAGATGCTGTATTTTTTAGAGCTACCGATAGAATTTTTGAATTAAAAAATAACAATTTTGAGGTATTTTCTCCCAAATCGCAATGGCAATTTCTTGCAACAGCCGGCCACCACATCATTTCTCAAGATAAAAATAATGGCTTACTTTTTTATAAAAACAACCAATGGATTCCATTTTTAAATAATACGCTTCTTGAAAATGAAATAGTTTCGGGTGTTATTGAAACAGGCAACGATAGTATTTTACTTACTACCATAAAAAAGGGATTCTATTTACTTAAAAAAGATTCTATACTTAAAATAAGCCAATATGCCAATGCAAAAGATAATATTAAAGATGGAGACATTTATAAAATTGAAAAATTAAATGCCAAAGAATTTGTGGCAGGAACTACCTCGGAAGGTTGTTTATTTATGAATTTTAATGGACGAATTATTCAAAAAATTTCTCGGTTAGAAGGCTTACAAGATAATAACGTATTATGTACTTATTTAGATAGAGATAATAATCTTTGGGCTGGCTTAAACAATGGAATTAGTTTAATTGCATACAATAATGCAATTAAATATATTAGACCAAGTAAAACCGATGAACTTTCTGGTTTTTCCTCCTGCATTTTTAAAAACAATTTATATATAGGCACTTCAAATGGAGCTTATGTTTGTCCCATATCTTTCGATAATAAAGATCTCAGCTTTTCAAAAGGAGAATTTAGTTTAATAAAAAATAGCAGTGGACAAGTATGGAGGCTACAAGAAGTAAATCAGCAATTATTAATGGGGCATAATGCCGGAACCTATCTTATTCAAAATTCCGAAGCCCTATCTTTAAGTACCGAAGCTTCTTGGATTTTTGTTCCTACCACGCAGGTATTCCCTGCCACTACAGTATTAGCAGGCACTTATACAGGATTAAAATTACTTAACTTTTACAATGGCCAATTTTCTACCAACGGCAATCTTGATGGACCGTATGAATCGTTTAGATTTTTGGCTATTGACAATAACAATACTTTGTGGGCATCCCATCCGTATCGTGGAATTTATAAATTAGAACTTTCTAAAGATCAAAAAAAATATATAGCACAATTATTTACTAACAAAGATGGGCTTCCTTCTTCCTTAAATAATCATGTTTTTAAAGTTAAAAACAGGGTATTATTTGCAACAGAAAATGGAGTATATGAATTTGATGCTGTTAACAAAAAGTTTATACCATCCCCTTCACTATATCCTGTTTTTGGAGCTATTGAATTACGCTATTTGAATGAAGATGAACAAGGCAATATTTGGTTTTGCAGTAAAAAGAAAATTGGTGTAGTTCATTTTACAGAACCATCTTCGTACAAAAATTTTACTATTACTTATTTCCCTGAGCTTACAGGACAAATTTTATCGGGGTTTGAAAATGTTTATCCTTATAATACACAAAACATTTTTATTGGTTCTGAAAAAGGAATTATTCACTTAAATTATAGTAAATACCTCAGCAAAAAAATTAACTTATCGGTTTTATTAAGCACGGTAAAAATTATCGGCAAATCGGATAGTACCATTTTTGGAGGATATCGTTTTATCAACAACAGTAAAGACAATTCGCAAACAGAAAATACTATTTTACATTTTCCTAAAAGTGCCAATTCTTTTCATTTTGAGTATAGCTCGCCGGCCTATGGATTAACCAATGATATTGAATATAGTTATAAGCTGGAAGGCTATGATAAAGATTGGAGTGAATGGTCGCTAAAAACAGAAAAAGATTACACAAATTTACCCGATGGAAAATATACATTTTTAGTAAAGGCCCACGATAATTTAGGTAACGAATCTACACCCGTTAGCTACAATTTTATTATTAATCCGCCTTTTTATAAAACCATTTGGGCTTATATTTTTTATGGTGTTTTATTTATTCTTTTTATTTATTTAATTAATATTTGGAAGAAAAGAAGTTTACATATTCAAAGAATGAAGTATGAAGAAAAACAACAACAAATAATTGCCTTGCACAATTTAGAAATAGAAAAAAGTGAAAAAGAAATTATAAAACTGCAAAACGAAAAATTAGCCAATGAAATTCTTTTAAAGAAAAGAGAATTAGCAGATGCAAATATGCACTTAATAGAAAGAGAAGATGCACTTACACGAGTAAGAGATGAATTGCAAAAATTATATAAAAAAACCGGAAATAATCATGATGTTAAAGTAGCATTACAATTGGTAAATGGCATTGAAAAAAATAAATCTAATTGGGAACAATTTGCATCGCACTTTAATGAAATTAATAACGATTTTTTAAAGAAGTTAAAATCCAGATTTCCCGAATTAACCAATAGCGATTTAAAGGTTTGTGCTTATTTACAATTAAACCTATCGTCTAAAGAAATTGCACAACTCATTAATATTTCGGTAAAAGGTGTAGAGCTAAGCAGATATAGGTTGCGAAAAAAATTAAACCTACCTAAAGAGCAATCACTAACCGATTTTTTAAATAAAATTTAATTACTTGATATACTTTTTTCTACACCAAAATATTCAATAGCATTGTAATAACAAATATCTTGAATTATTTTTCCTATCCACTTTTCATCGTTGGGTAATAATCCATTTTCCATTTCAGCTCCAAAAATATTACACAGTATTCTTCTAAAATATTCGTGTCTTGAAAAAGAAAGAAAACTTCTACTATCGGTAAGCATTCCTACAAAAGTGCTTATAATACCAATATTCGATAATGCATTTAATTGTTTAACTATTCCATCCATCTGATCTAAAAACCACCATGCGCCTCCATACTGAATTTTACCTTTTATAGAACCGTTGTTGAAGT
Organism: Hydrotalea sp.; assembly: GCA_027364735.1. Taxonomy (GTDB): domain Bacteria; phylum Bacteroidota; class Bacteroidia; order Chitinophagales; family Chitinophagaceae; genus JAKAJX01. The sequence continues at coordinate 42,734 of DAHXOT010000013.1, read as the reverse complement.
TAGCAATCATTGCAGCAAATACTTCATTGTAGGCAGGGTTGCTATTGTAAATAATTGTTTTAGTTAGTTTATTACATGTAGCTAATTCGTTTAAAAAAGAAGCTATATTTTTTGCTTGAAAATCATCACCAATTGAATCAAATCCACTATCGTTACCTAATTGCACATACATGGCAGTATTGGTATTTCTCAATGCTCCTAAATGAAATTGCTGTATCCATCCTTTTTCATAATACATTTTACAAAGTTCTTTTAGCATCATGCCCGAAAATACTTCGGGTTGCGAAAATGTATTTTTTCCATTTGAACTAATAAATAGTTTAAACTCATCAACAAGTTCATTAGTTATTTCGCTCGATGGAGGCATTGTAAGTAATCCATGATCGGCAATACGGCAACCTTTGTTATTAAAATATTCAACTCTATTCTTCAATGCACTTAACAAGGAATCAATATCAATAATGTTGGTATTAGTTACTGCTTCTAACTTTCTGATATATGCAATAAATAATTCTGCATTAGCAATAGCAAACAACTTATCGGGCCTAAAACTTGGAAGAACAGTAGTGTAAGAATGATTATCTGCAATTTGTTGATGATGCAATAAATCATCTACAGGATCATCGGTAGTACAAGCAAGTTGTACCTTAAAATGTTTTAGCAAATTTTGTGTTGAAAAAGAATCAAGCGTAAGTAATTGGTTGCAATGAGTATAAATTTCGTTGGCAGTATTGGTATTTAAATAAATATCCAATCCAAAAGGATTTTTCAATTCCATTTGTGTCCAATGGAATAAAGGATTTCGAATAGTTTGCGGAACACAAGTAGCCCATGCTTTAAATTTATCTTCATCGCTTGCATTACCCGTTATTAAATTTTCACTTATACCAAGTGTACGCATAGCCCTCCATTTATAATGATCTTCTTTCAACCATATTTCGGTTAAGTTGGCAAATTTTTTATTTGATGCAATTGAGTGAGGTGATAAATGATTGTGATAATCTATTATTGGTAAATGAGCGGCATATACATGATATAACTTTTCTGCTGTTGTATTATGCAATAAAAAATTGTTCGATAAAAATGTAGGCTGATTTGTATTTACGTGTTTTTTCATTTCATAAAAGTTATGGTTGTTTCATACTTCGTACAATGCCCAGTTCAACACCACGTATTTCTGCAAGCCCTTTTAATCGGCCTATAGCAGAATAACCCGGATTTGTTTTTTTATGCAAATCATCGAGCATTTGATGGCCATGATCGGGACGCACAGGAATTGAAATATTTCTTTTCCGCATTATCCTTATTAATTCTTTTATTACTGCATACATATCTACATCTCCTTCCAAATGATTATCCTCATAAAAATCGCCCGCTTCATTTTTTGTAATATTCCGCAAATGAATAAAGTGAATTCTGTTGGCAAATTGCTTAATCATTTTTGGTAAATCATTCTCTTTTCTTACGGCAAAAGAACCTGTACAAAAACATAATCCATTATTTAAAGAAGGAACTGCATTGATTACATCTTGAATATTGGAAGCAGTACTTACTACTCTGGGCAAACCCAATATATGGTATGGTGGATCATCGGGATGAATGGCCATTTTTATTTCACATTCGTTTGCTACCGGAATAATTTGTTTTAAAAAGTAAATTAAATTTTCTTTCAATTTTGCGGCGTCAATATTTGCATAATTATTTAATGCTTGCTGAAATTGTTGTAGCGTAAAACTTTCTTCACTTCCCGGTAATCCTGCAATAATATTTTGTTGTAATACATTTTTTTCTTCTTCATTCATCAACATAAATTTTTCGGAAGCTCTTCTTAATTCCATTTCGGAATAATCGGATATTGCATTTTTTCTTTTTAGCATAAAAACATCAAAAGCAATTAATGCATCTTTTTCAAAACGCAAAGCTTTACTTCCATCTTCAAGCGTATAATGTAAGTCGGTTCTTGTCCAATCGAGAATGGGCATAAAATTATATGTAATTACTTTTATGCCACAAGCAGAAAGGTTGCGAATGGATTGTTGATAATTTACAATATACTTATTTAACGGAGCTGTATGTGTTTTAATACATTCGTGTACAGGTAAGCTTTCAACTACCTGCCATGTTAACCCAAAAGATTCAACTTCTTTTTTACGCTGAATAATTGCATCAATAGGCCAAACTTCTCCGGTAGGTATATGGTGCAATGCGGTAACTACACCTGTACAACCGGCTTGCTTTATATCGAGTAAACTAACAGGATCATTTGGCCCAAACCAACGCATTGTTTGTTCCATTAAATTTTTTGTATTCGCATATGATGGACACGGTTTACTCATTTCTATTATTTATACTCCACTAAATTTAGAAAAGCCACCATCTACAATAATTTCAGAGCCGGTAACAAATTTCGATGCATCGCTCAATAAATAAATTAATGCTCCTTGTAATTCTGTAGCATTCCCAAAACGCTTAAAAGGTGTGTGTGTTATAATGCTATTGCCTCTTTGTGTTAATGTATTATCGGTATTAATTAATAATGCTTTGTTTTGTTCTGCCAAAAAAAATCCGGGAACAATGGTATTAATTCTAATACCATCACCATATCTATTTGCTACTTCTACCGCCATCCATTTAGTGTACATATCAACTGCAGCTTTGGCAATGCTGTATCCTAATACTTTGGTTAATACCGTTTTTGTACTAATTGAAGAAATATTTACAATGCTACCGCTACCATTTTTTGCCATTACCCCACCAAATATTTGTGTTGGAAGTATTGTACCTATACAATTTAGGTCAACTACTTTTTTAATTTGCTCAATGCTTAGGTTAAAAATATCTGCATCGGCAGGTATTATTGCTTCCGGAATATTACCACCGGCTGCATTTACCAACCCATCAATAGTTCCAAATTTTTTTATTATTATATCTCTGGCAAGTAGTAATTGCTTCTCATTCATTACATCGGCACCAATACCCATTGCATGGCCTTCATTACAATTAATGGTATCAGCCATTTGCTTACAGTTATTTTCGTTTCGTGCAATAATAACAACTGTAGCATTAGCATTTGCAATAGCATTTACAAATGCTGTACCCAATAAGCCTGTACCACCTGTTACAACAATTACTTTATTTTTTAACGAAAATAAATTAGCAATCATAGTCCTCAAGTTATACAATGAACGCTTAATTTTTAAATTAATTTTTTCAACAAAAAGTAAAAGTTATGATTGCAATCATAACGAAAGGAAACTCAATATAATACTTTGCAGTATTATATTTTAACCTTAAAATACTTTTTGCTCATGAAAAAAATTTATTGGCCTATTTTTATTTTTTGTGTATTAAATTTTGCTGCTTGTAATAATGATGCTTCTCAAAACAATAATGCATCAAATAACTCTACAGATGCAAAAGTAACAGGGCAATCGGGTGTACAAGACAATCAATCAGCAAAAAATGTTGTGCAGGTAGCAATAGGTAGTAAAGACCATACTACATTAGTTGCTGCGGTAAAAGCTGCCGACTTGGTTGATGCATTAAGCAATGCCGGACCATTTACTGTTTTTGCACCTACCAATGCGGCATTTGATAAGTTGCCTGCCGGAACAGTTGATAATTTATTAAAACCTGAAAAGAAAAACGATTTAATTGATATTTTACAATATCATGTTTCGGTTGGTGTATTTAAAACAGATGCACTACAAGATGGGCAAACAATTGGGCAAGTAAATGGAGGAAATATTACCATTACAAAAAAAGATGGTAAAATAATGGTGAATGGAACAGCCACTATTATTGCTTCTATACCTGCTTCGAATGGAATTATTCATGTAATTGATGCTGTACTATTACCCCCAAAAAAATAGACTATATTTGTTTGAGAGTTGTAAGCATGAACAGCCTTTGTTCATGCTTTTTTTATTGTACTGTATTTTTTTCAATAATTTTCAACTTCATCACAGTAGCAATACTAATAGCTCTATGTTTTATTAGTTTGGCTTTTTCGCCGGTAAACAACTCATCGGTAGATTCCATAAACAGATAAATCCACCTTTCAAAATCAAGTTCGGATAGAGGCATTTTTTGATGTAGGTGTTGATGTACATTCATTGGATTACCTACATATGATCCTGTATAAAAAATGGCATTTTCCCAAAAGTTGTACATCACATTTAAATGTTTTTCCCAACTAACTTTTTTAAAAAAATGCTTTAATACATCATCGTTTTTTACTTTGGTATAAAATAAATTTACCAATGCTTCAATATCATTTCTGTCTGTAATATCTTTTTTCATAAAAAACTATTAAAATGTTATTACAAATCTTTTTTATGGAATTTAGTTACCGACAACCAAACCGGAATAGCAATCCATAACAACATAATTATAAAAGAAATTATTAAGCCTAAATTTGTTCCAAAAAAGTTTTTAAATATTGCTCCGGTATATCCCATTAAAGCAGAAATATCCATTTTTAAAAGAATTAAAATTCTACCTAAATCAATTGGGTTAAATGCACTAATAACAACCATTATTTTTTCTACCGGATAATCTGCAAATTGAAATAATAAAAACAAAACCAATCCATCGAATAATAAAGAAAAATATAACCATAAAAGAATAGTTATACCAATACCTTTTGCTTTATCTCTTGTAAACAAAGTAGCAAGCATGGCAATTGCTATAAAGATGATGGTTAATAATAAGCCTATCACAATCATTACTAATCCTGTTATGGAGAATGCATAAATTATAACAGGCAACGCCGTTCCTACTAAAAAAGCGATGGACAATGATGAGGAAAGCCCAACAAATAAACTTAACCAAATAGATTTTCTCTTTAAAGGTTGACTTACCAATAATTCAATAAACTCGGCACTATTATAAATATAAATAGCCGAAAATATGATACTTATTAATGGAATTACAATTAGTATAATGTTTAACAAACTAAGCATTCCTTTGGTAGGATTATCTTCTAAACTAAATACACTAAAAGAAATGGCAAGTAAAAAAATTGTGTATGCCAATACAATTTTATTTCTTAAAATATCGGTAATAACATATTTAATTATTTTTTTCATGCTACTTTGTTTAACATAACTTTTGCGATGGCTTTAGACAATTTTATTTCGCCGGTATCTACATGTAATTGGTGTAAAGATTTATGAAACATTAATTTTCCTTCTTGCATATAAATTACTTCTGTTATTAAATCATCAAGTTCGCTTAGAATATGAGAAGTAATTAAAACCAGTTTCCCTTTTTTCTTTTCATCAATAATTTTTTCTTTCAATATTTCTGAAGCAACCGGATCTAATCCGGCAGTAGGTTCATCTAAAATCAATACTTGAGGATTAAACAAGAACGCCAAAGAAGCGCTTACTTTTTGTCTGGTTCCACCGGATAGTGTTCTCATTCTTTTATGATACATATTTTTTAAAGAAAACGCTTCAATCAAAGTTTCATCAAATGCTATATTATTGTAACGAATATCTTTCATCATATCTATTACTTGCCCAATGGTCATATTATCCGGATATCTTCCGATTTGAGGCATGTACCCAATTTGCTCTCTGTATTTCCATTCATTAGTAATATTTTTTTCATTGAATAAAATATTACCCGAATCGGGTACTACCATTCCTAAAATACATTTAATTAAAGTTGTTTTACCACTGCCATTGGGGCCAATTAATGCAACAGATTGGGCAGCATCACACATAACAGAAACGCCATCTAATGCTTTTAATTTACCGAATTGTTTAGATATGTTATCAATAGTAATCATAATGGTAAAGGTTTCATTAGTGGACTATTATCTTTTAAGTTTTCAGGTGTTAAACTAGGAATTACTTTTTCGGTCTTATCCATAAGAGATGTTATAAAACTTCGAAAAAGCATCATGGCAGAAGGATATTTTTCAACTATCATCGAATACATACTTACGGGCCTGTAGGGAACATCGCCAATTTTATCTTTATTTAAATCGTATCCTTCATATTTATCCCAAAAGTTTTTATCAAATTTATTTAGTACCAAAGAGCCATTGGTTCCTACATCAAAAGTATTTCCAATAAAATTGTTTTCATGTAAATCAATATCCATACAACTTGCTTGTATTTTTAATGCCCAACCATTATTTTTAAATGTGTTGCGTGTAACATCAATTCTAACTGCACCTTCCATATAAATACCGCTGGTATTTTTTTCAAAATGATTTCCTTGAATATAGCTATCAGAAATTTCTTTTAATAAAATTCCGTACGCAGCATCTCCCCAATTTTCTTTAAAATAATTATTAAACATTTTTACGCCATGCGAATACATTACCGAAACGCCCGAGCCATTATTTTCGAACCGGTTGGTTACATAAGCATCATCGTTTGAAAACATAAAATGCAAACCATATCGCAAATTTTTAAACGAATAATTTCGCCAGATAATAGAATGAGTTACAAATTCAAAATAAATACCGTCTCTATGCCCCGAAATTGTATTGCCAATAATTTGCATACTATCACTCTTCCAGCAGTGAATGCCATTACCACTTTGCTGTTCTTCTGTTCTATGTGCATTTAAACTATTATTTCGAATTATACAATTAATGCCATATTGAGAGTAAATACCAAAAAAAGTATCATCTAAAATATTATTGATAATTTGTGTATTGTGTTTATTATAAATTTTTATTCCGGCTATATCAACCAAACTCGATACACCACTATGCTGTAATTTAAAGCCATCAACAACCACATTATCTGCTTTAATAGAAATTATTTCGTATGTATGTTCTCCATCTAAAACAGGATAATCAATTCCTTTTAAAATAATTTGCTTTGTGATTTCTATATTTTTTTCGAAATACACATTTTTCTCAACAAGAATAGTATCTCTATCCGAAGCGGCTAAAAGTGCCGAATTAATGGTATGAAATAATTGATGATTACCAACGCGAATTGTTGTAGCATTGGTAGAAAAAAATAAGAAGGTTAATATAATAACATGTACTACTGATTTCATTTTACTAATTGATTCCAACTAACAGCATTTGCCCGATAAGTTGATTTAATTTTATTCATACTATCAGCATTTCCAAATGCAGCAATATTTCCATTCATAGGACTTTTAAACAGATCGCTTTGCAGTAATAATGCTTCTGTAGCTTTTATTAAAGGATGATTTAATGCTGAAAAATCTGTTAAATACACTTCTTTTATTTCTGTTGGTTGTATCATTTTTGTATTGATGAAAGCTAATACACAATGTGTATCATCAAATTTTATTTTTTTACCTTTTACGGTAATTATTTCTGCTCCAAACTTTACATCCGAAACCATCATTTTACAATAAAAACATTGATCAACACTAACCATAATTGGATCTGGCTCTGTATTACAACTACTGATAAAAACTGTACTTACCACAAGCATTGTAGTAAGTATTAAAAAATTATTTTTTGGCATATTTCATTTCACTAAAAACTAAAGCTAATAATACTATTCCAATTGCAATAAAAATCCATCCACCTATATCAGGTATAGAATAGGCGCCAAAATTTAATAATTGCTTAAATCCTATTAGTGGTGGTTGATACGCCATTCCCGGAACTTTAATAGCTGCATCGGGGTTTAAGTTATGTCCGTAATCGTATTCCCATCTCCAAAAATCTATCATGGCAACAATACCAAATACAACAAACAAAGCGAAAGCAATATATAAGAAAATTTTTTTTCGAAATAGGGCAACTACTATAAATAATACTGCAAAAAATGAGATAATGTAAGGCAAAACAGTAAATTCAAAAAAATCAGAATTGTGCAGTGTTTTCATTCCAATATAATGGTTTAAGCCATTAATAATATCTACATTTCCTGCTAACCCTTTTGCATAAATACTTAAGCTTAATCCTTCGGGATATTGTGGTGCATCTAAATCAATTCTCCAAATTGGTGTAACTAAAACCAATAGTAATGATAAACCACAAACTAAAACCAATATTCTAGTTAGCTTTTGCAACTTAGCTATTTTCATAAAAAAAATTGAGAAAAACGTGAGAAACGATACTGTCTCTCACGTTTGTTTATATAAAACCTACTTTTTAGTACTATCGGATTTGGGTAAATTTTTACCGGTGCTAAATAATAAAGGAACATTACTTCCTTGTGGAGAAACTCTAATATATCCTTGCATTTCTTGATGTAATGCACTACAAAAATCGGTACAATAGAATGGGAATATACCTGATTTTTCTGCAACCCATTTTAATGTTTGTGTTTCACCAGGCATTATTAACAGCTCGCCATTAGGAGCACCCTTAATGGCAAAGCCATGCGGAATATCCCAATCTTGTTCCAAATTGGTTACATGAAAAAATACTTCATCGCCAACTTTTATACCTTCAATATTATCGGGTACAAAATGAGAACGAATAGAGGTCATATATATATCTACTTTATTTCCTGTTCTAACCACTTTTGCTTCACTTTCGCCTTTAGCTACAAATGCATTTTTATTTTCTTCAATTTTATAAAATTTAATCGAATTGTTTTTTATAACATCGGCAGCAACAGCTTGGGCATAATGTGGCTCGCCAATAGTTGGAAAATCTAATATCAATTGCATTTTATCTCCACTAATATCGTATAGTTGTGCACTTTGAGCCAATTCGGGGCCGGTAGGTAAATATCTATCTTTTGTTATTTTATTATAGGCAATTACATATTTAGCATTGGGTTTTTTAGTATCGCCACCGGGTATGCATAAATGTCCAACAGAATAAAATGTAGGCTGACGGTCAATTACTTTTAAATCCTTAATATTCCATTTTACAATTTCAGAAGAAACAAAAAAGGAAGTAATGGCATTACCTTTTCCGTCAAACTCTGTATGCAATGGCCCTAAGCCTGGTTTTTGAACTTCACCATATAAAGCCGATTCGTATTTAATAACCGGTATTCCTTCATAATCGCCAGCAAAATCTTTTTTGGCAATTGCAGCCTGAATTTTATCGAAACTAAATACAGGAATAAGAGCAGCTAATTTTCCGCTACCTACAATATATTCACCTGTTGGGTCAACATCGCAACCATGAGGAGATTTAGGGCAAGGAATAAAATAGCAAATATCTTTTAACTCTTTTGTATCTAATACCAATACTTCATTTTTTATTTCGGAAGTTGCAGTATGTGTACTTTCGTTATATACATTATGCGCATATTTTACAGGTACTTTTTTCCCTTTCCCTGCTTTTATATATTCTTCGGCTTTTTTCCAATTAACAGCCATAATAAAATCTTTATCGCGTTGAGAAGCATTTACTTCTAATAAAGTATTGGCTTGCTCGGTATTATAACATGAAAAGAAAAACCATCCATGAGATTTTCCTTTACCGGCATGACTTAAATCAAAATCTACCGGAGGGCATTGCAATTGAAAAGCAATATCCATTTTACCATCTTCTTTTGCTACACGTATAAAACTGATAGTGCCTTTAAAATTTTGTTTATAGGTATTAATAGGTACATCTCCGTTTACATTATCGGGCGGAACACTAAAACGTGTACCTGCAACTACGTATTCGGTATTTTCTGTAATGAAAGGAGAACTATGGTTACCTGAACTGTTGGGTAATTCAATAATTTCGGCAGTATGAAAAGTTCTTAAATCAACCCTTGCAACACGGGGTGTATTATTGGCATTAGCAAAAACCCATCGTCCATCAATTTCACCATTAGTTTGTGAAAGGTCTAAATGATGCTGATCATCCCAAGGAATAAAGCCATGTGAAGTGTTTAACATAGGTTTTGTTTCTTCACTATAACCATATCCGCTTTCGGGGTCATTAGAAAAAATAGGTACAACTCTTAATAATCTTCCACTGGGCAAACCATATACGCTCATTTGTCCGCTAAATCCGCCCGAAACAAAATTGTAAAATTCATCGTAATGGCCTGGTGCAACATAGGCTTTTTCTGCAGCATCGGCACTTACGGCATTGCCTGCATTTTTTGGTTTACAAGCAATCATACCAAGTATTACTATCATTGATAATGACAATAACACATAATTTAATTTTAGTTTTTTCATATATCAACTTTTAGGGTTTATTTTACTCCATCATTTTTACGCATAAACTCATAAATATTTCTAGCATCATCATCACTTAAATTTTGGTTAGGCATACGCACCAAACATATTTCTAACAGTGCTTGGGCTTTGGGATCTTTATTAATCATTTCATCTGTGTTTGTAACAAAATTCATAATCCATTCGGGGGCATGTCTGCTTGTAACACCTTTCCAACCCGGACCAACTAATTTTTCTCCAGTTAGTTTATGACAACTACTACATTTAACTCCATATACTTTTTCTCCGGCAGTAGCTTTTGCATCATCTAAATTGGGAGATACTTCTATTTTAGAAAATTTACCCAAGCCTCTATTAGGATCGTATGATGAAATATCTTTTGTATTTGCACCATCGGTACCAGGTGCTTTATCAGCACTACTATAGCCACAGGATATTAGAAAAAATACCATTGAAAGAATAAATAAATTTAGTTTCATGAGCTTATAATTTTTTTATTTAAGTATGCAAGATTAGAAAGCAATAAGTCGGTATTTTATGCGTACAATCATAAGTATGAGAAAAAGCAACAACTTTCGGTATTAAAAGAATATTTATTAAAGAACATGATATTTATCATCATTTTTTCGGGGTAAAATCATACATTGTATATTCTCGCTAATGTAATTTTAGCGTTACCAATTTTAATATTATCTGCAATAAACGATTTAGCTATGATGATTGATATTGATTTATTATTAGCATGGGGTGCTACCTACAAAAAATTAGAGCCTAATGAAATTATTTTTAATGAAGGTGGTGTTTGCAATTTTTATCATCAATTAGTTGAAGGAAGCGTGCGTTGGGTAAATATTAATGAAGAGGGAAAAGAATTTATTCAAACAATTATTGAACCCGGAGAATGTTTTGGAGAGCTGCCTTTGTTTGATGGTGAAGGTTTTGCCGCATCGGCTATTAGCAACACTACTTCACTTATACTGCGTTTACATAAAGCTTCTTTTCACCAACTACTGAAAGAAAGAAGTGATATTCATTTACGATTTTCTCATTTATTGGCACAACGTATTCGTTTCAAATTTCTTATTTTAAAAGAGTTGGCATTTAACGATCCAGAACATCGAATTTCTACCTTATTAAACTACTTAAAAAAGAATAAAAAAAATGTTTGTTCCGAATGTAATCAACTACAACTTACAAGGCAACAAATTGCAGATATGACAGGATTAAGGGTTGAAACCGTAATAAGAGCCATGCGAAATATGCACGATAAAGGAGATTTATTAATTAAGAAAGGAAAAGTATATTATAGTGATATAGCTTTATAATTTATGATTGCAATCATATAAAAAACTTTTACTCTGTAGTTATTTTGAACAAATAATTACTATGTTTTTTTCACTTCACAAATGGTTAAAAATTGCCTTTTTAAATTTACTGATTGTTTCATTATTAGGTATTATTCTTCGATATAAAATTGCTTTCTCACTTCCATTCATAGAACAAAGAAATTTATTACACGGACATTCGCATTTTGCATTTGCCGGATGGATTACTCAGGCATTAATGTTCTTATTAATAAAACAATTACAATTTGCTTCGCCCGAAATTATCATTAAAAAATACAAATGGATTCTTTATAGCAATTTAATTACTGCATACGGCATGTTGTTTAGTTTTCCATTTGAGGGTTATGGATTATTTTCTATTATTTTTTCTACCCTTTCTGTTTTTGTTTCGTATTGGTTTGCAATTGTATTTTGGAAAGATTTAAATAAAGAATCTGAAAAAAAAGTTGCTCATTATTATTTTAAAGCTGCCATTTTTTTTAATGCAATTTCTTCAATAGGTGCATTTGGCTTGGCTTTCATGATGGTTAAAAAAATTATTGCTCAAAAAATTTCATTACTTGCTGTGTATTTTTTTCTTCATTTTCAATATAATGGCTGGTTTCTTTTTGGTTGCTTAGGTTTATTAACCATTGTTACAGAAAAATTTATTTTCAATAAAAAATTATTGTTTCAAATATTTTTACTTTTTTTTATAGCATCTGTGCCTGCTTATTTTTTATCGGCACTATGGTTGCCTATCCCTTTTCTACTTTATTTATTAGTAGTTATCGCTGCAATTATACAAGTAATTGCATGGTTTTTATTTTTACAATTGCTGATTAAAAATAAAATTCAGTTTGCCAATTTTAATGCAGTAAGTAAATTACTTTTTATATTAAGTGCTATTGCTTTATCTATAAAAATAATGTTACAAGCACTGTCTACCATTCCATCATTAAGTCAATTGGCATTTGGCTTCAGACCCATTGTAATTGGCTATTTACATTTAGTATTATTGGGCTTTACCAGTATTTTTTTGTTTAGCTATATCCTTCAGTTTGAAATTAATTTTTTACCAAAAAAAATAAAAACCGGTATTTATGTTTTTATAATAGGAATTATTTTAAATGAAGTATTATTAACGCTACAAGGAACTGCCGACTTGTTTTATTTCTATATTCCATTGCTTAACGAAGCACTTTTTGCTGTTGCAATAATTTTATTTGCAGGACTATTAAAAATTAATTTGCCAATTATTACTGGTAAAAAAGAATTTTAATAAAAGATGATTTGAATCACAAGAAGAAAAATTAATGATACTAAACTTTGCCAAAACATTACACATGAACACTATTTTAGAAAAAACATTAGCAACTATTGTTACAGAAAATCATCAGGCAGCAACGATATTTGAAAAATATAATTTAGATTTTTGTTGCAAAGGAAAAAGACCGTTACATGAAGCTTGTACCGAAAAAAATATTTCTGCAGAAGAAATTACAAAAGAAATAGAAGCAATCATATCAGCTCCCAACAACAAGCATCTTCCATTTACAGAAATGACGGAAGAACAATTGGTTAATTACATTTTAATTCATCACCATTTTTATGTTAAACAGAGTATGCCTACTATTATTTCTCATTTAGAAAAAGTAGCTTATAAACATGGTGAAAGGTTTAATTATATGATAACAGTATTTCAACTATTTCAAGAAATACAACAAGAAATGATAATGCACATGCACAAAGAAGAAATGATTTTATTTCCAAGAATAAAAGAAATTTCTTCTGCAAAAGTTAATGGCCAACCATTACCCAATGCCGATTTTATTTCAGGGCCTATTCAGGTTATGGAAATGGAGCATGATCATGCAGGCGAAATAATGCAACAAATAAAACAACTTACAAATAACTATACACCTCCCGAAGGAGCTTGTACCACTTTTAAAGTAGTGCTTAATGAGCTTCAAGCATTTGAAGAAGATTTGCATCAGCATGTACATTTAGAAAATAATATTTTATTTCCTAAAGCAATGGCTAAATTCTAACTAATTACAGTCGTTTGCAAAAACCCTTACTTCCATTCAAGAAAGTAAGGGTTTTGTTTATACTAAATTTTAAATACTATTTATTCAATTAATGCATATTACCCGAGCCATTATTTTGATAAGCTCCAATATCGAAAGCAACAGATATTGTAACATTTCGCATTATTAATAAAACAGCTTCTTTATTTTTCTGTTTATTTCGTGTAAGTAATAAAACTCTTTCTTTCAGTTTTATATAAATAATCTGTACAAAAAACTACCTTTAATTTTAATTTTATTGTTTGCCATGCATCAAAACAGTACACTAAAAAAGCTTTCCGAAATGTTGGGCATTAGCATTTCAACTGTTTCAAGAGCTTTAAAAGATCATCCAGATATTTCTACCAAAACTAAACTAAGGGTGAAAGAGCTGGCTGCTGCCATGGAGTATGAACCTAACACTTATGCTATCCAATTAAGAACCAATCAAAGCAGAGTATTGGGTGTTATGGTGCCCAATGTTGCTAATTATTTTTACGATTCATTTATTGCAGCAGTTGAAGAAGAAGCCAGATTAAATGAATATTCAGTTTTAATTATGCAATCGGGCGAAAATGCAGCAGTTGAAGAAGAAAATTTAAATTTATTAAGAAGAAATAGAGTTGCCGGCCTATTTGTATCATTAACCACCGAAACAAAAGAAATTAAATCTTTTTTAAAATTGAATGATATTGGCGTGCCTGTTATTTTTTTTGATAGAGTTCCTGAATTTGAAGCCTGCAATAAAATTTGTTTAGCCGATAAAGATGCTGCCAGAATTGCGGCCGAAGCAATAATTGCTAAAAAGAAAAAGTATGTATTAGGTTTGTTTGGCCATTTAAATTTATCTATCTCAAAAAAAAGATTAGAATCTTTTAAAGAAACATTCGAACAAAAATCGCCTCAAACCAAAATTGATATTGCTATTCAACTTAATGAAGAAGAAGCAAAACAAATTACTGCCAAAAAACTAACCGCCAAAAAAAGGCCGGATGCCATATTCTGTATGGGCGATTTAACTTTAATTGGGGTAATGCAAGCCATTCAAGAAAAAAAATTAAGAATACCTGAAGATATAGGCGTAATTAGTATTAGTAACGGATTTATTCCTACTTTATATTACCCAAAGATAACTTATGTAGAAACCAGCGGTTATAAATTGGGTAAATTGGCATTTACCAGAATGATGTCGTGTTTAGCAGGTAGTTCTTTTGTTCGAGAACTTACTATCGATTCTATTTTAGTAGAAGGTGGCTCGTTATAAATTGCTATCGAATAATTGTTATAGAACCACTCATTGTTGCTCTGCCATTTTTGGGGTTAATAATATAATAATACGTGCCAATAGGTACAGGATTACCATTAATTGTTCCATCCCAAGGAATATTATAACCTATTGACGAAAAAACCGGTTGACCATTTCTATCAAAAACTTTTATTTCACAATTAGGGTAATTTATTAAATATCTTATTTCCCACCTATCGTTAATTCCATCTCCATTTGGTGAAAATGCATTAGGAATAATTGGCTTACGTAATAACTTAACAAAAACCGTATCGCTTGCACTGCAATTACCTTTTCCTGTAACAGTAAGTTGATACGTAATATCGTCTAAAGGCGTTGTGGTTGGATAAGCAATAGTTGTACTATCTAAATAAGTATTGGGTTCCCATAAAAAATTGACAGGATTATTTGCATAAAATACAGGTTTTAAAACAATACCCGAACCTTGCAATACAAGTACATTATGCTGCAACGTTACATGTGGCAGCGGATTAACTACCACATTTTTACTGGCAATATTGCTAATACAACCTTTTGCATCAAAAACATATAAACTAATAGGAAAAGTTCCCGAATCGGCAAATATTCTGTAAGGATTTGAAGATGTTGCAGTATATCCTTCGGCCAAATCCCAATGCCATGCAATTACCGAATCTGTAAATCCGGTGGTAGCATCGGTAAACTGAATGTTAGAATTAATACAAACCGCTGTATTGCTTGTTGTAAAATTGGCTTTTGGTTGAGGATAAATTTTTGAAAATAGCTGAAGTAACGAATCGGTGCAACCATCTTTACTGGTAACTTTTAAAACAATTGGATAGTTGCCCAAAGCTGTATATTGATGAACCGGATTTTTTAATACGGAATTTAAGATATTACTCGTATCGCCAAAACTCCATTGATATGTAAATAAGGAAGATGAGCTATCGGCAATGGTGGTTGAATCGGTAAATTGTGCTCTTCCATCCGGTAAACAAACAACTGCTGGCATTGCAAAATTTACTTTTGGCAAAGGATGAATATTTACCATAACAGAATCGGGTTTACTAATGCAACCACTATCGGTTGATACCACTAAAACAGCTACATAATTACCCCATGTATTATATATTTTATTAAAAGCAATTGCCGAATTTTTAACCATAAAACTACTATCACCAAAGTTCCAATTCCATGTATTAATATTACTAAAATTAGCCGTAGAGCTATCCGTAAAAATTATGGTTTTTTTCTCGCAGGAAGGATAACTGTAACCCCATTTAGCTGTTGGCAAAGGCCAAACTGTTATGGTATTATATGCCGAATCTCTACAACCTACATTTGAAACAAATAACGATTTAATTGTATCGGTTCCAACACCTGCTATTGCCGGTGTAAATAAACCGCCTATACTTGTTGCATTACCATAATAACTAAAACTTCCAGAAATATTATTTGTTTCTGTTGCTTCAGTAATTTGTCGTGCTTGAGCATTTAAGCATATTCCTGGAATTGTTGAAAACACAACTATTGGACTTGCAGCTATTGTAATAATTGTGTCTTTTGAATTAAAACAAGTTGTTCCCGAGTAAGCAACAAAATGAATGGTAAAATCTTTTGTTTGAGTAGCAGTTCGAAAGTTGGGATATAAATGTGCATATACATCTCCACCGGTTGAAGAAGGAAAAGGAATAGAATCGAATTGATTAGGGTTATTCAAATAATCCCAATAAATTTTTATCCAAGTAACCGATCCAAAATCCACAGTAGATAAATTCGTTATTTTAACCGAATCGTTTGTACATTTTGTTGCCAAGTTATTGAGCAAAAAATTAGCTTTCGGATTATCTCCATTTACCGTAAAAACTTTGGTTATGCTATCTATACACATATTACCCGATTGCACTATTAGTTGAACATTATAGTTTCCTATTGCCGAATATTTATGCTTTGGATTAGGTATTGTTGAAGTATTAGGATTAGAAACAGAAGCATTCCCATCGCCAAAATTCCATTGATAGCTTAACCCATTATAATTACTATCGGCCATTTTAGTAGCATCGCTAAATTGGGCAAATGCATCATTTAAACAAACTTCGGGCAAAAGAAATGCCGATTGTGGTAATGGATGTACGGTAATATTTTTGGTAGTAGTATCACTTTTACAACCCATAGCAGATTGAACTGCGAGCTTAACAGAATAATTTCCCCAGGAAGAAAATTTTTCGGCAAATGCAGTTTTATTGGTTTGTTGTATGGTATCCTTATTGCCTATTATCCAATACCAATGCGTAAGTGTATCTAAATAAGTAATAGAACTATCCAAAAAGTTAATTTGCTTTCCTACACAATTGGGTAATGAATAATTAAAATTTGCTACAGGCAATGGGTTTACTAAAAGCGTATCGAAATTGGTTGCGGTAGGTATATTACTCATTGCGCAACTATTCGAATCTATAATATTTAAAACAGTATAAATTGTTTTAGTTGTAGGCTTTGCTGTAAAATAAGATGAGGCAGAAGTAATTTTTTTTAAGGTATCTGTTAATTGTCCATCACTATACATTAATTTCCATGGAGATGTTCCTGTAAGTGTAAATGGTATATTTTTAGAATTGCCAAAACAAACCGTATCTAACGACTTGCTAAATGCAATAGTTGGCAAAGGATGAACTGCCAACCAAACACTATCAAAAGAAACACCACATCCGGCAATATTGGTGGATAAATAATAAGTACCTGTATTAACTAAAGTTGCTTTATTAATAACAGGATTATAAGCAGAACTTTTAAAATTATTAGGGCCAGTCCATGAATAATTTGCCCCTGAAATAAAATTTGATGTTAACTGAATACTCGATCCAAAACAGGTTGAAACAGATGCTATAGTAGGATAAGTATGCACTGTTGAATAATTAGAAAAATAACCAAATCTTGAGCCGGTTGTTAGTCCGCCATTTAAGAAACCTAAATGAAATAAACCGGTAGTGTTAGACACAACAGAAGCCCCTCCTGCAGGAAAATAAGTATCAATATTATTTAAATTACTCGATGTAATTCTTGCAGCATACCAAGCTTTATTAGTACCGGGAACGGGATTGAACATATTGGCGGTAATAATATTAGCTTGACCATTAAGCAAAAAATTACCAATATCGGCAGCTTTGGATAAAAGATTCAATTGAAAAGTTTCGTTAGTAGATCTTACAAAAGAAACTAATTGAGAGCCTGTACAATTAATACTGGGCAAATTGGTAGAGGCCATTTCGCAATTAACGCCTGTTAATTGATATACATACACATTTTTATTGGTAACAATGTAGGATGATTCTTCAGTTAATATTCCTTCGTACGATTTTCCTTTGTTAATAGTTGTTACCAATACCCCATCTACCGAAATAGTAGTATTATCTTCTGTTGCCCATATATAATAATAATCGCCGGTGGTAGGCACCGCCAAATCTCCTCTCACAATAATATATTCTTGCCCTGTTCTATTTATTGGCACAATTTGATCGCCAATTAAATCTTTGCATGGGCAACTGCTACATACCGTTATTGCATCAACCGAATCATCGTATATCGTTATGCTAATTGGTTTATCAGATTGAACAAAACTTCCGCCGAGATGTGCTGATGCAATAGTGCCATCTGCAATTACAGTATAGGTTTGTCCTTTATTTAAAACAATTGTAAATGGTGTATTGGCAGTATGTGTATTTGCATTTTGAGATAAAGTAATAGTAACACTGGTATTATCTTGTGTAGCTACAATAATAAATCCATTGTGCGGTGGAATGGGCAATCCGGCCCAATCGCCAAATCTTGTTTGTGCCGGAATTAAGAAGTTTGTTCCTTCGCCCACATTACCTTTTAAAGGAAATATTTCTGGATTTGCATATTTGCCTTCTTCATAATAGGCAGAAATATTAGCGGTAGCTTGTATGTGAATACCATAGTTTAAAACTGAATAAGCCGGTTTGTTTTCAACCATATTTATTTGCGATGTAAGGTCTACCGTTTTTACATCGTATGCATTTAAATGAATGGTATATGGAAGGAAAGATGGATTTGTGGGTTCGCTGATTGTTACATCTGCAGCAGTACTGTATGAAGACAATCGTATTACAATAGGTGTATTCTCGTGGCTTGGTGTTATTGCCGGTGCGGCAAACCAAAAAGAGGTATCGGTTTGTGCCTGTACATGTATTTTAGATACAACAACAAATACCAGTATTAACAGTATAATTTTTTTACCCTTCATTTTCTTCAACGTTTTAAAACAACATTTACATCAGTATGATAATCATCCGCCATTTATTTGCTGCTTGCGTATTTACCTATAAATATCCTTGATTATTACCTTTGTAAAATCATTCAACAAAAAATATTTATGAATTTACATATTTCTAACCGGCTTTTTATTGTAAGTGGTGCAACATCGGGATTGGGTAAAGCTGTTGCAGAAGCATTAATTGCCGAAGGAGCTATTATAATTGCAATTGCAAGAAATGAAGAAAGATTAAAAAAATTGCAACTAACTGCGCCCTCGCAAATTGAAATTGTAAGTGGAGATATTACCGATATTTCTTTAATACAAACCATTAAACATACAATAGGCACAAGACAATTATCTGGCATTTTAGTGAATGCAAGTGGCCCTCCTGCTAAAACCGTTTTAGAAACAACTATTACCGATTGGGATGAAGCTTATAAAAATATTCTTCGTTGGAAAGTAGCATTTGTACAAGCTTTTGTGCAGGAAATGATGCCTTATCATTATGGCAGAATTCTTTTTATAGAAAGTTCTTCTATTAAACAACCTATAGAAAATTTGGTATTAAGTACTGCTTTAAGATTGGGAGTTGTTGGCTTTGCTAAAACATTGGCACAAGAAATATCTAAAAGTGGTATCACCTTAAATATTATTGCACCCGGAGCACATGATACTCCCGCTATTACTCGCTTACACATAAAAAAAAGCGAACAAACAGGTTTGCCTATTGAAGAAGTAAAAAAACAAGGTATACAAGAAATTCCTTTGGGTATTTTAGGTAATGCAGAAGACTTTGCTTCACTGGCAACTTGGCTATTAAGTCCGGTTTCAAAATTTATTACCGGTCAAACATTTAGTATTGATGGAGGTTCAATAAAAAGTATATTTGGCTAAAGCAATTATTTTTTATCATTAATTCAAATAATATGTTGCAATTAAATAAACAGCCATTTAATCGAATTATTTTTTCGGTTGTATTAGTTATTACATTAGGCCATATTGCTATTGCACAAATTGCTAAAGCCCCTGAAAAAAAAGAAGGAGATGGGCCATACCCTCAACTAATTATTAGAGGAGTTACTTTAATTAACGGAACAGGAACACCACCATTTGGACCTGTTGATATTGTAGTTGAAAATAATCGTATCACTAAAATTGCTATGATTGGAAATGTGGGTGCACCTATTAACCCCGAGAGAAGACCCAAACTAAAAGAAGGCGGAAAAGAACTGAACTGTGATGGCATGTATGCATTGCCCGGATTTATTGATATGCATGGGCATATTGGCGGAGTTGAACAAGGTACGCCTGCAGAATATGTTTTTAAATTATGGATGGCACATGGCATTACAACCATTAGAGACCCATCCTGCGGAAATGGGTTAGATTGGGTTTTAGATGAAAAGAAAAAAAGTACTGCCAACTTAATTACCGCTCCAAGAATTTTTGCGTATACCGCATTTGGCATGGGTAGTAAAAAACCTATTGTTACTGCCGATGATGCAAAAGAATGGGTGGATCAAAATGCTAAAAATGGTGCCGATGGAATTAAATTTTTTGGTGCAAGTCCCGAAGTAATGGATGCTGCAATAAGAGAAAATAAACGATTAGGGTTACGCTCTTGTTGCCATCATGCCCAATTAGATGTTACCCGATGGAATGTTTTAAATTCTGCACATGCAGGATTAACCAGTATGGAACATTGGTATGGTTTGCCCGAAGCCTTATTTACCGATAAAACCATTCAAAATTATCCGGCCGATTATAATTATACCGACGAACAAAAACGCTTTGAAGAAGCAGGTAAATTATGGAAACAAGCAGCACCACCTTATTCGGAAAAATGGAATAAAGTGATGAACGAATTGTTATCCTTAGACTTTACCATTGACCCTACTTTTAATATTTACGATGCTACAAGAGATTTACAAAGAGCAAGAAGAGCCGAATGGCACGAAATATATACACTTCCTTCTCTTTGGAAATATTATGAACCAAGTAGAGAATCGCACGGCTCTTTTTGGCAAAGTTGGGGAACAGAACAAGAAGTTGAATGGAAAAATAATTATCGGTTATGGATGACATTTGTAAATGAATATAAAAACCGCGGTGGCCGTGTAACCACCGGAAGTGATAACGGATATATTTATGAAACTTATGGCTTTGGTTACATTCGCGAATTAGAACTTTTACGTGAAGCGGGTTTTCATCCATTAGAAGTAATTCGGTCGGCAACATTATATGGTGCACAAGCATTAGGTGCCGATAAAGAAATTGGTAGTGTTGAAGTAGGTAAATTGGCCGATATTATTATCATCAATGCCAATCCCTTACAAAATCTTCAGGTTCTTTATGGCACTGGTGCTATTCATTTAACCGACGATAATAAAATAACCAGAATAGGCGGCGTATTATATACTATTAAAGATGGCATAATATATAATTCAAAAAAATTATTAGCCGATGTAAAAAAAATAGTTGATACCGAAAAAGCTAAAACAGGCTGGCAATTAAAACAACCCGGTATGTAATAAGAAAGGCTTCAAATTTTTTTGAAGCCTTTCTTTATTATGACTTTGGCGTAAATTTTATCACCCGATTTGTTATGGGTTTAACCGTTTTTAAATAAGTATAAATGGCTAAAAGATCTGATTTTTTCATGCCCGAATACATCATCCATGGCATAACAGAATTAAAGTCGTTTTCCTTTAATTTTTGGGGATGATAAGAAGTATCCTGATACATTGTAAATCGTTTAACAAATTGTTCTGATGTCCATTCTCCAATTCCTGTTTTATCAGGTGTAATATTAGCCGATCTTATTATACCTGAAGGCATAGCAAATTCTCTTCCCCCACTAAATTCAAGCCCCGCAATAATTTGACCATTCTTTACTTGTGTATGGCACTCAACACAGGCAGAAGCTGTTACTAAGTATTTGCCATAATTAATAGTATCGGATTCTAACGGTTTAGCATGTAAGTTAGCTTTTTGGGGAATGGTATTAATGATTAAGCTAAAAGGAAAATCGGGTTTAGAGGAAGGAATATCTTTTTTAATTTCGGGTAAAGTTCTAATGTAAGCAATTATTGAATAAATATCTTCTTTATCTAATTGCCCGTAGTATTTATACGGCATAATTGGAAACATAGCTTTACCATTTTTATTTACACCAGTTGTAATTAATCTGAATATTTCACCATCAGACCATGAAGCAATTTTATAGGGAGTAATATTTCTTGAATAAAAAGAACCCGGAAAACCAAATCGGTGATCGAATGTTTCTCCTCCTGAACCTTCAGTACCGTTAATTATTGGCCCCGCAAAAAGAGACCAATCTCTGGTAGAATGGCAATCAATACAAACTGTAACATGGTTAGCCAAATAACGACCACGTTCAATTCTTTCAGAGGTTTTTTTAATGGTAAAATCGGGTGCTTTACCAACTTTTGGCAAAAAGAAATAAATATAGCTTAGTGCAGCCGCGGCTAATATTGCAATAAATAGTATTAAATACAATAAAGCCTTAAGTATTTTTTTCATACTCAGTTATTTAGGTTGATGATTGATTTCCTTGGTAAAATAATACCAATTTTTAACAAATGCAATAGCCAAAATAACTGAGAGAAATGTTGTTATACTTCGTACATTTTTTCGATAAGCGATTTGTATTTTTCCATTATTACTTTACGCTTTAAACTTAATTTAGGCGTTAATTCTCCTCCTTCCACACTCCAATCTTTAGGTAATAATTCAAACCTTTTAATTTGCTCTACATGATTAAATAGCGGATTAATAGAATCAATTATTTCTTGATAGAAAGATAGTATTTCTTTATTGGTAACTGCTTCTTCATTAGTGCATACAATATTTTTTTGTTTCATCCACAAATGCAAATGAGCAAATGCAGGAACAATTAATGCCGAAACAAATTTTTTATCGGCACCAATAATAATCAGTTGCTCTATATAAGGATTTTCTTTGCACTTATTTTCAATAGGTTGTGGAGCAACATATTTGCCGCCACTTGTTTTAAAGAGCTCCTTTTTTCTATCGGTTATTTTAATAAATTTTCCATCTACCCATTCACCAATATCTCCGGTATGTAACCAACCATCTATAATAGTTTCGGCAGTTAAATCGGGGCGTTTATAATATCCTTGCATTACAGTAGTTCCTTTTACACAAATTTCTCCATCTTCCTCAATTTTTACTTCAATACCTTCTATAGGAGGGCCAACTGTTCCAAACTTCATTCCTCCTTTCTCTTTTCGGTTGATACAAATAACAGGGCTATTTTCCGTTGGGCCATATCCTTCAAATACGGGTATTTGAGCGGCATTAAAAATGCGTAATAACTTGGTTTGGCAGGCAGCTCCGCCCGTAATAATAAAATCTATATTATTACCTAATGCTTCTCTCCATCGTTTAAAAATAATTTTATTGGCTAATGCTAATTGAATATTATAAAAAAGTCCGCCACTTATATTATTATCATATTTTTCTCCTAAAGCAACTGCCCAAAAAAACAGTTTCTTTTTTAAACCTGTTAAATGGCTTCCTGCAAGCATTATTCGTTCAAATACTTTTTCTAATAACCGAGGTACTGTAGTAAAAACATTGGGTTTTACTTCTCGCAAATTATCTCCAATAGTTTCTAAACTTTCGGCATAATAAATACCAATACCCGAGTATAGATAGATGTAAGTAATTATTTTTTCGAATATGTGATTTAATGGTAAAAAACTTAATGCTTTGGCATTGGGAGTTTCTTCGAAAGGTAAACTTTTAAGGCTATAGGCTAAATCTGAATAAATGTTTTGATGACTTAGCATCACTCCTTTAGGAATACCGGTGGTGCCCGATGTATATATAATAGTAGCTGTATGATGGATGGGAATGGATTTTTTAATTGTTTCTACTTGTTGCAATAAAGCTTGGTTAGATACATTGGTTACTTCGCTCCAATGATTAATTCCATCTAATTTATCAAAAGAATAAATTTTTTGCAGGGAAGCTACATTAGGTTTAATGGCATTTATTTTATCAAACATTTCTGCATTGCTTACAAAAATGTATTTAACTTTTGCATCGTTTAAAATAAATTCAATTTCGTTGGGGTTAGTTGTTGGATATAGCGGAACTAAAATAGCACCAACTTGTTGAACGGCTAAATCGGTAAAAACCCATTCTGGTCTGTTATTACTAATGATAGCAATTTTGTCGCTGCCTTCGGTAGTAAAATCGTTGCCACTTATGCCCAATTCAATTAAACCCGCACTAAACTTATTTACAATAGTTGCAACTTCTTGGGTACTGTAACTTTTCCATTGCCCATTTTCTTTTGCAGAAAGCATATTGGCTTTAGGAAAATTGTTTAATTGATGCTCTACAGCATCAAATAGGCGCTTAATTGTTATCATATGCAATCGTTAATGAAATTACAATATCCGAATAATTATGAACTGACAAAAAAAGTTTTTTTGTTTCAATAGCAATTCACTAATTTAAAAAATTAGCATTACTTATAATATTGCCCTAATGGCAGCTTAAAAACCCTGCTCTGCTGAAATTGTTTAAATGCTTCTGCTTGCTTTGGGTAAGTATTTATCCATGCTGCATAGCTTGAAGGATTAGCAGCGGTAGCAAATATCCATTCATTGTACGCTTCAAACATACCCTCGCGTAATAAATATTGTAAATGATCGAATAATCGGAAAGGATATTTATCTTGATTATTTTCTGCAAACCAATCTATAATAAACCTTGCTCGTATAGCTGTTAATATTTCGGGTGTAATACCATCATCTGCTAAATTTTTACTTTTTGCAAGTGTTTCAAAAAAACGATTGGCAAAATCTGAATGATATTGTAAAGATTGTTGCTGAATATTATTTGAGGCATATATTTTTTTATACGCTTCGAGTAACAAGGCTTTAACATTGGCTGTACGTGTTGAATAGCTTTCTAAATTTATAAAAATTTCGCCATAAATAATTTCTTTAAACAAATTACCTATTGATGCATAAAAATTAGTAGCATTAAAATAATTGTTACTATAGCTTGGTGCAAGTTCAATTCCTTTTTCCCACTGCTCTATGGCACCAGGTAAGTTTTTATCCGCAGCCATTAATTCGCCAATTTCATTATATATAATACCACTATTCGGGAATTTTTTTAAGGCAGCTTTATACATTTTTGCACATTCTTTATTTTCTGCTAAAGCTTTATAATTCATTCCCAAAATTTGAAATACTTGTTCATCAACATCGGGCCTATCCATTATTTGTTTACATACATTAATAGATTCGGCAAAATCTCTTTTCAGATAATTTACAAAAGCCAAATCTTTAAGCATTTCAAAATTATACGGCTCTTGTTTTAATGCATTATTTAATACTAATGTAGCATTATCATAATCTCCTTGTTTAATAAACTCTTTAGCAGTAGCATATAATTGTTTTGCATTGGGGTTTTGTCCAAAAGTTGAAAAAGAAAGTACCAATAATGCAACAATAAAAAGTTGTATGTGTTTCATGTTACTGTTTAATGAGCTTTAATTAAAAATTACATGCGTTAACAATCCATCTCGCAATTTTGGCTCAAACCAAGTGCTTTTAGGCGGCATTACATTACCACTATCGGCAATATTAAATAATTGATCAATAGTTACCGGATATAAACTAAATGCCACTTGCATATCGCCATTATTAACTCGCTTCTCTAATTCGCTTAATCCTCGAATACCTCCAATAAAATCTATTCTTGTATCTGTTCGTGGATCTGTAATATTCAAAATATTATTCAATATATTATTTTGTAAAATAGTTACATCTAAAATACCAATAGGATCGTTGGTATAGGTATTTTCTTTCGAAGTTAATAAATACCAACTGCCATCTAAGTACATGCCAAATTGGTGTAAAGTATTGGGTGCAATTGCTTTTTTTCCTATTTCATTAATTGAAAAATTTTCTTCTATAGCCGAAAGAAAATTTTCTTTACTCAATCCATTCAAATCTTTTACAACCCTATTATAATCCATAATGTATAATTGATTAGAGGGAAATAATGTTGTAAGAAAATAGTTAGAAGCTGTTGTTTTTTGCTGGCCCAATGATTGGCGAACTTTTGCTGCAGAAGCTGCACGATGATGCCCATCGGCAATATATGTATTGGCTATTTTTTCTTTAAATAAAGTAGTAATATGCTCTATTACTGTAGTATCACTTATTACCCAAATTGTATGTTGAATGTTATCGGTGGCAATAAAATCGTAAACAGGTGTTTTTGTTGATTTCCATTTTTCGATAATTGCATCTAATTCAAGATCATTTCTATAGGCTAAAAAAACATTCCCAGTTTGTGCCCCGGTAGTTTTTATGTGGTTAATTCTATCTTGCTCTTTTTCAGGACGTGTAAATTCGTGTTTCTTTATTTTATTTTCTTCGTAATCATCAATACTGCTAAGGGCAACTAAGCCGGTTTGACTTCTGCCATTCATAATTAATTGATACACATAATAACATTCTTTACTTTCTTGAAAAAGAATTTCTCTTTTAATAAATGCATCTAAATTTTCTTTTGCCTTTTCGTAAACAATGGAGGAGTGTATATCGGTAGTATCGGGTAAATCAATTTCGCTTTTTGTAATATGCAAAAAAGAGTTGGGGTTACCTTGTGTTTCAACTTTTGCTTCGGCACTATTTAATACATCATAGGGTTTGCTGGCTACTGTTTTTGCAAATTGTGCCTGTGGGCGTAACGCTTTAAAGGGTTTAATAAGGATCATTATTTTTATACTATTGATTTTATTTAAGAATTTTTTGCTGCAAATGATTTCATTAAGTCGGTAAATGCAATAACACTTTCCATAGGTAAAGCATTGTACATACTTACTCTTATTCCACCAACGGTTCTATAACCTTTTACACCAATCATTCCATTGTTATTACATTCCTGTAAAAAAGATTGTAACAATGTTTCGTTTTCAATAAAAAAAACTGCATTCATTAAGCTTCTATCTTCCTTATCAATATAACACTTAAATAATGGAATACTATCAATGGTGTTGTATAATAAGTTGGCTCTTTCTTTACTTCGTTTTTCCATTTCATTTAAGCCGCCTTCTTTTTTTATCCATCGCAATGTTAGCATGGCAACATACACTGCAAAAACCGGCGGTGTATTTAGTAAAGAATGGGCATCAATATGTTTTCTATAATCCATGATTATAGGAATGGATCGCTTAATTGTTCCTAAAATATTTTTCTTAACTACTAATAAATTAACACCTGCAGCTCCCATATTTTTTTGTGCTCCTGCATAGATTAATGAAAATTCCTTAAAGTTTAATTGCCTACTAAAAATATCGCTACTCATATCGGCAATTAATGGAACAGTTGTTTTTGGAAATGAATGCCATTGTGTTCCTTCAACAGTATTATTACTGGTAAGATGAATGTATTTTGCAGAAAATGGTATAGGAAAATTTTTATTTATGTAAGTATAATTTTTATCTTTCGATGATGCAACAACTTCTATTTTTCCGAATAAGGAAGCTTCTTTAATTGCTTTACTTCCCCAAATACCGTCATCGCAATAAGCTGCCATTTCAGTGTCATCGAGTAAGTTCATCGGTACTTGCATAAATTGTGTGGTAGCACCTCCATGCAAAAAAAGCACTTCGTAAGTATCATCTAATTGCATTAGTTCTTTTACTAAACTTCTTGCTTCTTCCATCACTTCCATAAACCAATTGGTTCTATGACCAATTTCTAAAATAGATAAACCGGTATTATTAAAGTTAATAATAGCTTCTGCAGCTTGTTGCACTACTTCTTGTGGAAGAATTGAAGGACCTGAATTAAAATTGTGTTTTTTCATTGCTTGCTAAAAAGCTGCAAGTTAATTAAAAACAAAAGAATGCTTTGTTAAGATAAAAAACTTAATCGGCAACATCTGTAACACCGCCACTTACAGCAAACTTCATGGCGTCTGATGCAGTAATTTTATTTAATACGCGTACTTTTTCTTTGGGAACAAGATAGGTAATACCACTTATGGCATAAGAATGCGGAACATATACTACCAAATGATCTTTTATTTCAAAATCATCAGCATCTTTTTGTGTAATAAATCCAACACGCCAAACATTTTCTGCATCAACATTTACCAAAACAGGCTTATCGAATTTCTTTTTATTGCCTGCAAATGCTTCAAAAAAGTCTTTAACCGAAGAATAAATAAATTTAATGCCGGGTGTGTTTTCTAATACGTTATCAAATGCTTTTACCAATTTAGAAAAAATAAATGAAGAAGAAATTCTTCCTACAAATAATACAATAATAATTACAACCACAAAACCAAGTCCGGGTATTTTTTTTAAGTTCCCTTCCGCATCTTTTTCCAACCAACCGGGGAAAATAGAATGAATAATATTGGGCAATATATCATCTACAAAATTAAATAACGATAAAACAACCCAAATGGTAATACCAATGGGAGCTAATACTGCCAACCCTTGCAAAAAATATTGAACTATTTTTTTTAAAAGTTTACTAATAATTAAAGATGTTTTTTGCTTTAACATACAGCAAAGATGGTAATAAAATGTAAACAATAAACATTTGTAATTACTAATTGTTACTTTTTAAACCGCTATTACAAGCAAATAACCTTTTAACAAATAAATATTATTTTTTTATCGGAAACTTTTGTTACAAAAAAAGTTTCCGTAGTTTTGCCACCGTTTTTTAAATTATGGAAGTACAAGACAGAATTACCTACAAAGCCCATGAACTTTTTATGCGATTTGGCATTAGAAGTGTAAGCATGGATGAAATAGCCGCTAATTTAGGCATTAGCAAAAAAACTATTTACCAATTTTACTCTGACAAAGATTCGCTAGTAGATAATGTAATAAACATAGTAATTGCCGAAAATGAAACTGTTTGCTACCAACAAGCCACCAACTGTAAAGATGCAGTTCATGAAGTTTTTTTGGCACTCGACCATGTAATTGAAATGCTTGCCAACATGAACCCATCATTAATGTATGATTTAGAAAAATATCATCACAACGCATTTAAAAAATTAACCGAACACAAAAGCAAATTTTTTGCTGCGGTTATTAAAGATAATTTAGAACGCGGCAAAAAAGAAGGATTATACAGAGAAGAAATTAATACAGATATTTTAGCACAATACCGAATTACAACTACTTTTCTTGTTTTAGATGCAATTGCATTTCAGTATGGAAAATATTCTTTAACGGAAATTTTACAAGAAATAACTGACAATTTTTTACACGGCATTGCCAGTAATAAAGGACAAAAATTAATTCAAAAATATAAACAACAAAGATTAAAAAAATAAAATTATGACCAACCGATTTAGAAAATTTTTACTACTCTCAAGCTTTGCTTGTATAGCTTTTGTATCGGCAATGGCACAATCGCCCGGACTTCATAACTTTTCAGTTCAACAATGTATTGACTATGCAGTAAAAAATAATGTGCAAGTAAAAAACGCATTATTAGCAGTTAAAATGCAACAACAACAAAATAGAGATATTACATCGGCAGCACTTCCAAATTTATCTGGAAGTTTTGGACTTACAGATTATCTTAAAATTCCTACAACTTTAATTCCTGCACAGTTTTTTGGCGGACCGGCAGGTACTTATGAGCCGGTTCAATTTGGTACAAAATATAATTCAAGTGCCAATTTGCAATTACAACAGCTATTATTTGATGGACAAGTTTTTGTTGGCTTACAAGCTAGGGCTGCTTCAATGGAGTTTCAAGAAAAAAATGTTGAAGTAACAAAAGAAGTAATTAAAGCCAATGTATATAAAATATATTACCAGTTAGCAGTAAGCAAAACACAAATTAATTTATTAGATGCCAATATTGAAAGATTAAAAAAATTACAATACGAGGTTACAGTAATGTATAATAATGGCTTTTCTGAAAAATTAGATATTGATAAAATAAATGTTCAAATTGCTAACCTTGAAACTCAAAAACAAAAAGCACTCAATTCAATTCAGATTGGTTATTTAGGATTAAAAACATTAATGGGAATGCCTATAAAAGATTCCTTAACCTTAACAGATGAAATTAGCTACGATAATATTAAAACCGGATTAGCAGATACCGGATATCAATATACAGATAGAAAAGAATTTCAATATTTAAATATTGCAAAAAAATTAAACGAATACAATATTAAACGTTATAAACTTAGTTATTATCCCTCAATTGCATTTACCAGTGTTTATAGTAAACAAGCTTATAGAACCCAATTTGACATTTTTGGAAAAGGCGATTGGTTTACTACTTCTTTTGTTGGCTTAAATATATCTGTACCAATTTTTGATGGCTTTTCTAAAGATTCGAAAATTAAACAAGCTAAAATTTCATTATTACAAACCAATAACCAACTCGATAACTTAAAACTTACTATTGACAATGAAGTACAACAAGCTAAACTTAATTTCGAAACAGCCATTAATACATTAAACTTTCAAAAGAAAAATATGGATTTGGCTGAAAGCGTTTATAACCAAACAAAAAGAAAACTTGAAACCGGTACCGGATCTAATATAGAAATAACTACCGCACAAACCGACTTAATTACTGCACAAACAAATTACATTGGTGCAATGTACGATGCAGTAATTGCAAAAGTTGATTATAATAAAGCTATTGGCAAACTAAAATAAAATATCTAAAATTTTAATACATTTTTTATGCAAAAAATAACTATTGTTTTTGTTACCGCTTTTATGTTGATATTAATTTCATGCGAAACAAAAACAGACAATGCTACCCTACTAAATACTAAAAAAACCAAGTTGGAAGATTTGAAAAAACAACAAGTAAAACTTGGTGAAGAAATTGTAAAGTTAGAAAATGAAATTACCTTGTTAGACACTTCGGCTACTAAACAAGAAAATGCAAAATTGGTAAGCATAACGTCTATCGAACCACATCAGTTTAACCATTTTATCAACTTGCAAGGCAAAATTGAAGCGGTAAACATTATGTACGTAACTCCACGTGCACAAGGCGGACAAGTAAAGGAACTATTAGTAAAGCAAGGCGATTTTGTAAAGAAAGGTACTTTACTTTTAAAATTAGATGATGCCATTGTAAAAAAACAATTAGACCAATTACAAACACAACTAAGTTTTGCTAAAGATTTATATCAACGCCAACAAAACTTATGGAAAGAAAATATTGGTACTGAAGTTCAATTATTACAAGCAAAAAATTCTGTTGATAATATTGAAAAACAAATAAACACGGTAAAGGAACAACTTAGTTTTTCAAATGTATATGCACCAATTGATGGCGTTTTAGAAACAGTAGATATTAGAGTAGGCGAAACCTTTATTGGTGTATTAGGCCAATCTCCTCAAATATCTATTGTAAATACTTCTAACTTAAAACTTACTGCACAAGTACCGGAAAATTATTTAGAAAAGGTAAAAGTGGGAACACGCACTAAAATAACTTTCCCCGATATTAATAAAACAATAGAAGCTAGCATTAATGTTGTTGGAAAAATTATTGATCCGCTCAGTCGCAGTTTTTATATTGAAGCGAAACTTCCTGCCGATAAAGATTTAAAACCTAATCAAGTTGCAGAAGTTAAAATTCTCGATTACAGCGTTGCCAACGCTATTACCGTTCCTATCAATACAATACAAACCGATGAAAAAGGAAAATTTGTTATAGTAGCATTAGAACAAAACGGAAAAATTATTGCCCACAAAACAACAGTAAGTATTGGTGAATTATATGGCGATAAAATTGAAATAAACTCGGGTTTAAAACCAGGAGATAAACTAATTACCGATGGCTTTCAAAATTTATATGAAGGACAATTAATTACAACCGATCAGAAATAAAATTTTATTGCTGATTAACAAATTAAAGTACTGGTGCATAACACAACCTTATTGCCAAGTGCTTAAAAATTTGTTCAAAAAAATAAACCTACAAACTAATAAACGAATTATATGAGTGTATTAGAAAATATTACCGGAAAGTTTAAACAGTTTGGTCCTACCACATGGTCAATAAAAAATAGAACATCTGTTTATTTAATAATGCTATTTGTAACTATGTGGGGTGTAAACCAATTTATTACTTTACCAAAAGAACAGTTTCCCGATATTGTAATTCCTACAATTTATGTACAAACTATTTATGTAGGAAATTCACCAAAAGATATTGAAAACTTAGTAACACGACCTATTGAAAAACAAATTAAGGGAATTACCGGTGCAAAAATTAAAAAGGTAACCAGTACTTCGGTACAAGATTATTCGGCCATACAAGTAGAATTTGATACCGATGTACCTACAGATGTAGCATTGCAAAAAGTAAAAGATGCAATGGATAAGGCTAAACAAGATTTACCAACCGATTTAACACAAGAACCCACCGCATTAGAAGTTAGCTTTAGCGAACAACCTATTATGTACGTAAATGTAAGTGGTAACTACGATGTGGTTCGCTTAAAGAAATTTGCCGACGATTTAAAAGATAAATTAGAAGAAATTTCTCAAATCAATCGCGTTGATTTAGTAGGTGCTCCAGAAAGAGAGTTTCAAGTGAATATTGATAATTACCGAATGCAAGCAGCCAATATTACTTACAACGATATTGCCAATGCCATTGCTTACGAAAATATGGATATCTCCGGCGGTTTATTGGATGTTGGAAATATGAAACGTAATTTACAGTTAAAAGGAGAATTTAAAACCGCTTTTGATATTGAAAAAATTATTGTTCGTAATACAAGCGGAGCTCCCGTATATTTAAAAGATATAGCAAATATTAAAGACACTATTAAAGAATCTGAAAGCTATGCTCGGTTAAATGGCGATAATGTAATTACGTTAAATATTATTAAACGTGCAGGCGAAAATTTAATTGAAACAAGCGATGCTGTAAAAAGAGTTACCAAAGAAATGCAGCAATCACAATTTCCGAAAGATTTAAAAGTAGTTATCACTGGCGATCAGAGCAAACAAACTCGTACCTCATTTAACGATTTAGTAAATTCTATTATCATTGGATTTATTTTGGTATTGCTTATTTTAATGTTCTTCATGGGTTTAACTAATGCCTTCTTTGTAGCACTCAGTGTTCCGCTAAGTATGTTTGTGGCATTTATGTTTTTACCTGCTGCCGATATTATTGTTGGCGGGCATGTTACACTTAACTTTATTGTACTTTTTGCTTTATTATTCGGATTAGGAATTATTGTAGATGATGCCATTGTTGTAATAGAAAATACACACCGCATTTTTGTTCAAGGCAAAGGATTTCTTTCTTCCGAAAAAGCAGCTATGATGGCCGCAGGCGAAGTATTTATTCCGGTTTTAGCTGGCACTTTAACTACTCTTGCACCCTTCTTCCCATTATTATTCTGGCCCGGCATTATTGGTAAATTTATGATTTACTTACCGGCAATGCTTATTTTCACTTTATCTGCATCGTTAATTGTTGCATTTATAATGAATCCGGTTTTCGCAGTAGATTTTATGAACCATTCCGATGATGAACCGGTTAAAAGAAAAACTGTACTATTTAAACGCCCTGCCTTTTGGCTAATTATTGTGGTAGGAATTTTATTAAATATTGTTGGTCATAATATTGCAGCATCGGCAGTTATTGCTGAAGGAAGTTCATCTCCTGCAACACCCTATTTATTTTTTGGCAACTTTTTATTGGTTTTTGCCGCATTAATGATATTTAATCGGTTTGTATTAGATGGTTGGATTTTATACTTCCAAAACCATGCATTGCCTTGGATAATGAATCATTATGAAAATTTATTGCGTTGGGCATTAAAAGAATGGAGACCGGTATATTTATTATTATCTACCATTGCCCTCTTATTCTTTTCATTCATGTTTTTTGGTGCCAGAAAAGTGCCGGTAGTTTTCTTTCCGAAAGGAGATCCTAACTACATCTATGTTTACCTAAAATTACCCGTAGGAACTTCGGTTAATTACACCGATTCTATTACCCACGTTTTAGAAAATAGAGTTGATAAAGTTTTAGGAATAGATTATGCTAAAAACAAAAATAACCCTATTGTAGAAAGTGTTATTACCAATGTAGCCGTAGGTGCCAACGACCCTATGAGTGGCGATAGAAGCACACGAAGCGAATTGGGCCGAATTCAAATTTCATTTGTTGAATTTGAAAAACGAAATGGTGTTTCTACAGCTCCATACCTCGATTCTATACGCCATGTATTAAAAGGTATAGCCGGTGCAGAAATTAGTGTTGATCAAGAAAAGAATGGACCACCAACCGATCCTCCGGTAAATATTGAAATTGCCAGCGAAGAATTTGATGATATGATTAAAACCGCTGTTGGATTAAAGAATTATCTCGATTCAATACAAGTTCCGGGTGTTGAAGAATTGAAAATGGATATTGATTTAAACAATCCCGAAATTACTTTAACCGTAAATAGAGAACGAGCTTTAAGAGAAGGTGTTTCTTCGGCTCAAATAGGAATGCAACTGCGTTCTGCCTTGTTTGGAAAAGAAGCCGGAAAAATTAAAGATGGAAAAGATGAATATAAAATTCAAATAAGAAATGAACAATTAGAACGAAAAAGTTTGGTTGATTTATTAAATATGAATATTATTTTTAGAGATATGGCCGCAGGCGGTGCAGTAAAACATATTCCTATTATTAACTTAGTAAATGTAGATTATACAAGCACTTTAGGAAGTGTGAAACGAAAAAATCAAAAACGCGTAATTACACTTCGCTCTAATGTTTTATCGGGTTTTACACCAACAGAAGTAAATCAAATTCTATCAAAACATATTGCCAACTTTAAAAAGAAATCCGATAATGTAACCATTAAACAAACCGGCGAAGGCGAGCAACAAGCCGAAACTGGAGCATTTTTAGGCAAAGCCCTACTAATTGCATTAGGATTAATTCTATTTATTCTTGTACTTCAATTTAATTCTATCAGCAAAGCAGTTATTATTTTAACCGAAATAATATTTAGTATTATTGGTGTAATGCTTGGTTTTGGTATAACTAAAATGGAAGTATCGGTAGTAATGACCGGAATTGGCATTGTTGGATTAGCAGGTATTGTGGTAAAGAATGGAATTTTAGTAATTGAATTTGCAGATGAATTACGTGCTAGAGGTTTAAAAACAAGAGAAGCCGTTATACAAGCCGGAAAAACACGTATCATTCCTGTATTATTAACCGCAATGGCAGCTATACTGGCATTAATTCCTTTAGCCGTTGGGTTTAATATTGATTTTGTTACCATGTTTGCCAATTGGAATCCACATATTTTCTTTGGTGGCGATAATGCCCGCTTCTGGAAACCTTTAAGCTGGACAATAATCTTTGGATTATCCTTCGCATTTTTTATGACATTGGTAATTGTTCCAAGTATGTATTTAATTGCAGAACGTTTAAGAAGACCCATGCGTAAAATGTTTGGAGGTAAATGGATTAGCATGTTGGGTATTCCGCCATTTACCATTATTTTTTTACCACTAATGGCAGTAACACTTCTACGGCATCGTGCTCAAAGAAAACGTAGAACAGAAAAACTCAAAAACCAAAAAGTAAATAACGCCTTTATTGGTAGTTGGTTTTAATAAATACCAATTACAATATTGGCAATAATGATAATAAGCCGCTCTTCAAAAAGAGTGGCTTATTTGTAGTAAGCTATTTATACTTTTGCTGATATTATTATAATTATGATTCAGAACCACGAAATAGACTATCGCATTTTTGGAGAAGAAATGCAATACGTAGAAATAGAACTCGATCCCAACGAAACAGCTATTGCCGAGCCCGGTGCATTTATGATGATGGAAGACGGCATTACTATGGAAACCATGTTTGGCGATGGAAGCAATAACCAAGGCTCCGGATTATTCGGAAAATTATTGAACGCAGGTAAACGTGTGCTTGCCGGAGAAAATTTATTTATGACGGCATACACAAATGTTGGTCAGGGTAAAAAACATGTAAGTTTTGCATCGCCTTATCCCGGAAAAATTATTCCACTCAACTTACAACAACTCGGTAACAGAATTATTTGCCAAAAAGATGCTTTTCTCTGTGCAGCAAAAGGGGTAAGCATTGGTATCGAATTTCAAAAAAAATTGGGAACAGGTTTATTTGGTGGCGAAGGGTTTATAATGGAAAAATTAGATGGCGATGGCATGGCCTTTATGCATGCCAGTGGTTATGTACAACAAAAAGAACTACAAGCCGGTGAAATTTTAAAAATTGATACCGGCTGCATTGTTGGATTTACTGCAACTGTTAATTACGATATTCAATTCATTGGCGGTATAAAAAATACTCTTTTTGGTGGTGAAGGAGTTTTCTTTGCAACCTTGCAAGGCCCTGGAATAGTTTGGATTCAAAGCCTTCCTATCAGTCGTTTAGCCGGCAGAATATTGGCTTATGCTACCGTTAAAAATAGAGAAGAAGGAAGTGTGTTGGGCGGATTGGGCAGGTTAATTGATGGCGATAATCAATGGTAAAATAATTTCTGGTTTATACACTTTTTAAATACCTAATATAGATGCTTAAGCTATTGCCAGTGAAAGAACTTAATTATGCAATTGAAAAAGTAAGTCCACTTTCTGAGGAAAGTAAAAAAATATTTTTATCCTCTTGGAAACAATGGCAAGTTCCAAAAGATCATCTACTACTAAGAGAAAATAACGTTAGCGATTATATTTATTTTATTAAAAAAGGAATTGCCAGAATTTATTATTTTAAAAATGGAAAAGAAATTACCGAATGGATTGCTATGGATGGAACATTCTTTTTATCCATCATTAGCTTTTTTCAAAGAGTACCCAGTAAATTAATAATTCATACCATTGAACCTTCAGAAGTTTACGGCATTTCACACGATGATTTAATGAGGTTAGCCGATACGCATCATGATATTGAAAAATGGTTACGCAAAACCGTTACCAGCTCATTAATTATTTCGCAATACCGAATGGATTCTATTCAATTCGAAACTGCACAACAACGATATATTAAATTAATGGAACGTACTCCGGCAATAATTCAACGAGTACCATTAGCATATATTGCTTCTTTTTTAGGCATTACACAAGAAACGCTAAGCAGAATTAGGGCTTATAAATAAGAAAAACTGCCTCTTATTTTATTTTGACAATTATCAATGAAATATCGCCAATTGCACAAGAACTTTGTGGCAATCAATTGTAAAAAATATGAAAAAGTTATTGCTTGCGGTGCTATGCTACATTCCATCGCTCCTTTTTTCTCAAACAACTTCAAAAGCAAAAGATATTGTTTCTAAAATGAGTTTAGATGAAAAAGTAAAATTGGTAGTAGGTATGGGTTTTAAAATGCCTGCAATGCCCAACACCAATAAAAAAGATTCTTCTAAAGATGTATTAGGAATTTCTTTACCACCTATCAGTAAAGAAGATGCCAGTATACCCGAAAAAGTTCCCGGAGCTGCCGGAAGAACGCATGGTATTGCACGTTTTGGAATTCCTATTCTTACATTATCCGATGGACCGGCAGGCGTTAGAATTACACCAAAAAGAGAAAACGATACAAAAACTTATTTTGCTACAGCATGGCCCGTTGGTACTTTATTAGCCTCTTCATGGGATACTGCTTTGGTAAAACAAGTAGGCGTAGCTTTTGGAAACGAAGTAAAAGAATATGGTATTGATGTGCTATTAGCACCGGCATTAAACATTCATCGCAACCCATTGGGAGGAAGAAACTTTGAATATTATTCTGAAGACCCCGTAATTGCAGGAAATATTACAGCTGCAATGGTAAATGGAATAGAATTGAATGGAGTGGGTACTTCTATTAAACATTTTGCAGCCAATAATCAGGAAACAAATAGAAACAGTATCAATACTATTGTAAGTGAAAGAGCATTAAGAGAAATTTATTTGAAAGGATTTGAAATTGCCGTAAAAAAATCTCAACCATGGACGGTAATGTCTTCTTACAATTTACTCAATGGAACCTATACTTCGGAAAGCCCTGAATTATTAACCAACATTTTAAGAAAAGAATGGGGCTTTAAAGGTTTGGTAATGACCGATTGGTTTGGCGGAAAAAATGCAGTAGTACAAATGAAAGCCGGAAACGATTTATTAATGCCCGGAACAACAATACAACAAGCAGCCATTACAGAGGCTGTAAAATTGGGTAACCTTGATGAAAAAGTGTTAGATGAAAATTGCGAACGCATTATCAATCTTGTTTTAATGTCTCCAACATACAAAGGATATAAATATTCTGATAAACCAGATTTAAAAGCACATGCACAAGTTTCTCGCAAAGCGGCTTCAGAAGGAATGATTTTATTAAAAAACAATCATGTACTTCCTTTACAGTATAAAACTATTGCCTTATTCGGTAATACATCATATAATTTTATTGCAGGCGGAACAGGCAGTGGCGATGTAAATAAAGCATACACTGTTTCATTATTAGATGGCTTAAAAAATGCAGGATACAATATCAGTTCCAACTTAAAAAAAGATTATCAAGAATATATCACTGCTGCTAAAGCCAAACAACCTAAGCCCAAATTTTTCTTCGATATAATTCCACCAATACCGGAATTAGGCATTAGTAACGAAATGGCTAATGAACAAGCAAATACTACCGATGCAGCAATTATTACCATTGGAAGAAATGCAGGAGAAGGTGCCGATAGAAAAGTAGAAAACGATTTTAATTTATCTGCTATCGAACAAGGTTTAATTAACACAATTGTTAGTGCCTATCATGCAAAAAATAAAAAAGTAATTGTTGTTTTAAATATTGGCGGAGTAATTGAAACAGCAAGCTGGAAAGACAATGTAGATGCTATATTATTAGCTTGGCAACCGGGTATTGAAGCGGGTAATGCAGTTGCCGATGTTTTAAGTGGAAAGGTAAATCCATCAGGAAAATTAGCAACAACCTTTCCTGTAAGTTATACCGATGTACCATCGGCCAAAAACTTTCCGGGTAAAGAGTTAGATCCAAAAGCACCCGGCCATCCTTTATTTGGCAAACCTGCCGAAGTAGTATATGAAGAAGGTATTTATGTTGGGTATCGCTATTATAATACTTTTAATATAAAAACTTCATACGAGTTTGGATACGGTTTATCTTACACTACATTTAAATACAGTAACCTAAAATTAAGTTCTACCGAATTTAATAAAGGAAAAATTACCGCTGCTGTAACAATAACCAATACAGGAAAATTAGCCGGTAAAGAAGTGGTTGAATTATATATTGCTGCTCCTTCAAACGGTTTAAATAAACCCAATGAAGAACTAAAAGCCTTTGCAAAAACCAATTTATTAAAAGCAGGAGAATCTCAAACCTTACATTTCACTATCACTGCTAACGATTTGGCATCTTTTAATACCAACCATGCTGCATGGATTGCTGATGCCGGAAAGTATACCGTAAAAATAGGTGCTTCATCAACCAATATTAAAGAGTCGGCATCTTTTAATTTGCCTAAAGAAATTATTGTTGAACAAGTTTCTCATCAATTAGTTCCAAAAGTTACTATTAACGAATTAATAAAATAATAAGTTAGAACAGAATTTTTATAAAGAGTAATACATACCATGTGTTACTCTTTTTTTTAGATTGATAATAATCTTTCAACTGCCCTTTTCAAGGTGTCTTCTTTTTTTGCAAAGCAAAAACGCAGTACTTTATTGTCGGTTTTATTTTTATAAAAAGAAGATAACGGTATGGCAGTTATGCCAATTTCTTTTGTTAATCGAACGGCAAAATCAAAATCGTTTTCATTAGATAAATTCCAGTAACTATAACACTCAAAATAACTTCCATGAGATGGAATAAGCTGAAATGGTGTGGCTTTCATTAATGCTCTAAAATAATCTCTTTTTTGCTGGAGATAAAAACCGAGCGATAAATAAGCCGAACTGTTTTGCAAATATTCAGCTAAAGCAACTTGCTTGGGAGTATCGCAACTAAAGGCATTAAATTGATGCACTTTTCTGTATTCTTGCATTAATTCGGATGATGAAATACAATATCCTAATTTCCATCCGGTACAATGATAGGTTTTACCAAATGAAAAACATACAAAGCTTCTTTCTAATAAATCGGGATGTAGAAGTATTGATTGATGCTGTAATTCATCAAATATTAAATGCTCGTATACTTCATCGCTTATAATAAAAATATTTGTTCCAATTACAATACTTCTTAGTTGTTCAATATCATTTTCAGATAACACCATTCCGGTAGGATTATGTGGTGTATTAATAATAATTGCCCTTGTTTTATTATTTACTTTTTTTCTTACCTCCTCCCAAGGAATTGAATAATTGGGATATTGCAAAGAAATAAGTACAGGCTTTGCTTGGTTAATTTCAATATTAGGAATATAACTATCGTAAGCCGGCTCAAAAACAATTACTTCATCGCCAGGTTGTAATATAGTTGTTAACGCAGTATAAATAGCGTATGTGCCGCCGGGTGTAATAGTAATTTGGCTATCGGCATTAATATTTGTGGAATATAATTTTTTAATTTTTTCCGCTAATCTTTCTCGCAATAAAGGGTATCCATTCATGTGTGTGTACTGATTGAACCCTTCGCTCATGGCTTTGTTTGTAAGAGCAATTAAATCTTCATTCATCATAAAATCGGGAAAACCTTGCCCTAAATTAATTGCATTATATTTTACAGCCAATGAGCTCATTACTGTAAAAATAGTAGTGCCAATATTGGGCAATTTAGATTGAATAAACATTTAACGAATGGAATTAAATGCTAACTAACAAGCGTTCCCACATTTACACCTTCTACCACTTTTAATAAGTTACCGGGCTTATTCATATTAAATACAATAATGGGTAATTTATTTTCCATACAAAGGGTAAATGCTGTCATATCCATTACTCGCAAATTTTTAGAGATGCATTCATTAAAAGTAATGGTATCGTATTTTTTTGCATCTGAATTTTTTTCAGGATCTGCATTGTATATGCCATCAACTCTTGTTCCTTTTAAAATAACATCGGCTTTCATTTCAATTGCTCTTAAAGAGCCCGCGGTATCGGTAGTAAAATAAGGGTTCCCGGTACCAGCACCAAAAATAACTACCCGTCCTTTTTCTAAATGACGCAATGCTTTACGACGTATATATGGTTCGGCAACTTGTTCCATATTAATAGCGCTTTGTAATCTGGTATACACACCAAACCTTTCCAGCATTGCCTGCATAGCCATCGCATTTATTACAGTAGCCAACATACCCATATAATCACCATGAGCACGTTCAATACCGCTTTCGGCTTCATTCATACCTCTATAAATATTTCCACCACCAATTACAATGGCTACTTGAACACCTAAGTTTGTTACCGATTTAATATCGTGTGCATATTGCTCGATAATAGTAGGATTAAAAGGATCTCCATTTTTTTGATCGCCTAATAAGGCTTCGCCTGAAAGTTTTAATAGGATACGTTTATATTTTGGAAGCATAGTGAAGGGATTTGAATGCAAATAACCTTAATTTTTAATGATATGCCAAACAAAAAAAAGAGGAATGAATGAATCAATCCTCTTTTGTAAATTATTTTAGTAATTATTTATCCTAAAGCTACTCGTTTAAATTCGGCTACTTTTAAATCTGC
Organism: Hydrotalea sp.; assembly: GCA_027364735.1. GTDB lineage: Bacteria > Bacteroidota > Bacteroidia > Chitinophagales > Chitinophagaceae > JAKAJX01. The sequence continues at coordinate 976 of DAHXOT010000013.1, read as the reverse complement.
ATCCACCGATTTTAAATATTCAGCAACAGATTTACTTCCATCTTTTACAAATGCTTGAGCTAATAAAGTTTGTTCTTTAAAGAAAGCATTTAATTTGCCTTCAGCAATTTTAGCAAGCATTTCATCTGGTTTACCTGCCATTTTAGGATCGGCTTTCATTGTATCAATTACAATACTTCTTTCTCTCTCTACTGTTTCGGCTGGTACTGAAGCAGGGTCTACTGCAACCGGATTTAATGCGGCAATTTGCATAGCTACATCTTTTCCTGCTTCGGCAGCATCTTTATTTAAACCTACTAAAACACCTAAGCGGTAAGCACCGTGAATGTATGAAGCCACATAAGGAGCTTCTATTCTTTCAAAACGGCTAATACCTATTTTTTCACCAATTGAAGCTAATTTATCATTAATTAAATCTGCTACTTTAGCTTCTCCTACTGTTACTTCGTTTAATTCGGCAATAGATTTTACATTATTACCAACAGCAGCATCGGCAATACTTTGAGCAAACGCAACAAAATCGGCATTTTTCGATACAAAATCTGTTTCGCAGCTAATACAAATTATAAATCCTGTTTTATTATCAGCAGTTGTTTTAGCAATTACAACACCTTCTTTTGCTTCACGATCACTACGCTTAGCAGCAACTTTTTGTCCTTGTTTACGTAACCAATCTATGGCAGCTTCAAAATCACCATTGGTTTCGGTTAAAGCTTTTCTGCAATCCATCATACCTGCTCCCGTTGCTTGACGCAACTTATTTATATCGGCAGCAGTTATTGCTACAGTTGTACTCATAAAAATAATATTTTGAATGTTTTACTATTTAACTATTGACATTCACTTTCTCTGCATCTTTAAAAATGAAGAATTAGTAGAATGCTCATTTTAAAATATACAAGTATATTTTAGTACTCGAACAATTATCTACCGCCAGCAGCTGGTTTACGTGTATTGGCAACACGGCGTTTAGGTG
>DAHXOT010000042.1 GCA_027364735.1 Hydrotalea sp. | reverse complement strand
CATCGCACCGCTACAACCGCTTATCCTTGCTGTATTCCTACCCTGGGGAGGTTCAGCAGGAGCTGGTCGTGTAAGACCTGCCGGCTGCAAAAGTAAGGGAATGAGAGAAATTAAACACGATGATTTTTTTAATAATCAGCTTAATAATTTTTTATAAGCTTGTACCATTTCTTGTATTAAATGTTGTAACGGCTACTAATTCATCATATCGGCCATCTACCGAACGGTAATACAGTAAAATGGTATAATTATTTTCTGTTTCCCAAAAGTTACCTTCGGTTAATGATGCGTCTGCTTTTGCTGAAGCATCATTTTTATTTTTAGTAACATAAGCATAATTATAATAGCCTTGTTTTAATAATAAAGTTTTTTCATACACACCTTTCTCTTCATTATAGTTCATTTTAGCTTCGTTGGTTAATGCATTACCTGTAAGTTCTCCTACCATGTACAAATCTTTATTTTCAAAAGGAGTTTGGTTATTGGGCAAATAGGTAAAATGCACTTTGGCATAATCGCCTTGCCACCATGGATTTTCGGCTTCTGTAGTGCTTACTTCATAACTGCCATTTAAATCATTCATGGTTAAATATCCGCTTCTACCTCTAGATATGTCAGGCTTTAAATATATGTCAATTGGAAGTAGTTTTTTATTTACAGAATCAACTCTTTCCGATTGAAAAATAAAAGTTCGTAAATCAGCCCATCTAAACTCTCGCATACCCTGAAAAAGATATCCATCTTCTCCGCTGTATTCTAAAATATTGTTTCTAATAAATGTTGGCCGAAAATCGGTTAAAGCATTATCCCACCTATTATTTTGTAATATGGTAACTTTTATTTGTTGTTGAGGATTATATACACTTAATGCTCTTGTATTAAGTGTAAATTGAATTTTTTGATGCGTGTACATTAACGCATTATCAATTGGCTGCGAAAACTGTGTGGATAGATTAACTTTAGTATCAACAACAAAAAATCTTTTGGTAAATGCTAATTGCGTTAAATCGGCATTTAAATACACTTTCAACAAATAATTGCCACTTTTTATTGGCATATAATTATTTTCCGGAAGCAATGCCATATAATGAATATACTTTACTTGCGATATAGATGAAATACGGTATTGAGAAATCATCATTTGCTGATAACCTTGTATGTAATCGAAACTACTTATATCGGCAGCTTCCCAATTGGCATTACATAGTTGAAATGTGTAGTAATAGTTTTTAACAACACCAGCCAAATCATCGAAATGTAATTCTAATACATCAGACGAATGCAACCGAATAACCGGCAAACTTTCCTGATTATTTTGCTGAAATAATTTAATAGTTTTAATAGTAGGCATATAGATACTATCGGTTAAAACTTGTGCCTTTAACACACTGCCAATTGTTATGCTACCTATTAATAGAATGATCTGTTTCATACAATAAACATACAATTTCTTTTAAATCGTTTTGCTGTATTAGTTCTTGCATGTAGATTTGAGGGTTACAAAAAATTTTATATTGAACTTCTCTTTTACAATAGCAAAACGAATAGCTTTTAACAGAAAAAAATCTTTTTCCAGGTTTATTATACGCTTATCTATTGCAGCAACAGCCGTAAGTGTAGCAGCAATGATAGTAACAGTTTCTTTTGTAAATGGATTTCAAAAAACAATTGCCGAAAAGGTTTTTAGCTTTTGGGGACATATTCGAGTTCAACAATACGAAGCAGGCAAATCGCTAATTGCCGAAGAATCGCCTATTAAAAGAAATGATACTGTTGAATATATTTTACAACATCAACCTGCTGTAAAAAGAGTACAAATTTTTGCTACTAAAAGTGGTGTTATTGAAAAAAATAAGGCAATTGAAGGAATATTATTTAAAGGCATAGATAAACAGTATGATAGTACGCAATTGAAACAATTTATACAACAAGGCAGATGGATTAATTTTAATGATAGCTTATATAGCAAAGAAATTATTTTACCACTACCTATTGCTTTAGCTTTAAAAATAAAAATCAACGATACCATTACTATCTATTTTATTTCACCAAACCAAGAAACTGCTAACTACCGAAAATTAATTGTTGCAGGAATATATAAAACCGGCATTGAAGAGTACGATAAACTTTTTGCCATTGGCGATATACGATTAATACGAAGATTAAGCGATTGGCAACCCAATGAAATTGGTGGATATGAAGTTTTTTTGAATAACTACACACAATTAGATTCTATTAATAAACAATTGCTTAAACAATTGCCTAATATTTGGTTAAGCGAAAGTATTAAAGATGTTTATCCAAATATTTTCGATTGGCTGAATGTACAAGATGTAAACAGAAATGTAATTTTCATTATTATGTCGGTAGTGGCGATAATTAATTTAATTACCTGCTTACTAATATTGGTATTGGAAAGAACAAAAATGGTAGGCATTTTAAAATCTATCGGAACAAACAATAGCACCTTACAAAAAATATTTTTATACCAAGCTACCTTTATTGCCATTATTGGTGTGCTAATTGGCTTAATAGGCGGGTTATTGCTATGCTGGCTACAACAATACTTTGGTTTATTAAAATTAGATGAATCGAATTATTATGTTTCTATAGCTCCTGTACAAATTGTGTGGTGGCAAGTATTGTTAATATGTTTGGTTACTTCAATAGTATGCTTTATTTCATTAATTATTCCAACCATATTGATAAAAAATATTCAACCGGTTAAAGCAATTCAATTTAGATAATTAACCAATATTCAATAATTGCGAAATAATAATTCCTGTTGCAATGGCCGCATTTAAAGACTCTGCATTACCTATTTTTGGTATAGTTACCGGCTGATTAATAAATTGCTGCAGTTCTTTATTTATTCCTTTACCTTCATTTCCTATCAATACTACTCCTTCCGTATTTTTATTAACCGAAAAAATATTTGTTCCATTTAAAACAGCCCCATAAACAGTAATAACATTGTTTTGCAAAAAAGATCTTAAATCTTTATAAAAAATATTTACATGAGTAAAACTACCCATAGTACTTTGAATTACTTTTGGATTATACAAATCGGCAGTGCCATTACTGCAAATAATATTTTTAATCCCAAACCAATCTGCAATTCTAATAATGGTTCCAAAATTGCCGGGGTCTTGTATATCATCTAACATCAATGTCCATTGGTTATGTAAATCAAATTGTTTTTCTTCTTTTTTTTGCTCTACTAAAGCCAATACTTTATTGGGTGTTTGTAATACACTTATGTTTTTTAATTCGTTTTCAGTAATTGCTACCACATTGGAATGAGAGGCAGAATAATATTCAGCCTCACCCTCTATGGCATATATTTTTATTATCCTATAATTGGATAATAATATTTCCTCAATAATTTTTGGTCCTTCGGCAATAAATATCCCTTCTTGTTGCCTTTGTTTTTTGTGGCACAAAGATTGAATATATTTGACCTCATTACGACTTAGCATAGATTATGTATTGTACCAGAAAAACATTCATTAAATTTTTTATATCGGCTTTTGCAACGATAATTTTTTTTATTTCGTGTACCACCGTTAAAAAAGCCCCCATTAATAAACCTTTTATTTATAACACCGAAATTACTGTAAACGGTAATCTTATCAAAGATGAGAAAAAACGCTTAACAGCCGATTTAGAAAATTATTGGGATGATAGTTTAAAAATACCCAAACTACAAAAATTATGGTTCTTTTATGTAATTAAAAATCCGCCAACATTTGAGGAAAGAAATATTATTCGTACTAAGAAATTAATGTCGGGCTACCTTAATTCTCAAGGTTATTATTATGCCATAATCAAAGACTCTGTTCCAAAATTTGATACAATAATTGGGCATTTAGGATTATGGAATAAAATATTTCATCCATCGAAAATAATTCCCGATCAAATAAGAGCAACAGTTTTAATGAATATACAACCCGGCAAAAATGTAACTATCGATTCTACTGCTTATATCCTATTAGATTCTAGCATGCAAAAAATTGCCGATTACAATAAAACCAAAAGCTTATTAAAAAAAGGTACTGTTTTTAGTAAACAAAATATTAGTAATGAATTAGACAGATTAACCAATTTATATAGAGATAAGGGATATTATAAATTTTCGAGGGATGACTTATTTGCCTTAACCGATACAACCGATACACAATTATTACCGCTTACACTCGACCCTATTGAACTAAATAAATTAATTGCAGAAGCAGCAAAAAACAAAAGAGAAAACCCAAAATGGGATATTGTTATTAAACAAAAACCGTTTAAAGATTCGTCTAAACTTAATCAATACTTTGTTGCAAAAACTTATTTCTACCCCGAAACAAAATTATCCGATATACCCGATAGCTTAATTACACAATCGAATTTTAAAGAGGAAAAAAATAAAAATTTGATTATGCGATACAAAGAAGGAAAATTTGTATCGCGTCCACTAAAAGAATATACTTATTTACATAATGGCAATTTATATAATGAAACAGATTTTTATAAAACATTAAATACGCTTAGCCGAATTGGAGCATGGCAACAAACCGATGCTCGTATTATTCCTACTAATAAAGATTCACTAAACCTTTATTACTTTTTGGTACCTGCTATTAAACAAAATTTTTCAGTTGATTTAGAGGGAAGCAGAAATACCGGAGATTTTACGGCCGGAAGCTTATTTGGTATCTCTACTAATTTCACTTATAGAAATAGAAATGTTTGGAAACAAGCTATTCAATCTGTTACCAATTTACGTATAGGAACCGAACTTAGCTTTATTTCTAATACCGATACAATTACTAACTCATTATTGCAAAGTTTTCAGGTTACCCTATCACATACCTATATTTTTCCAAAACTTATTCAGCCATTTAAAAACTGGAGTTACTTAAATAACCTGAATAATAAAAGAACTTTATTTTCGGTAAGTGGTACTTATTACGACAGGAAAGATTATTATCGATTAAGGTCATTTGTAGGTAGTTGGGGATATGAATGGAGCAAAAACACTGCGGGATGGGCATGGACCTATAAACCACTCAATATTGAATTATACAAAGTAGATACTTTAACCGGATTAATTAATGCATTTGTTAGTTATCCGTTTTTACGAAACTCTATCAGAAATGGAAATGTTGTAGGAAGCAATATTCAACTTTCCAGAGTTTTTGTAGGTAAAAAAAATATGAATAATAGTTATAGTGTTCGCTTTTATGCCGAAGAATCGGGGCTATTATTATCGCTTTTCAGCAAAATAAACGATCAAATATTCGATTATGCCAAATTCGAATCGGAGTTTATTTTTTCACATAAACAGAAAAAAAGTGAACTTGCTGCAAGATTTTTTGCCGGTGCCGGCATACCCACTTCAGGCAAATCTATTCCGGCATTTAAACAATATTTTTTAGGCGGCCCCAATAGTATGCGAGCATGGAATCTTCGTCAATTAGGTTTAGTATCTTCTGTTGCCAGCGATACAATTAACCCTACCGGCTACACCGATCGCTTTGGAGATATGGCATTAGAAGCTAACATAGAGTACCGTTTTATAATCTGGAATTTTAGTTCTGTAAAAATTGGTAGTGCTTTATTTGCCGACATGGGTAATATATGGAATATTCAAGCAGACCCTACTAATCCAAATGCTTCTTTCGATTTATCAAGATTAGGAAAAGATTTAGCTATTGGCGTTGGCACAGGTTTAAGATTTGATTTATCTTATTTTTTATTACGATTTGATTTTGGCTATAAATTAAAAGACCCTGCCCGGCAATATAATGATGGTTGGGCCGATTTAAGAAATTTAAAATGGGTAGAAAAAAGATTTAATGGTGTAGAAGTAAATAATTGGGCTTTTCAGTTTGGTATTAATTTACCTTTTTAAAATATACAAGTGGCTAAACATATCATTACTGCATTATAATTTTATTAGTAGCCATTATTCGTTTAACAATAATCGCATTTGTTTAATTTCATTTTCAAATCCATCAATACTTATTGCATCTTTAATAGAAAAGTTACCAATTCTTGTTCTACATAAGCTACTTAAATATGCACCAACCTGTAATTCGTTTCCAAAATCATGGGCCAAACTTCTTATATACGTTCCCGTTGAGCAAACAACTTTAAAATGAATAATTGGCAAATCAATTGCTGTAATTTCAAAACTTTTAATAGTTACAGGTCTTGGGTCAACTTTTATTTCAATTCCTTTTCTGGCCGATAAGTATAAAGGCTTTCCATCCTTTTTTATAGCAGAATGCTGAGGCGGTACTTGCCAAATATTACCTATAAATTTTTTTGTTGCAGCATAAATTTGTTCTTCGGTAATAGAGCCTATATCGGTAAAATTAATAGGTTCACTTTCTAAATCGTAGGTAGGCGTTGTAGAGCCAATGGTAAAAGTTCCGGTATATTCTTTTTCCATTCCCATGTATTCATTAATTTTTTTAGTGTACTTACCAGTGCAAACTATTAAAATACCTGTGGCCAACGGATCTAAAGTTCCTGCATGACCAACTTTAGACACTTTAGTAAGTATTCGCACTTTTTTTACCAAATCGAAGGAAGTCCATCGTAATGGCTTATCAAACACTAATACTTTTCCCTCTAAAAAAGAAGTTATTGGTTGCATTCGGCAAAAGTATAGGAAAGATGGAAATGAGCAATTGTCCATTCTAAAACCTATCAATATTCTTCTTCAAAGAAATTTCAGAAAATATTCTGTCAAACTATTTTATCAACTTTTGTTGCCATTTGCAATGAAAACCGTAATAGCTTAGTCATTGTAATAGAGCATAGCCAATGAACAAAGAAGATTTAATTAAGAAATGTATTGCAAGAAAAAAAGATGCTCAGTATTTATTGTATCAGCAATATGCTGCACAAATGCTGGGGCTATGCTATCGCTATACCAAAAGTTTAGAAGATGCCGAAGATGTTTTGCAAGAAGGATTTATAAAAGTATTTACCAATATCCATCAATATAAAAACGAAGGAGAATTAGGCGGTTGGATAAGAAGAATAATGATTAATACAGCAATAACTTATATCAACAAACATAAAAGATATAAAAAGGAAATGATAAATGATGATGTTTTACTTCATGCGGTAAGTGAGGATAATCCTGAAATAAAATTAGAAGTACAAGATATTATAGAAACTATTCGGCAATTGCCCGGCAACTATCAAATTGTTTTTAACCTTATTGCAATAGAAGGATATAAATACAACGAAGTATGCGATTTACTAAAACAAAATATTAACACAATTCGCAGTCAATACAGCAGAGCAAGAGCAATGTTAATTCAAGATTTAAAAAATAATGAAGTACTCAATATAAAAAATAATGCAAAAGGAATTTGAAAAAAATATTGAAAAAAAGTTAAGCAATTTTAGCATTGAACCTTCACCGCAAATTTGGGAAGATATTGAAAGAGCTTTACATCCGCAACGCAAAGATAGCGGTGTTTTTTGGTGGTGGTTTTCTTTAATAGGCTTAATTAGCAGCTTTATTATTTGGCAAACAATATTACTAACACAACACAAAGCAAACTACAACACTACAAAAGTTCAATTACAAAAAAGAGATAAAAATTTGGCCATACCATTTAATAAAAAAAATGCAACAATAATAGAAAAAAAGAAACAAACTACATTACTACCAAAATTGAAAGAAAATAAAACAGCAGGAAAAAAAGTTGCCCAAAAAGATTTTCTTACAACAAGAAATATATTTCCTCCCAACAACAATGACGATAATTTGTCGGTTGCAATTACAAACAATAATAGACAAGTAATTGAAGAAAAATTGGTTACACCAAATGTTATTGCAGATGCTGAAAAAATAAAGATGATTGATTGCAATAAAAAATTTATTCCATCCAATATTTCAATTAAAAATCCAGATTCATCTACTGTTCAATCCAATAGTTATATACCCCAAAAAATTATTGCAAAAAGAAAATGGTTTTGGACTGTTAACGCAGGTCTGTTATCGGTAAATACTATTTTTCCCGGATATTCTTCAGCAGCCGGCTCAAATTACAATTCAGGCTCAACTGGGGCAATATCGCCACCACAAACCACAACAAATAGTAGTAATCCAAATAAAGGATTTCATTTAGATGCAGGCGTTTTAGTTGAACAAACAATAAACCGGCATTGGTCTTTTTTAACCGGTGCTACTTATAGCTATCAACAAAATAACCAACCCACAGGAAATAGAGTGGATAGTAGTTTAGGCACTTCGAATTATTTTTTCAATACAGGAAAAAATAATACTGTTATTAATTATGCTCACACCATAAAAATTCCATTCTTACTTAACTATTATATTAATGCTATACACAATAAAAATTGGTACTTCTTTACAGGAATTAACACAGAATTTTTATTATTCAATAATTGGCTAATTGCAGATAACACTCGGCAATTATACTTTTACAATGCATCATTAATAAAAAAATTTCAGTTAACTACCACATTTGGTTTAGGGATACAATTTAAGAACAATGTTCATGCAACGATAGAAATTGAACAAGGAATAACTCCATTATATCAATTCAATAATACCAATTATTTTAAACAATATTTTTCTGCTCAAATACAATTTCCAATTAAGTATTCAGCAAAAAAATAATTAAATAAATTTTTATGAAAAAGAAAATAAAACTTTTGTTACTGCTTCCTTTAACCGTAATAATTTTAATTGCATTAAAAAGCTGTATTAAAGATTCAGGAAAACTTACCTATACAATTTATACGCCGGTAATACATACCAATGCCGAAGTAAGAGCTTCTATTAAAAGCGATGCCGCACAACCAATTGTAAATCCGGGTAAAATTTATGTGCAGGGCAATTATATATTTTTAGCAGAAAAAGAAAAAGGCATTCATATAATTGATAATAGCAATTCTGCTAACCCAATTAATAAAGCTTTTATTAAAATTCCCGGCAATGAAGATATGGGTGTTAATAGCAATATTTTATTTGCCGATTGCTATACCGATTTGTTGGCAATTGATATTAGTAATCCAAATAATGTTGCTATAAAAAGCTATACAGCCGATGTTTATCCGGATAGAAGATATGTTAACGGATATTATGTTGATAGCGGTAAAACAATTATAGATTGGATTAAGCGAGATACAACAGTTGATGCAGCTTCTCCAATTCCTAGTTGGAATGCAGGTGGAATATATTTATCAACCGGTGGTGCATATTTTAACAACTCGCAATATGCCGCAACGGCAGCATCAACTACTGGCATAGCCGGTTCTATGTCTAAAATTGCAATCGTTAATAATAGGCTTTATACTATAAGTGCAGAGAATTTAATAGCATTAAATATTACCGATGCATCTTCTCCCTCATTTCTAAGCAGACAAAACTTACATTTAGGAATTGGCACACCTGAAACCATTTATCCTTTTAACGATAAACTATTTTTAGGCTCTTATTCGGGAATGTATATTTTTAATATTGCCAATCCCGATAATCCAACATTAATAAAAACATTTTCACACGCAACAGCTTGCGATCCTGTAATTACAGATGGTGTTAATGCTTTTATAACCTTGCGAAGTGGTACTTATTGCAATGGAGTTAACAATGAATTAGATATTGTAAATGTTACCGATGTTACCAACCCGTATTGGGTAAAAACATATAACATGAGTAAACCCAATGGGTTAGGTAAAGATGGAAAAATATTAATAGTGTGTGATGATGTTGTAAAATTTTACGATGCTACCGATGTTTCCAATTTGCAATTAATTACTTCATTTTCTATTAATAATCCTTTCGATGTTATTTGTTTAAATGGAACAGCTATTATTACCGCTGCCGATGGATTATACCAATACAATTATTCAAACGCAAATAATATTAGGTTAATTAGCAAACTAAGCATTACTCCAAAAAATTAATTATGAAAAAAAGTATCCTATATGTATGGCTATTGTTACTATTAATTCAAGAAGTTAATGCACAACAAAACAAAAAAAAATATCAGTTCAGAAGTATTAATAATACCGGCGTAATTATTGGACAAAATTCAAGTTCCACAAGTTTGCAAACCAGCAATGGATTTGAACTGCATAATAACTGGTATGTGGGTGTAGGTATAGCTTACGATCAGTATGAAGTTCCAAGCATTCCTATTTTTATTGATGTTAGAAAATACCTTAATCATAAAGAATGGCGGCCATTTATATATGTTAATACAGGAATGAATTTTACATTACACAATAGCAATTATCCAAAACATTGGAGTTGGAATGGGCAAGACGCTTATATTTTTAAAACCAGTATTTACGAAGAAGTCGGATTAGGAATTAATAAATCAATTACAAAAACAACGAATTTTTTTATTTCTGCAGGATGGAGTATCAAGCAGTTTAGCTATGCCCAAATTATTGGTGATGCTCGAGTACCACCAATTTTACAACAAACCACCAACTACAATTATAACTTTTATTTCAAAAGGCTATCAATAAAAATGGGTATCAGTTTGTAACTACCGAAAATACCAGCAATACTGTTTTAAAGTATTAACTTTTGTTTAATAGGCTCTTGCAAATAAAACTCTTTGAGAAGAAGGTTTGCCTGTTAAAATACATTTACCCTCTTCTTGTACATTATCTAATGGAATACAGCGAATAGTTGCTTTTGATAGTTCTTTAATTTTCTCTTCGGTTTCGGGTGTACCATCCCAATGTGCCGAAACAAAGCCGGTATGTTCATCTAAACTTTGTATAAACTCATCCCAATTATTTGCTGTTGTAATATGTGCCTGTTGAAAGGCTTTGGCTCTGTTATAAATATTTTGCTGAATTTCGTTAAGTAGTGTTTGAATATAAGAACCAATGCCATCTATACTAACCGATTTTTTTTCTTTAGTATCGCGCCTTGCTACTTCTATAACATTAGCTTCCAAATCTCTTGCACCAATGGCCAAACGAACCGGAACACCTTGTAGCTCATATTGTGCAAATTTCCAGCCCGGACGTGCATTATCGCTATCATCATATTTTACAGAAATACCATTTGCTTTAAGTTCAGAAACAATATTTTTTACCTTATCATTAATTAATGTTTTTTGCTCTTCGCCCTTATAAATAGGCACAATTACCACTTGAAGTGGTGCAATTTTAGGAGGAAGAACTAATCCATCATCATCGCTATGAGCCATTACTAATGCACCAATTAAACGGGTACTAACACCCCAACTGGTTGCCCAAACATATTCTAATTTATTGTCTTTATCACTAAACTTAACATTAAAAGCTTTGGCAAAATTTTGTCCGAGAAAATGCGATGTTCCTGCCTGTAATGCTTTACCATCTTGCATTAAGGCTTCAATACAATAAGTATCTTCGGCTCCTGCAAATCTTTCATTAGGTGTTTTTATGCCTTTAATTACCGGTAATGCCATCCAATTTTCAACAAAATCGGCATATACTTCTAACATTTTTTTTGTTTCAGCAATTGCCTCTTCTTTGGTAGCATGTGCAGTATGCCCTTCTTGCCATAAAAATTCGGCAGTGCGTAAAAAAAGTCTTGTTCTCATTTCCCATCGAACCACATTAGCCCATTGATTTACCAATATTGGAAGGTCGCGATAAGATTGAATCCAATCTCTATAAGTATTCCAAATAATTGCCTCGCTTGTAGGACGAACAATTAACTCTTCTTCTAATTTAGCTTCAGCATCAACAATTAGTTTTCCTTTATTATCCGGATCGGCTTTTAACCGATAATGAGTAACAACGGCACATTCTTTTGCAAAGCCCTCGGCATTTTTTTCTTCGGCCTCAAATAAACTTTTGGGAACAAATAATGGGAAATAAGCATTTACATGACCGGTTTCTTTAAACATTTTATCTAAAGCATCTCGCATATTTTCCCATAAGCCAAAGCCATAGGGTTTAATAACCATACAACCGCGAACAGCACTATAATCGGCTAATCCGGCTTTTATTACAATATCGTTATACCATTGTGAATAATCTTGACTTCGTGATGTAATTTCCTTGCTCATACTAAAAAAAGTTAAACGATTCTATTCAGATTAAATAAATTTAAATATCTTGGCAATATATTTGATACAATTATAAATGAAATTGCATAATGTGGCAAATGTAGGTAACTTCATACTAAATCACCCGTCAAAACTAAAATCATGAAAAATTCAATCTTAGTGATTTTTGCTTTTACAGCTACTTTTTTAATTACAAGTTGTTCGGCATATAAAGCAAGTCAAACTCCGGATGATGTATATTTTTCTCCGGGAAAAGAAATGTTAACAAGATCTCAAGATCAATATCAAGAATACATTAGTAGCAATGATGATAGATATTTACGATTAAAAGCTCAAAATTATACCCTTTGGAGCCCATTAGATGATTATAGCTATTGGTATGATAGTAGGTATGCTTTTAACATGAATTATGATTATTTGTATTCACCTTACTATAGTTATTTTTATAATCCGCTATATACTCCAATATGGGGAGGGTTTTATAATCCGGTATTTATAACAGCAGGATATAAAAATCCGGTTTTTTCTACTATCAATTATTCCAGCGGAAGTAATATATCAGCATACAATAATAGATCGTACAATACAACCAACAATAGAGAAGGTTATTCTTATTATGTGCCTCCAACTAATGGTTCGTATTCCGGTAGAAATGGCTATAATAATTATAATAGCAGAGGAGATAATAGCTATTATAGAAATACCTATTACAATAATGCAGGTACTCAAAATTGGAGTAACCCGGTTAGAGTTTCTCAGGGTGGCTATTCAAATACAAGTAGTAGTGCTGGTGGATTAAGTGGCGGATTTAGCAGTAAGGGTACTAGTAGCGGTGGAGGCCGCGGTAGTAGAAATTAATTTTAAAAATTGCATAGACTAGCCAAAAAAAATTTGATAAAATTTCCAAATGAAAAGGCTGCATTTTTTTCTTATAAGCATCATTGCTTATCAACCTATTCTTGCCCAAGAACCCGATGATGCTTTACGCTCGGCATTCTTTACACAAAACGGAACTGCCAGAAATATGGCAACGGGCGGAGCAATGGGCTCGTTAGGTGGAGATATTTCTGCTGCCAACGTTAATCCTGCTGGTATTGGCTTATATAAAACAAGAGAATTTGTTTTTACTCCTTCATTCAACTTTAATAAAAATAAAGCCAACTATCGAGGTACAGACACAGCTACCAAAAACAATAGTTTTATTACAGGCCCCATTGGTTTTGTATTTGGTGGAGTACCCAAATATGCAGGAAGTTGGGCTAGCTATGCTTTCTCTATTTCTTATAATCAATTAGCCAATTACAACAATCATATCCAATATAGTGGCTATAACGATTATTCTTCTTTCACCGAAAAATATTTAGAAGAATTAACCAGAGACAGAGCCGATACCAATGCCGCATTAAGTAACTATATTTTCGGATCATCTTTAGCTTTTAGAACATTTTTAATTGATACCGCCTTGGTAAATGGCCAAATTGGATATAAAAGTTTGGTACCCGTATCTTCTGTAACAAATACGTCTTCAGGCGTAAACCAAACCTATAATTCAGATACAAAAGGAGGATATAACGAAGTTGCTTTAAGCATTGCAGGAAATAAAAAAGATAAATTATATATGGGCGCAAGTTTAACTATACCCATTATATCCTATCACAGAATTTTTAGCTATACTGAAAAAGATGCAACAAATAATCCGAATAATAACTTTTCTTACTTCACTTATAACGAAACTTTTAATTCATCGGGTGTGGGAATAGGGTTAAAATTAGGCGCAATATTTAAACCAACTGAATCGTGGCGAGTGGGGTTGGCAGTACATACACCGCAACTTATTAATTTTAAAGATGAAATAAGATCTTCCATTATTGCCAACACCGAAGGATATGCCGGCACTAAAAGTGAAAACAGTGATAACTTAAACAATGGTAATCCAGGAGTACGAAATTATAACTTATTAACTCCTTGGCGAGCCATCATTAGTGCAAGTTATGTTTTAGGTGAAGTAGAAGATGTAAAAAGCCAAAAAGGATTTGTTACAGCAGATATTGAATATGTTGATTATAAAGCAGCAAAATATTCTGCACAAGATCAAAGTAATTTAGGATTAGTTAGTTATTATGATATGGTAAATGCCACTATAAAAACTAACTATAAAGGCAATATAAATATGAGATTGGGAGGAGAACTAAAATTTGATCCTTTTATGGTACGATTAGGAGCAGCATTTTATGGTAGCCCTTATGCCGATAATAGCTTAAAAGCCAATAGAACTATATTTAGTGGTGGCTTAGGCTATAGGAATCGTGGAATATTTATAGATATGGCTTATACTTATACCATTGCCCAAGATGCAAATTTTCCCTATAGATTAAATGACGTTAAAAATACTTTTGCAGTTATTAAAAATAATATGGGCAATTTAATACTAACTTTTGGAGTTAAATTTTAATATCAAAATGTAGCAACACTTGTTGTAACAAATTATTCAAATCGGCATTAAACCATGTTATGGCTCTATCTTTTTTAAACCAAGTTAATTGTCGTTTGGCATAATGCCTCGAATTTTGTTTAATTAAATCAACTGCTTTTACTAAAGTAATACTTCCTTCAAAATAATCGAACAGCTCTTTATATCCTACTGTTTGTAACGCATTTAATTTTTTATATGCTACTAAAGAAGCAGCCTCTTCTAATAAGCCCAATTGCATCATCAGCTCTACCCTATTATTAATTCTTGTATATAAAATTTCTCTTGGCAATTCCAAGCCAATCTTCACAATATTAAAATCTCTATCAACCATTTTTCTATTTCTATAATCTAGAATAGAATTTCCTGTTTGAGCTTTTATTTCTAATGCCCGGATTAATCTTTGAGGATTTTGTTGCTCTGCAACTTGCCAGAATGCCGGATCTTTCTGTTTAACTTCCTCTTGTAGCCATGTTAAACCCAATTGATTGTATTTATCAATAATATTGCTTCTAACATCATTATTGATAGCCGGTATTTCATCTATTCCTTCACAAAAAGTTTTTATATACAAACCGGTTCCGCCTACCATTACTGCAACATCGCTGTTTTGAAATATTTCATTAACCGCCTGCAATGCATATTGTTCAAAGCTTCGAACATGTAACTCTTCTAAAATTGAATGAGAATTAATAAAATAATGATACACTTCGTTCAACTCTTTATCATTGGGTTTGGCCACTCCAATATTTAATTCGCGATAACATTGCCTTGAATCGGCAGATATAATTTTTGTTTGTAACGCATGAGCAAGTTGAATAGCAAATGCGGTTTTGCCAACAGCCGTTGGACCCACAACAACAAAAACAGTTTTTAATTTTATACTCGTATTAAAAGGTTTAAATAATTTTTTATGAATTAAAAATCTTCTTGTGTTTCATTTTCATCGAAGTTTTCTTTATTTTCTTCTTCTTCACCTTCTTCGCCTTCTTCACCAAAACCTTCTGCAGCTTCTTTTAAATCGTACTTCTCTTCAATATCGGTAAACTTATCTCCTAATAAACTTCTTGTTCCATACTGCTGCGGACCAATACCTTCTTTTCTGGTTACTGATGGATAATCTGCTTTGGGGTTTTCTTCCTTACTAACATTAATTAATACAATTAAAAAAATCCAGTTTTTTTGAAAATCATATACGTAAACAAACTTTTGATCTGTATTTAAAATTTCGCTGCCAATAGTTGTTTCCAACATTATTAATGGATCAGCCGCATAAGCTTTATTATATTTTTCAAAACTAATTTCTCGCCCACGTTGCCAATTATCATTACTTCTATAAAAAGTTGCCTGATGTTTTGAATCAAATTCATAAGCTTTTAAAATTGCAAAATGAAAATCGGCAAATGTTTGTTTGTGCTTAATAATAATATCTCTATACACCGCATCATCTTCTTCTAAATAAACTCTAAATTTTAAAATGGCCATTCTATTTATAATTTATAATGAATGATATTACACTTTCTTAGAAAATAAATTACTTAGTTTTATTTCAAAGAAACAAAAAACAATTTAAATAGGATATAAGTTTAATTCGGCAGCTTTTTGCAACATAAATTGATGTGCCGCTTGATAGTTATTTTCAATAATGCCATCTAAAATTGCTTCGCGAATGGCATCTTTAATATATCCCACTTCTCGACTAGGCTTTAAGTTAAAAATTTGCATAATAATTTCTCCTGTAATTGGTGGTTGCCAGTTCCGTAATTGATCACTCTCTTCTACTTTCTTCATTCTCTCTCGCACCAATTCAAAATTTTGTAAATACTTTTTTACTTTTTGCTGATTTTTACTTGTTATATCGGCTTCGCAAAGTATCATTAATGCATCTATATTTTCACCGGCATCAAATAATAACCTTCTTATTGCCGAATCGGTTATATTTTCTTTGGTTAAGCTTATTGGACGCAAATGCAATGCCACTAATTCTTGAACAAACTTCATTTTCTCATTCAATGGCAATTTCATTTTTGCAAAAATTGAAGGAACCATTCTTGCACCCACTACTTCATGGCCATGAAATGTCCATCCATTCCCTTTTTCAAACCTTTTAGTAGCAGGCTTTCCAATATCGTGTAATAAAGCTGCCCATCTCAAAAATAAATCGTTGGTATTTTTGCTAATATTATCAATTACTTGAAGTGTATGATAAAAATTATCTTTATGTCCTTTTCCATCCATGTATTCTGCTCCATGTAAAGCCATCATTGATGGAAGAATGATTTGCATCAAACCGCTTTTACTCATTAAATCTAAGCCTATAGAGGGTTTAGGGCTAAGCATTATTTTATTCAATTCATCCGTTATTCTTTCTTGCGAAACAATTTTAATTCGTTCGGCATCTTTTTGAATTGCAGCAAAAGTTGTATCGCTAATTCTAAAATCAAGTTGTGCAGCAAATCGAATAGCTCGCATCATTCTTAAAGGATCATCACTAAAAGTTTGTAAAGGATCTAATGGTGTTTGAATAATTTTATTTTCAATATCCTTTATTCCATTAAATGGATCAATTAATTGGCCATACGTATTTTTATGCAAACTAATAGCAAGTGCATTAATTGTAAAATCTCTTCTGTTTTGATCATCTTCCAATGACCCCGGCTCAACAAAAGGTTTACGACTATTAAAATTATAGCTCTCTTTTCGTGCTCCAACAAATTCAATTTCTATATCCGGTAATTTTATTTGGGCAGTACCAAAATTTTTAAATACAGTAACTGCAGGCCGAGGGTGCAAGTTCTCTGCTACTTTATTGGCTAACTCAATACCATTGCCTATACAAACAATATCGGCATCTTTAGAAGCTCTTCCAATAATTTTATCTCGCACAAAACCGCCTATAATAAATGCTGCTACATTTAACTCATCGGCAGCTTTGCCTATTTTTTTGAAGATAAATTGTTCTTTATTTGTTAAAGAAATTTGCATTGTTGCAAATGTAATAAAAGAGCAATGAGTAAAAATTATGATTAAAAATAAATAACTATCATTTTATTGGTTACATATCGTTTAAAGCATTTAACAGTTGTGCATTTTGAATTGTATTGGCACAATTAAAATGCAGTTGAGGGCATTGCTTTTTACCATGCAAGCCGCATGGCCTACATAATAATTTTTCAGTAGTTTCTATAATAACACTTTCATCACTTAATGGTCCAAAACCAAAAGCCGGAAGCGTACTACAATATATTGCTGTAACAGAAGCATTAACCGCAGATGCAAAGTGCATGGGAGCAGAATCGTTAACATAGTTCATTAATGCATCTTTCATTAATGCAACAGATTGTAAAAAATTTAATTTGCCTGCAAGATTATCAATACTTAAATGTGAACACTGAGAATAAATTTCTTCGCATAAATTAAAGTCGGATGAAGCTCCTAACAAATAAATATTCAAACTAATGGGCAAACTATGTATAAAAGAAATCCATTTATTGGCCGGAAATTGTTTGGTAAACCAAACCGATGAAGGAGCAATGCATATATAATTTTTGGGTTTATATTTTTCAACAAACAAAAAATCATTTTCACCTGGATATAATTTAGGCTTCGCCGGAATATTGTTGGTTAAATTTTTAATTAGTAAATGATTACGTTCTATCTCATGCAAATATTGAGGTTCGTTGTTAATGATATGTTCTACCGATTGTGTAAATAAAAAACTAAAAGGATTTTTATTGAACCCTATTTTTTGTTTAGCACCCGAAAAAGCAGTTAAAAAGCCTGTTGAAGCAAAGCGTTGTACATTAATTACAGCATCATATTTTTTAGCTCGAATTCGAAAAAGTAAGGATAGTAAGTGAAAGAATTTATTTCTCTTTTTATTCCAAATTAATAACTCTTTAATAAAAGGATGGTTTACAAATAATCCTTCATTCCCTTTTCTTATTAAATAATCGATTTGTGCATCGGGAAAATAACTGTATAATTTTTCTAATAACCCAGTTGCTAAAACCGCATCGCCTATAAATGCCGTTTGAATAACCAATACTTTTTGCATAATACAAAACTACTGTACAATTAGCATTATTCGAATTCAAGTTCGTTACTAAAAAACTCCCAATCGAATAATAAATACTTTTCGGCAAAAGAATGAAAATGACGAATAGATTTCTTTTTAGGCATTTCTGCCTTAGTTTCCGAAGCAATTGTATGTTTATCCAACCCAAGTTGAATTACAAGTTGAATAAAGGATTTCATTTTTTCGGCAGGAACATCTAATATAACTTTTGCCATGTAAAAAAGTTAATGAGAAGATAAGATATTGTACACTAAAAAACAAATAAAAAATATAAAAAAATTAATAAAAGTGATATTCAGTATTTTAAGCTCTAATAATCACAGCATTGCCATTTTCCCATTTAATAATTGCAGAAGCTTGAGTAGCAGTATTCTCTGTCTGCCGATGCTGTACAACATAGTTAACGCCTTTTATAATTTTTTGCGAAATATGTTTAAACATTAAAGGCGATAATTCTCCACTTACATTTGCCGATGTACTAATAATTGGTTTGCCAAAACGCTTAATTAAATGTTTGCAAAATTCATCTTTACAAATGCGTATTGCCACAGATCCGTTTTCGGATAAAGCATTTTGTGCTAATCCAACCGGATAGTCATAAATAACTGTGGTTGGTTTTTTCGCTGTATCTAAGTAATTAAATATTGCCAAATCTAATGATGCCACATACTGCAGTAATTGCTTTTCGGTAGCAACTAACACTACAAAACTTTTATTTTCCGGACGGTTTTTTAGATGAATAATTTTTTCAATAGCACTTTCATTTGTTGCATCGCAACCAATACCCCATATAGTATCGGTTGGATATAAAATTGTTCCTCCATCCTTTAAAACAGCAATACATTGTTTAATATCATTTTCAAATTTATCCATTTAAAAAAAACACTTTAACTGCAAAAAGATTAAAATAAATTCATCCAACAAAATAATAACTGCGATTAAAATTTACTTACCCAACATTTTATGTTTTTTTATACTGTTTCATTTGTCAACTAATCTATCTTAATTATTTATTGATATCAAATCTTATTTTCGCATAAATTTTTTACCAATGGATTTACAACAATTAATTTTAGAAGCTTGGGCAAATCGTGAATTATTAAAAGATGCAACCTATAGCAATGCAGTGCGTACGGTAATTGAAGAAACCGATAAAGGTCGTTTAAGAACTGCTGCACCTACAGAAAATGGCTGGCAAGTAAATGAGTGGGTAAAACAAGCCATATTAATGTATTTTGGCATTCAACAAATGCAAACATTTTCTTTACCTCCCTTTGAATTTTATGATAAAATGGCTTTAAAAAAAGATTATGCCGGACAAGGTGTGCGTGCAGTACCACATGCAGTGGCACGTTATGGAGCCTACTTAGCAAAGAATGTGGTTTTAATGCCCAGTTATGTAAATATTGGCGCTTATGTTGACGAAGGAACGATGGTTGATACTTGGTCAACAGTGGGAAGTTGTGCTCAAATAGGCAAAGGTGTTCATTTAAGTGGAGGCGTTGGTATTGGTGGTGTTTTAGAACCACTACAAGCCAGTCCGGTTATTATTGAAGATGGTTGTTTTTTAGGAAGTAGAAGTATTGTTGTTGAAGGAGTTTTGGTTGAAAAAGAAGCTGTATTAGGAGCAAATGTTGTATTAACCAAATCAACTAAAATTATTGATGTAAGCGGAACTGAGCCCGTTGAATATATGGGAAGAGTTCCGGCAAGAAGTGTAGTAATTCCGGGAAGTTATCCAAAAAAATTTCCTGCAGGCGAATACAATGTAAACTGTGCATTAATTATTGGTCAACGTAAACCAAGTACAGATTTAAAAACAAGTTTAAATGATGCATTGAGAGATTTTAATGTAGCAGTGTAAATAAAAACAGCAACAATTTATTTTAATTGCATAACCGCATAAAAACTAAAATCATCACAAATAAAAATATTTCACTCATTGGCTTTATTGTTGCTTTAAGTGGAGCCATATTTTTTTCAACCAAAGCAATTTTTGTAAAATTAGCTTTTAACGAAACAAAGGTTGATGCTGTAACACTACTTACGCTACGCATGTTATTTGCTTTACCATTTTATGTTGTAATTACCATTTATACCGAAAGAAAAGAAAAGTTACATACAATAAGTTTAATCAACTGGTTTTGGGTTGCACTAATGGGGGTATTGGGTTATTATTTAAGTAGCTTATTCGATTTCATTGGGTTACAATATGTATCGGCAGGATTAGAAAGACTGATTTTGTTTTTATATCCCACTTTTGCGGTTCTTATTAATAGAGCCTATTTTAAAACTTCGCTTAGCAGCTCGCAAGTAATTGCATTAATACTTACTTATGCAGGTATTGGTATTGCCTATTTTGGGGAAATGAAATTAGATACCTCGAACCCTAACTTTTATTTTGGATCGCTGATGATTTTTTTATGTGCCATTACTTATTCTTTTTACTTAGTAGGTACGGGCAAAATGGTATTAAAAGTTGGTGCTACACGCTATACCAATTTTGCTATGCTATTTGCAACAGCCGGAATATTTATACATTTTATCACTACAAAAAACATTAGCAATATTGTATTTACTACAAAACTTTTTAACTACTCCCTTGCATTAGCAACTATTGCAACCGTACTTCCCTCTTTTATGATAAGCTATGGGATGAAAAAAATTGGTAGTAATAATGTTGCAATAATTACAAGTATTGGCCCTGTATCTACCATTATTCAGGCTCACTTTATTTTAGGCGAACCAATAATTCATCTACAAATTATAGGAACTTTACTGGTTATAATTGGTGTAATTTTAATTGGAAGATCTGCAAAAAACACGGTATAATTTTATTCTCCCCGAACACTATTTTTTTAAGTTTTACTTTTAAACCTATCATACCAATTCGTATCTTCCGCTTCTAACTTTTTTTATGCTTAAAAAAATATTTGGATTATTAATAATTATTATTGTGGCTTTAATTGCCATTATTTTTTTTAATACTTTAACTGCAAAACCATGGCCACAACATAAAGTTACTGTATTATTATCCCTCCCCGACTCTGCTATTATACACATGAGCAAAGCCATTCAAATAGCAACCATTTCTCCTGAAGATACTTCACATATTGATACTATTCACTTCAACCAATTCAATCAGTTTTTAGAAAAATCATATCCGCTCATTCATCAGCAACTCAAAAAAACTACCATTAACAAGTATAGTTATATATATGAATGGAAAGGAACTGATAGCAATTTACAACCCATTATTTTAATGGCACATTACGATGTTGTACCCGTTGAACCCTCGGCTATAAAATTATGGACAGTAAATCCTTTTAGCGGAGAAATAAAAAATGGAATAATTTGGGGAAGAGGTTCGGTAGATGATAAAGCCAACGTAATAGCTATTTTAGAAGCAACAGAATATTTATTAAAAAAGAAACTACAACCAAACAGAAGCATATTGCTTTGTTTTGGGCATAACGAAGAATCTACCGGAACCGGTGCCATTGCAATTGTCAACTTTTTACAATCGAAAAATATTAAAGCTAATTTAGTTATTGATGAAGGTGGAGAAATTACTACCACCAAACTAAAAGATATTTCACAACCTGTTGCTATGATTGGCGTTGCAGAAAAAGGGTATGTAACATTTGAATTATCTGTAGAAAAACCCGGAGGTCATTCTTCAAAACCCGATAAAGAAACTGCTATTGATATTTTATCGAAAGCATTGTATCAACTTAGAAAAGTTGAAATGCCCTCACATATTACACCTCCTGTAAAAGAATTTTTAAATAGAGTTAGTGGATCATCTACTGATTTTATAAAAAAAATGGCACTAAATAATATGTGGCTATTTGAAGGAAAAGTAAAGAGTATACTATCTGCTACTCCCGAAGGTAATGCAATGCTTCGCACAACCATAGTTCCAACCATAATTGAAAGCGGTGTAAGAGAAAATGTTATTCCAACAAATGCAAAAGCCATTGTTAACTGCAGAATTTTAACCGGTGAAACTACCAAAGATGTTGAAGAATTTATCAGAAAACAAATTAACGACAATAGAGTAAATATTAAAATTAGTGGCGACTTTAATACGGAACCTTCTGCTGCAACAGATTTTAATTCGCCTGCCTTTAAAGAAATAGAACACGCTATTTATTCCATTGTAGATAATGTTATTCCGGCTCCTTATATAATGATAGGTGCTACAGATTCCAGAAACTATAGATCTATTAGCAACGGAGTAGTTAATTTCTCTCCATTGATTGATAGCAAAGGATATCATGGAATTGATGAACGATTGCCTATTAAAGATTTTCAACGAGCATTTAACTTTTTTACCATCGTGTTGCAAGATGCAACAAAATAAATGGCAATTTATTTTTGGTGTTTTATCAAAGAATAGAATAATTACTTGTTTTTTATTTCAACCACTTTTAGTCCTAATGCTTTTATATAATTTTCATTAGGCCAATTATTACAAAATCGGCTATTCTCAATAAATTCATATAAAGCCTCCTTAATAACAGTTGCAGAATTGGTAGGTTTATTTTTACGAATATCCGAAAAATAAGTATGTGCACTATCGGCAAAATTTATAACAAGCTGATAATTTTCTGGTTTTTTAAATGTTACAAAACCTTTCGTATTATCCATCTTTTTATATGGCCAATATTGCCAGCCAATATTATTTTTTTCTAACAACAACCTAAAATCTTCTATCCATTTATCATCATTTTCTCCGGTTTCGCCACAATAAATTGGCACATTATATTTATTACTAAAATCTATGTAAGATTGTATCACATCCTGCTTAACGGGAGTCCAATATTTATGAAACTGATACACTAATTTTTTATCAAAAGGTTTACCAAAAGCAGAAAAGTTAGATGCCCATTGTGCACCCTCTACAAAAATTAAATGATTTTTATCTTTTGTTCTTATTGCATTGGTTACTTTTTTAAATAAGGGTTCTAATAATGGGTTTAATTGCTGAGCGTTAAAATAATGTGCAATAGGCTCATTAAATAAATCATAACCCATAATGGTGCTATTGTTTTTATAATGGTTGGCAATCATTGTCCAAATACTTATCAGCAATTCCTGATCATCTTTACTTTCGTATAAAAATGGATAACCATATCCATCATCAATATTATCACCTGTTTGGCCACCAGGCGCAGCGTGCATATCTAAAATAACCCATATTTTTTCATTACTACACCATTTAACAGCACTATCTAATAGGGCAAAACCACGAGCTTTTCCTTTACCGCCTAAATAATCTTCATCGGTAAATAATTTGTAGTTAAAGGGAATGCGAATAGCATTAATTCCAACCTGATGTAAGTAATGAATATCATCTTTTGTAATGTAAGTAGATAGATATTTTTTCCAGAATAATTTTGCTTCGGCGGGACCAATTAATTCCGATATCACTTCATTAATTAATCGTGGCGAATTGGCTTCTTTAAACTTAAACATATATCCTTCCGGAACTAACCAATTACCCAAATTAGTTCCCTTAATTAAAAAAGGTTTTCCATTAATGCCAATAATTTCTTTCCCTTTTACCGAAATAAATTTTATTTGTGCAATACTCAATTGCATGAAAATAAGAAGCAATGAAATGCCAGCTATTTGTTTTTTCATAATCTATTTTAAAGCAACTAAAGTTAGTTATTGTTCATTGATACTTATAACCAATTATGCAATAAAAAAAGATATAAGTTTACATAAAACTATGGCTAAAATGAAACAAATAACCTGTTTACTTATCATAATGCTGTTGAGCCTAAGTGTAACAGCACAAAAACAACATAATTATCAACCCGAGAAAATAATTGGTGCCGATATTTCATTTCTTCCGCAGTTGGAACAAGAATGGCATAAAAAATTTTATGAAAATGGCATTGAAAAAGATGCAATTAGTATATTAAAAGAACATGGATTTAACTATATCCGTTTACGAATTTTTAATAACCCGGCGGCAGATAGTGGTTACTCGCCCAAAACTGGTTTTTGCGATTTGCAACATACATTACAAATGGCAAAGCGAATAAAAGCAGCTAATATGAAGCTTTTAATAGATTTTCACTACAGCGATTATTGGGCCGATCCTCAAAAACAATTTAAACCATTGGCTTGGAAAGATTTAAATTTTATAGAACTAAAAAAGGCTGTTACAGATTTTACACAAAAAACCATTCAAGCTTTAAAGGATCAAGGCACATTGCCCGATATGGTTCAAATTGGTAATGAAATTAATCATGGAATGATTTGGCCCGATGGAAAATTTGAGCATATAGATAGTTTGGCCGATTTATTTAAAGCCGGTGTTGCGGGAGTAAAAGCAGCTGATAACAACATAAAAATTATGCTACATATTGCTTGTGGCGGACAAAATAAAGAATCGAGAGATGTAATAGATAAATTGCTTGAAAGAAATGTTCAGTTTGATATTATTGGCGAATCTTATTATCCGCAATGGCATGGCACTATTGATGATTTAAATAAAAACATAACCGATTTATCGGTAAGATATAAACAAGATATTATTGTAGTAGAATATTCCGAGCACAAAAAAGAAGTAAATGATATTGCTTTATCTGTTGCCAATAAAAAAATAGTGGGCAGCTTTATTTGGGAGCCTTTAAATACTTGGGAAGCTATTTTTGATAAGAACGGAAATACTACTGATTTGCTAAAAATATACGATTCGGTAAAAGCAAAATACGCAGTGCATTAAAAAAGCTACCCTGCAGTGTGAGTAGCTTTTTATTGAGATTAACAGAAAGTAGCACCTAATTAATAGGAATGTTTTTAACAGCCTTTTTCTCAATTTTTATTTTAGGCATCAATATTTGCAAAATACCATTGTGGTAAGCTGCTTCAATAGCTTCGGCTTTTACATTTTCGGGAAGACGGAATGAACGTGTAAAAGAATTGAAATGATATTCCCTTCTGGTATAATCCTTCGTTTCATCATTTTCTTCAGATTTGGCTTCGGCATCAATAGTAATAACATCATCGTTAATATTTAATTTAAAATCTTCTTTCAAAAATCCCGGAGCTATCACATCTATTATAAAATCTTTTTCAGTTTCGCTAATATTAACGGCCGGCATTTTATTTTCCCATTTACTTAACCAAGAACCACCAAAAAAAGGATCAATATCGAAGAAATCTTTCAGCAGAGGCTTAATGGTATGCTGCTTTCCTTCGTTAGTTGGAATGAGTGTTTTCATATTGTACCTCCATTTTTTAATGCTTAAAGTTCTTTGATATTCTAAAAAAATAAAACCATCAAACTCATTTTTTAAGTTAAAAAAACTATAGAACTTTGCAGGAATTTTATAAATAGTACACTGAACATACATACAAAAGGCTGCTTAAAAAATAAGTCAGCCTTTTATATTTTCATATCTAAAGCAAAAATCGAAGAGCCGTTTTAAATCTTAAACTTATTGAAGTGTAAATCTTCAAATGATACAACAAACATCCACCATACAGCAAAACATTACAATGATTTTTATCATTCCTTTACTTTATTTTTTGTTTGCCATAATGTATTAGCTAATTAATTAACAAATACAAATCGTTTAATCTGCTTTTACTACTTATATTTATTATTCATTTTAGCTTGTATGAAACAATATATTTTTAGTTTTTTATTATTAGCAATTAGCCTATCGAGCATTTCCCAAAATGCCGATACTGTTACATTATACCGAAAGAAAACTATAATGATTCCTATGCGAGATGGCACTAAACTCTTTACGGTTATTATAACACCCATTTACCAAAAAACTCAATTACCTTTTTTAATTACACGCACACCGTATGGCGCCGATATTCCTGTTCAGGAAGGGGGTGTTTTTAGCTTAACCGCTTCATCCAATTTTAGCACTTTGGCTAAAGGAGGTTATATTTTTATTTTACAAGATATACGGGGAAAATATAAAAGTGAAGGCACCATGCAAATTCATCAACCCCTCATTCATCTACAACAAAAAAATGCAGTTGATGAAAGTACAGATACTTACGATACTGTTGATTGGCTCTTAAAAAACATTAAAAACAACAATGGCAAAGCAGGGATTTTTGGAATTTCGTATCCGGGTTGGTTGGCTTTGGTAGGAGCTGTTAACCCGCATCCGGCAATGAAAGCTGCATCGGAACAAGCCTGCATGTCCGATTTATTTTTAGGCGATGATTTTCATCATAACGGTGCATTTCGATTAAGTTATGGATTAGAATATTCTTATGAAATAGAACACGATAAAACTACCGATAGCGAATTTCCATTTCCGCAATACGATCTATTCGATTGGTATAAAAAATTGGGCTCTTTACAAAATGTAAATGAAAAATATTTCCATCACACCATTCCTACATGGAATAATTTTGTAGCACATCCCAACTACGATTCTTTTTGGCAAAAAAATTCTACACTTAGCTATGTGCATCAACCCGAAATTCCTATGCTGCATGTTGGCGGATATTTTGATCAAGAAGATTTGAATGGCCCACAATTAATGTATGCTTCGATGGAGAAGAAAGATACTTTTAATCGTAACTACCTTATTCTTGGCCCATGGAATCATGGGCAATGGAGTAGAGCTAAAGCCGATAGTTTAGGAAATATTGCATTTGGAAGTAATACAGCAGCATATTTTCAACAACTACAAAAAGCTTGGTTCGATTATTGGCTTAAAGGAATAGGAAGCAAGAAATTTAATGAAGCTACTTGTTTTCAAACAGGTAGTAATGAATGGAAAACTTATACTGCATGGCCTCCTAAAGAAGCAAGTATTAAAAATTTATACCTTCAAGACAATCATTCTGCCTCTTTTACTAAACCCAGTTCTATTAATGCCGAAGTAAAATATATTAGCGATCCCGAAAACCCTGTACCATATAGAACACAACCAATTGAAGCTACTTATGGCATTGGAAGTCGCTGGCGTACATGGCAAGTAGAAGATCAACGCTTTGTAAGTTCGAGACCCGATGTGGTAAGTTTTTCCACCAATAGTTTAGATAGTGAATTAACTGTTACCGGTGATATAAAAGCCCATGTTTTTGTTGCTACTACGGGTACCGATGCCGATTTTGTTGTAAAATTAATTGATGTTTATCCCGACTACGATAAAAAGAGTTATGTAATGAGTGGCTATCAATTACCCATAGCTATGGAAGTTTTTAGAGGAAGATTTAGAAATAGTTTTGAAAAACCAGAACCTTTTACTCCTAATAAACCGGAAGAAATTGTTATTGATTTGCATCAAATAAATCATGTTTTTAAAAAAGATCATCACTTAATGATTCAAATTCAAAGCTCGTGGTTTCCGTTAATTGATAGAAATCCTCAAAAATTTATACCCAATATTTTTGAAGCAAAAGAATCGGACTTTATAAAAGCAGAACAAACTATTTATTGCTCTAATAAATACCCTACTTATATTGAATTACCTGTTATGAGCCAAAAATAGCCTTATTGTTTGCTTAAAATAACTATAAACCTGCTTAAAAAACTAAAATTCATTTATTTTTAATTTTCGAAACCATTATAAAGCATGAAACAGTTATTTATTATAGGTGTATTGTTTATGGCTTTTGCAATTGTTGCCTGTCATCATCATAAAGAAATTCAAACAGCTGTAAAAAAAGTAGAATCTACTAAAGAAGTGATAGATACCAATACTTATGTTCCATTTACCAGAGATTTATTTAATAGGCTACGTGCGTACAATATTGATATAAAAAAAGTACAGTTTTTTGTAGATCAGAAAGTAGTATTAACAAGATTTATAGATGTAAATAAAGCCGAAATAAATTCGGGTGTTGTGAAGTTTGTAAATGGAAGATATATTAATGAAATTGTAATACCGGCTAATACCCCTTGCGTTTGCGATTCGATTGATGCAGATGGCTTACGCGTTAGTTTTGAAAGAGGTAATATGAATGAGTTTAAGTTTATTAACAATAAATATTCGCCCGACTTTTATATTTTTTCGGGTACCAATTGGAAAGATGGAAGTTGCGATGTATTGTATGATAAAATTATTTATAGAGCATCGTGCGGTACTTGCAATAGTGCAGCTGATATAAAATTATTGGTTAGGCAAAGCGATATGGATAATACACAAAAAAATACAAAAATATTAGGTGGAAGAAAAGTTGACAATTAAGACTTAACTACTCTTCCCCAACATTGTGTTTCATTTCATTAATTTGAGATCTATTTCCTAAAACAATTACTTTCATTCCTTCTGCAATATGTGTTTCACTGGGAGGGTTTATAATAAATTTTCCTTCTTTATCCTTTATTCCAATACAATTCACCCCTGTTTTTTTCCATGCCATAATTACTTTTAAAGAAGCATCTCTTATTTCGGGTGGCAATTTTTCATACGCTACAGTTTCAATATTAATACTTTCACCTTCTTCCCCACTTATATAATCTATAAATTCAACCACATCGGGTTTGGTTACCAGTGTAGCCATGTGTGTGCCCCCAATTTTATCGGGCATAATTACATTGTTGGCTCCAGCCTTTTTTAACTTAAGAACAGAGCTTGCCTGTGAAGCTCTGCTAATAATTTGAATTGAAGGATTTAAAGAGCGAGCCGATAATACAATAAAAACATTATCTGCATCGGTAGGTAAGGCACAAATTAAACCCTTTGCTTTTTTAATACCGGCTTTTACTAAAACATCATCGTTGGTTGCATCGGCTTTTACATAAACCAAATCGGGATTATTTTGAAGATATTCATCAATATTATGTTCGCGATAATCAATTGCTACAAAAGGCACTTTATGTGCTTTTAGTGTATTGGCAGCTTGCTGACCATTTCGGCCAAATCCGCAAACAATCACATGATTATTCATTTGTTGTAAAATTTGCATAAGCTTTCGGTTTTTAAAATAAAAAGCCATTTCGCCACTGGCAATATATCTTGTTAATCTTGCTAAAGCATAAGTAAACGTTGCAAAAGAAGTAATAATAAAAATGATATTAAATACTCTACCGGCATCGGATAAAGGTTTAACCTCCATATAACCAATGGTAGTAATAGTAATAACAGTCATATACAACGCATTTAAAAAGCTAAGCTTTTCAATAAGCATAAAACCCGCAACACCTATTATATTAATAAGCAGAATAACTATAAACCAATAAACTAATGGAGATACTTTTTTCAAAAAATAAATTTTTACTGAAAATAAAAAAATATGTTCAGCATATATCTGTTAAATATCAGTTTTTCGTTTTTATGAGGATTTTTACTCAATTTTTATAACACTCATTAGAATAATGCTTTAAATACTATTTTCGTTATAATTATACCCAACGCACATGACTATCTTTTTTAACCCACTTAAAAAAAATATTGATTCGCTTATTGCCGCCATTGTAGGTTTTATTTTAGTTTTAATTTTAACAAGCCATAGTGGAATAGGTATTTCGCCAGATTCTATTATGTACACAAGTGTTGCAAGAAATTTTCATGCAGGAAAAGGATGGTTAGATTTTACACAAAAACCATTGGTAGATTTTCCAATATTTTATCCCACATTTTTATCAATTTTTATTTATATTTTTCATACTGATGTATTGCAATTTGCCCCTATTTTAAATGCAACTCTTTTTGCATTGGTTATTTTTATTAGCGGCGGCATTATTGATCAATTTATTCGTACATCTAAATGGTATAAATGGGCTTTGCTAAGCATCATTGCTTTTAGTCCTTCTTTATTAGAAATTTATACCATGCTATGGTCCGAAACCTTATTTATACTTCTTACTTTATTATTCTTTATTACCATTAAAAAGTATTATACAACACAACACTATTTAACTATTATTTTACTTGGACTTATTGCCGCAACTGCAACTATTACCCGATATGCCGGAATTACTTTACTGGCAACAGGTGTATTAGTATTGGCTACTAATTTTTCGTTGCACTGGTATAAAAGAGGTATGCACATAGCATTATTTGTAGCTATTAGCTTTTTTATACCGTATGCCAATATTGTTAGAAACGTTTTTTTAACAGGCAACTTAGCAGGCAACAGACTAAAAGGCAATATGGGTATTGATATGAATATTAGTTACTTTGGCTCAGTAGTTTTTAATTGGTTTTCCGGCTCTACTACTCAATATATTTTAACTATAATTGTAGGCATAATTATTTTATTTGGACCGATAATAGTTTATCTAAAACAAATAGAAAGTAAAAAATATGCCTTATCGTACGAAAAAATATTAACTGCCTTTTTTTTAGTGTATAGCAATTTTATAGTTATATCTTCTACTTTGTCGAGATATGAAACTATCAATAACCGGTTATTATCTCCGGCATATATTCCTTTTATTTTAGTATTCAGTCATACCATTCCATACTATAGAATTCCTTATTGGGTAAAAAGAGAGAAGAATAGAAAAATTAATACAATTATACACGCTGCAATAATGTTGGTATTATTCATTGGCTTTCAGTATTATCAATATAAAACAAATGCAGAAACCTATAACAATATTAAGGATGATGGTATTCCCGGTTACGCCGAAGATGTTTGGAAAAATTCACCTATTGTTCATTTCATAAAAACCGATACTTTACTGAATA
This sequence comes from Hydrotalea sp., assembly GCA_027364735.1. GTDB lineage: Bacteria > Bacteroidota > Bacteroidia > Chitinophagales > Chitinophagaceae > JAKAJX01. The sequence continues at coordinate 4,765 of DAHXOT010000042.1, read as the reverse complement.
AACATCACCAAAAAACATATAGCAACCAAAACTATGCTGTGTATTTATTTACAGGATACGCAACAGAAACTATTCCTGAAAAAGTTAGAACAGAACAAGTAGAAAAATTTTATTCAGATAATGACTATTATATTATTTGGTTTTTCACTGACGAAAACCCCGATTTACCTACCATTGATGATATAAAAAAACATGCACAAATAAAGCAAATAAAGCGATTTGAAGACGGAGCAATTTATTATTGCAATTACAACATTACCACCATTAAACCATAAACATTTTAATTTGTTATATTTTTATGGCAGAAGAAATAAATACCATTGTAGGAAGTAAAACAGAACAATATCAATCACTCATTCCACAAATAAAAAGTTTATTGGAAGGAGAAGATGATTTAGTTGCCAATTTAGCTAATATTTGTGCTGCATTAAAACAGCAATTTAATTGGCTTTGGATTGGATTTTATTTAGTAAAAAAAGAAGAACTTGTGTTAGCCCCATTTCAAGGCCCCATAGCCTGCACTCGCATAAAAAAAGGGAAAGGAGTTTGTGGTACAAGTTGGGAAAAAGCAATTACTATTATTGTTGAGGATGTTACAAAATTTCCCGGACATATTGCTTGCAGCAGCTTATCTCAATCGGAAATTGTAATTCCAATTTTACATAATAATACCGTAATGGGTGTATTAGACATTGATAGTGAATTATTAAATAGTTTCAATGAAACAGATAAAATATATCTTCAACAAATTGTACAATTAATCAACTTCAACTAAGGCTTTGTAATTGAAGTTTGTACTTTTGACCCAACTATATTAAAACAATGAAAAATTTTGAAGTTCCAAATATCTATCGCAGTAGTCTTATTAGTGCTATTAAAAATAAACGCAAGCAAGAAGATAAACTCAAAAAAAAAATTACCCCAACTTTTTTAGATTTCGGGATTGTTCAAATTTATCTAGCACGGCATTTTGGTTTTTGCTATGGCGTTGAAAATGCTATTGAAATAGCTTTTAAAACCATAGAGGAAAATTATGGAAAACGAATTTTTTTATTAAGTGAAATGATTCATAATCCACAAGTAAATGCCGATTTGCAGGAAAGAGGAATACAATTTATACAAGATACGTATGGCAAACAATTAATTCCTTTTGAATCGCTTACTCAAAACGATATTGTATTAATTCCTGCTTTTGGCACAACATTAGAAATTGAAAAAATATTGCAAGAAAAAGGAATTCCTACAGAAAAGTACAACACCACTTGTCCATTTGTAGAAAAAGTTTGGAATAGAAGCGAACAAATTGCCTCTAAAGGTTACAGCATAATTATTCATGGAAAAGTAAATCACGAAGAAACAAGAGCCACCTTCTCTCATGCCTCCTATCATACACCTACAGTTATAGTGAACGACATGAAAGAAACAATTGCATTAGCAAAATATATTACCGGAGAAAAATCGGCTGAAGAATTTTATATCGAGTTTAAAGGAAAATATTCAGAAAATTTTGATGTTGCTAAAGACTTTCAACGAATTGGTGTAGTAAATCAAACCACACAATTAGCTTCCGATACACAAGCCATTTCTAATTATTTAAAAGAAGTGTATACAAAACATTATCAGTTATCGGAAGTAACCATTAGCGAAAGATTTGCCGATACACGCGATACGTTGTGTTATGCTACCAACGATAACCAAACTGCAGTAAAAGGAATGTTAGATACAACAGCCGATTTTGCCATTGTAATTGGAGGCTACAAAAGCAGCAACACTTCGCATTTGGTTGAATTGTGTGAACAAAAACTTCCCACTTATTTTATAGATTCGGCTGATAGATTGCTAAGCAAAGACCAATTAATTGATTGTAATTGGCGAACAAAAGAACAAAAAACAATTACTAATTATATTCCACAGAAAGACATTCTAAAAATACTAATCACCAGTGGCGCCAGTTGCCCCGATGCTTTAGTAGAAGCTGTAATAAGAAAAATACTTTCCTTTTTCCCAATAGAAAAAACGGTTGAAAATTTTATTAAGGAATTAAATTCATAATAAATTGGGCATAAAAAAAATCCTTTTAAATCGAGTACTTAAAAGGATTTCTTTCGTAAGAAATTGTAAATAATTATTTCTTAGCAGCAGTATCTTTCTTTGTAGAATCCATAGCCATACCATGCATTGCAGTATCTGCAGTTGCAGGTTTAGCTGTATCTACTGTAGTTTTTGCTGTGTCAGTTGCAGCAGGTTTGTTTTCACCGCTGTTGCAAGCTACAAAACCAGCGATAGCTAATAAAGCAATAACTTTTTTCATTGTACTTGTTTTTGAGTTTAAATTAAATTGCCGCAAAGATAGCTTCCTATACAAACTATCCAAATTTTAACTATTTTTTATTCTTACTTTTTTCTAAAAAATATTCTTACCGGAACACCACTAAAATTAAAATGTGTACGGAGCTGATTTTCAAGGTAGTTTTTATAAGGTTGTTTAATATCATCCGGATAGTTGGTAAAAAACGCAAACGAAGGCACTACTGTAGGAAGTTGAGTTACATATTTTATTTTAACAGTATTACCGCGTACAACCGGTGCGTGATAAGCTTCTACAGCTTTTAACATTATATCATTTAATTGCGAAGTGGTTATTTTACGTTGCCTATTAGCATATACTTCTAACCCAACTTCAATTACTTTAAATATTCTTAATTTTTCTATGGCAGAAATAAAAATAACCGGAATATCGGTAAAGGGAGCTAATTTTCTTTTTAACTCGGCTTCATAGTTACGCGAGGTATTGGTTTGCTTTTCCATTAAATCCCACTTATTTACAAGTACTACAATACCTTTTCCTTTTCTTGTTGCTAAACTAAAAATATTTACATCTTGAGAAGTAATGCCTTTTGTTGCATCTATTAATAATAAACAAACATCTGCTTCATCCATTGCATTAATGGCACGAATTACCGAATAAAATTCAAGATCATCTTTTTCTTTATTTTTCTTTCTAAGCCCTGCAGTATCTATTAAAATAAATTCTTTATTAAACAAATTATAATGCGTATGAATAGTATCTCTGGTGGTGCCTGCAATATTACTTACAATTGTTCTTTCTTTTCCTATAAGCGAATTTAATAAGGATGATTTACCTACATTAGGTTGACCAATTATGGCAAATTTAGGTAAAGCAATTTCTGAAAGAACTTCTGCAACATCTTCTTGTTTAATATTATCGGTTATTGCATCTAACAGTTCTCCTGTACCACTTCCGCTAATACTGCTAATATTATAAATGGTATCGAAACCTAATGAATAAAATTCTGCTGCTTCTAAATGTCGTTCAGAATTATCTACTTTATTTACTACCAAATAAACAGGTTTAGTTGTTCGGCGTAAAAGGTCGGCCATTGCTTCATCTAATTCTGTAATACCAATTGCAACATCTACTATAAATACAATAGCATTAGCTTCATCTATTGCAATACGAACTTGCTTTCTTATTTCTTTTTCAAAAATATCGTCACTATCGGGTACAAAACCACCGGTATCAATTACGTTAAAAGTTTTACCGTTCCATTCGGTTATACCATATTGCCTATCACGTGTAACTCCACTTATATCATCAACAATGGCTTTTCGTTGTTCCAATAACCTGTTAAAGAAAGTACTCTTTCCTACATTTGGTCGGCCTACTATTGCTACAGTATAACTCATAATATTATTATCAAAATTAATTGATAGTATGTTTAAAATTCAACAAATATTTTTATTGATACCGAAAGCTAATTAACTATCAGTATCCATATTCTTTCAACTGCAATTCATTATCACGCCATTTGGGTTTTACTTTTACAAAAAGTTCCAGAAATACTTTTTGCTGAATAAAAGCTTCAATGTCTTTTCTTGCCAATATTCCTATTTCTTTAATCATTTTCCCTTTTTGGCCAATCACAATTGCTTTTTGTGTTTCGCGATGTACAATAATATCTGCCTGAATTTTAACCAATTTTTCTTTTTCTTTAAATTCATTAATTATTACTGCAACATGGTAAGGAATTTCATCTTCAAATAACTCATATATTTTTTCGCGAATAATTTCGCTTACAAAAAATTTGGTAGGCAAATCACTTAAATCATCTCCATTATAAAATGGTTCACCTTCCGGCAAAAATTCAATAATAGCTTGCAATAGTTTTTGAAGATGATGTTGCTGTAAAGCAGAAATTTTTATTATTTTTTTAGAGTAAGGCTTATTAGCAAAAAATAATTCGGCTTCTGCAATTTTTCCATTTTTAGCTTCGTCAATTTTGTTAAGCACAATAATTGAAGGAACTTTTAAATGTAAGGATTGAAAAACAATATCGCATTCATTTAAATCATCGTTTACATCTACAATTAGTAAAGCAAGATCTGCATCTTCTAAAGCATTTTTAACTGCTTGCATCATTTTCTCGTGCAGCTTATATTTAGCTTCAATAATACCTGGTGTATCTGAAAAAATGATTTGATATTCCGCTGCTTTAGTTAAAAACCCTTTTATACGATGCCGAGTTGTTTGTACTTTAGGAGATACAATAGCTAACTTTTCTCCAAGTAAAGCATTTAACAATGTGCTTTTTCCTGCATTTGGTTTACCAAAAATATTTACAAAGCCCGCTTTCAAAGTGATAAGGTTGTATGTAAAAATAAGAAAAGCCTCTATCGAGGCTCTAATTTTGTTGCGAGGGGAAGGATCGAACTTCCGACCTTCGGGTTATGAGCCCGACGAGCT